>NZ_BAABEP010000073.1:0-30002 GCF_039540215.1 Streptomyces tremellae
ACGCGCTCGCCCCAGGACTGCCGCCCGGCGGCCGTGCGGCACCGCCCGCGCGCTGATCCCGCCTGCCGCCCGCGCCCCTGCGGCACCCCGGCCCGCCCACAGAAAGGCCACCCCCATGGCACCGCTGGCCCGTACGCGCCTGCGCGCTCCCGCCGGACGGCTCGCCCGGCGCGCCGTGCCCCTCGCGACCGCGGCGGCACTCGGTGCCACGCTCGCCTCCTGCGGCGGCCCCGCCGCGGCCCACTCCGCCACCGCCCCGGACGGCGTCCCCGCCCCCACGGAGCCCGCCCGCACCACCGCCGCGCCGCCGCGCCCCGCGCTGCCGCGGCGGCTGCCGGGACTCGGCCCCCGCACCCTCGCCGAGGTGCCGGCCGCACCCGCCAGGCGCTCGTGGTCACCGGCCGCGCCGCCGACTCGCCCGCGTCGTCCGCCGTGCTCTACCGGCGCACCGCGGACGGCTGGCGCGCCGGGCGCACCTGGGCGGCCCACAACGCGCTGCACGGCTGGAGCGGCCACCACCTCGCGGGCGATCTGCGCACGCCCGTCGGCGTGTTCACCCTCAGCGACGCGGGCGGCCTGCTGAAGGACCCCGGCACGAGAGTGCCGTACACCCGCTCCGGCGGGTTCGCCGTCAGCGGGACCGGCTCCGAGGAGGAGCCGCTCGCCGGCTCCTTCGACTATGTCGTCGCGACCGACTGCAACCGCGAGCGCGGCACCCGGCCGCTCGACTGGACCCGCCTGGTGGGCGCGGCACGCGGCGGCGTCTGGCTTCACGTGGACCACGGCGGACCCACCCACGGCTGCGTCAGCCTCTCCGAGGACCACATGCGGGCCCTGCTGCGCGCCCTCGGCCCGGCCCTGCACCCCGTGGTCGTGATGGGCGACGCCGCCGCGCTGGGCCGCTGACCTGCGGGTCGGTCAGGCCGCGTCCCAGTGGTGGGCGCGCCCGCCGCGCCACTCGACCCACGCCGGGTTGTCGAGGAGCGGCCACGCGTCGTCGAGGCCGGCCCGCCGCAACAGCTCCACCAGGTCGAAGTCGTCGTGCGCCAGGCCGAGCACCGCGCCGTGCGCGGTCACCCGCCGGCCGCCGGTGTGCGACGGCCGGTGCACGACGATCGGCGCGCCCGGCATGCCCCCAGGATGCGCCTGCCCGTCCGCCCCGGCACGGCAGGGCGGACGCGACCGGCGGGTACGGCGCCCGGGGCGCGGCCGGCCGCACCGCAAAGGCCCGGTCTCGGCCCCGCTGCGGGGTCCGGAACGACGGGGACGCGTCGCTGACGTCGGGCGTCTTGGCCGGGTCGGTGCGGTCGCCCTCCGTACGTATCCGTCGCCGGCGTCCCTGAGCTGGTACTGCTGCGCGGTGGTGCCGTTGCGGGCGTACCGCCGTACGGCCGTGCCGTTCGCGGTGGAGGCGGCGCGCGTCGAGGTGTTTCCGGCCGGCCGTGGGCGACGGTTCGTACCAACCGTCGCCGGGGCGGGCGGACATGAGGACATGGGGCCGGGGGAGTGCGGACCCCGCCGGGCGAGAGCAGCCCCCGGAGGACCAGCCGGGTCCGCTGGGCGCTGCCGAAGCCCGGCGACGGCGTCGTGTCGTGGCCGTAGTCCGTGGAGCTGTGGCCGAGGTGGGCGTGGAGCATGCGGTACGCGGTGTCGGTCCGCACGGTCGGGCCGTGCCCGCCGGTCCAGATGGCGCCCGCCTCGTTGCCCACCGGGAAGCCCGACGGGCCGATGGAGGCGAGGACGTCGGTGTCGGGCTCGGCGCGCAGGTCGTCGTGCCGGCTGTACCCCCCGCTGGCGGACGGGGTGATGGTGGGCGGCAGCCCCGCGGTCGCGGGCCTCGACGTGTCCTCGCCCTTGAGGCCCCGCCGGTCGGCACCCAGGTGTCGGTGGCGAAGGCGCCGGTGCCGGTGGTCGGGGAAGCCCTTGTGTTCAGGAGGCTGAAGCGGTGACGTATCGCTGAATGAACATCGGCACGATTGCGCGGCAGCCCGCACGTCCTCGTCAAGCCCTGAGCCGGAGGCGGCTCGCCGCCGGGTTCACCAGGCCAGCGGCAGCGACTCGGGACCGCGGTTGACCGTGCCCCGCAGCCATCGCACCTCCTCGGGGCGCACCGCGAGCCGGGCCGCGGGCAGGTCGCGCAGCAGCGCGCCGACCACCGTCTCCGCCAGCATCCGGGTCAGGGCCGCGCCCACGCAGTAGTGCGCGCCGTGACCGAAGGCCAGGTGCGGCGCCCCGGCCCGCGCCAGGTCGAGCCGGTCGGGTTCGGCGAAGACCGCGGGGTCCCGGTTGGCCGCCAGGTACGAGACGTACACCGCCTCGCCCGCGCGCACCCGCACGCCGCCGACCGCGACGTCCTCGGTCGCGACCCGTGGCAGGCCCACGCCGTTGCGCTGCGGGATGAAGCGCAGCAGCTCCTCGACCGCGGCGGGCAGCAGCGCGGGGCCGGCCCGCAGCGCCGCGAGCTGGGCGGGGTGGGTGAGCAGCGCGTACACCATGGTGGAGGTCTGGTTGCGCACCTGGTCGAGCGCGTTGAGCACCACCATCACCGACAAGGAGACCAACTGGGCGCGGCTGAGGGCGCCCGCGCGCTCCGCCGCCACCAGTTCGCTGAACAGGTCGTCGCCAGGCTGCGCGGCCCGCAGGTCGGCGAGGCCGCCGAAGGAGCGTGCGATCTCCCGCTTCACCGCGGCCGTGTCCGCCACCGGGCGGTCGCTGGAGAGGATCACCCGCCGCCACTCCCGCAGCCGCGGCAGCGCGTCGGCGGGCAGCCCCATCAGATCGGCGACCACCCGCTCGGGCAGCGGGCCCGTCAGATGCTCCGTCAGGTCGGCGGGCGGCCCCTCGCCGAGCATCCGCTCCAGCAGCTCCGCCGTGACGCGCTCGGCCCGCGTCCGCAGGGCGGCGACCCTGCGCCGGTTGAACGCCTTCGCGGTCAGGCGGCGCAGCGCGGTGTGCTCGGGCGGGTCCGTGCGTCCCACCCCGCCGGGCGGCGCGACCGCGTGCGGCGTCATGGACGTGATCGGGCGGTCCACCGTCAGGGCCCTGCTGAACCGGGGGTCGGCCGTGACCTCCTTGACGTCCTCGTACCGGGTGACCAGCCAGGCGTCCCCCGTGCCGTACCGCATCCGCACCCGTGCCACCGGCTCCTCGCGCAGCAGCCGGTGCAGCAGGGGGTCGAACGCGAGCCCGTCGAGGTGGTCGACCGGCCAGTCGTGCACGGCGCCGGGGCCCGCGGGCGGGGCGGTGGGGACGTCGGTCATACGGGGCTCCCTCGGCGGTCGGACGCGGTGCGCCGCTGCGGGGCGCCGCACCTGGCACGGGCGGCGGTCCAGGGGCCGCACGGGGATGGACCGCCCTCGACACCTACCCGCGCCCCGGCCGGCCGCCGGGCCGTTCACCCGTGCGGCGGACGGGCGCGGGCCGGCGCTGACGGGCAGGCGTCGCGGCCCGCCCCCGGGGTACCCGGAGACTCCGTCGTCCGACGCGGTCGGCCACGGCGCCGCCCGCCCGAGAGGACAGATGCACGATGGTCCACGTAGTGCGCACGATGGCCGTCCGCAGGCCCCTTGCCGCGGTGGTCGCCTACCTCGCCGACTTCTCGCACGCCGTCGACTGGGACCCGGGCACGCGCTCGTGCGAGCGTGCCGACCCGGGACCGGTGTACGAGGGGGCCCACTGGCGCAACGTCTCCCAGTTCCGGGGCCGGCGCACCGAGTTGACGTACCGGCTCGCGCGGATGGACCAGGACCGCCTGACCTTCGTCGGCTGCAACGACACGGCGACCTCCACCGACGACCTGTCGTTCGCGGAGCGCGACGGGTCGACCCTGGTCGCGTACGACGCCACGGTCCGCTTCAACGGGCTCGCCAGGCTGGCCGACCCGTTCCTGCGGCGCGAGTTCGAGCGCCTCGGCGACGAGGTCGTCCGCACCCTGCCCGCCGCCGTCGAGGCGGCCCTGCCGCCGGCGGAGAGCGGCTAAGGCCGTGCGTCAGCGGTTGTCGGCCGTGCGCGGGGTGTGGTCCACCTCGTCCCGCGCGAGGAGCGCGAGCAGCGAGCCGACGGTGAGGCTGGCCTCCGCGGGGTGGCGCAGGACCTTTCCCGGGATGACGCGATAGGCGTTCGCCCTCCCCTCCCTGGTGTGGGAGAGGTACCCGGCCTGTTCGAGGTCGGCGATGATCCGCTGGACGGCCCGCTCGGTGAGGCGGCACCGTGCTGCGATGTCGCGGATGCGGACGTTGGGATCGTCCGCGACGCTGGCGAGCACGCGCGCGTGGTTGGTGAGGAACGTCCATCCACTGTGGGATTCGGGCACTGCATCCATGCCGGTCATGTTAGGGGACCGATCCCCATTGCCGCACTCCAAAGCATGAATTATATTTCGTGTAAGTGATGACCGCCATCTGGTGGGATCCACCGCGGGGAGAATGGGGTGATCATGTCCCGGGAAGCGTCAGCTGCACCGAGGCACACGGAGGCCCGCGCCACGGCTTCGCGGCGGGGCGGCCAAGGACGGGCGCCCGCCGCGGGGCCGGGCTGCCTGGTGACCCTCAGCAACTCGTCGGAGAGTGACCGGATCGTGGTCACGCCGCGCGGTGAGGTCGACTGGGACGCGCACGAGGCCTTCGGGCGCAACCTCGTGGACGCGCTGCGCGCGACCCCGAGCGGACTCGACCTGCACCTCGACGGTGTGGCCTTCTGGGACTGCGCCGCGCTGGGTGTGCTGCTGCGGGTGCGCGAGCGGGCCGCGGCCGAGGGCAAGACCGTGGTCGTGCGCAGCGCCAGCCCGATCGTGCGCCGCGTGCTCGAACTCACCGGCACGTTCGGTCTGTTCGTCCCGCCAGACGCGGACTGAGCGCCCTCCGGGGCGGCTCCGGCTCAGCCGAGGGCCACTCCCGCGGTGTCCCGGGGGTCCGGAGCGCCCCCTCGCGGGTGTGGATCAGTCGCGGGCCGCCCGCAGCGCCCACGCCACCAGCGGGACCTGCAGCGGCAGCCTGCCCCAGGCCGCGGCCCTGAGCGGGGCGGGCCGGTTGCCCCAGTCCCGCGCCATCTGCACGTTGGCGGGCAGGACCGCGACGAAGAACCCCGCGGCGGCCAGGGCGCCCGCCCTGCGTGTGCGCGGGGCGGCCACCGCGGCGGCGAGCCCCAGCTCGGTCGCGCCGCTCACCCAGGTCCACACGCGCGGCGACCCGGGCAGCGAGCGCGGCACGATCGAGTCGAACGGGCGCGGCCTCGCGAAGTGCAGGACTCCGGAGCCCGCGAGCAGGGCGGCGAGGAGTCGGGGCGAGCGCGGGGCGAGCTGCATGGTGGTACCTCCGGTGGGGGACGGCTCCCGCCGGGACGGGGAACCCCGGCGCGGACCGCGTCCCACGCTACCCAGCGGTATCCGCCCGTCACCAGCACGGTCGGGTATCGACGCGCCCGCACCGCGTCCGGCGGGCCCCGCACCGCGCTCAGCACACCTGCACGCGGGGCGCCCGCCGCACCCGCACGCGCCGCACGGCAGCCGGCGCGCAGGCCTGCCGGCGCGGAGACGGGGTACCCGCCGGTAACTGGATCATCGGGGAAGGACGGACGCGCCATGGCGAAGCACACCATCGACTCGGGGGCGGCTGAGGGCGACTTCTACCACGTCAAGGACCTGCTCGACCCGGACGAGCGCGCGAAGCTCGACCGGGTGCGCGCGTTCCTGGTGGACCGGGTCGCACCGGGGGCGGGGGAGCGCTGGGAGGCGGGGGAGACCCCGCTCGGTCTGCGCGACGAGATCCGCGACCTGGACATCACCGGCACCTGGGCCGACGACCACCACATCGCCCCGCGCAGCTATCTGCTGACCGGCCTCATCGGTATGGAGATGGCGCGCGTCGACGCCTCGTTCGCCACCTTCTTCGGTGTGCACGCGGGCCTGGCGATGGGCTCGATCCGCGAGTGCGGCTCCGAGGAGCAGAAGGAGCGGTGGCTGCCCCCGATGGTGCGGTGGGAGAAGACCGGTGCCTTCGGCCTCACCGAGCCGCTGGTCGGCTCGGGCGCCTCGCTCGGCCTCTTGACCACGGCCCGCCGCGACGGCGACTCCTGGGTGCTTGACGGCGAGAAGAAGTGGATCGGCAACGCCACCTTCGCCGACCTCGTCGTCATCTGGGCCAGGGATGTCGCCGACGACCAGGTCAGGGGTTTCGTGGTGGAGAAGGGCGCACCGGGGTTCACCGCGCGGGCCCTTGAAGGGAAGATCGCGCTGCGCGGCGTGCAGAACGCGCACATCGTCCTCGACGGCGTCCGGGTGCCCGAGGCCAACCGCCTCGCCCGCGCCGACTCCTTCCGCGACACCGCCCGGGTGCTCAAGGTGACCAGGGGCGGCGTCGCGTGGAGCGCGACGGGATGTGCGATCGGGGCGTACGAGGCGGCGCGCGCCTACGCGCTCGAACGCGAGCAGTTCGGCCGGCCGATCGCCGGGTTCCAGCTCGTCCAGGACCTGTTGGCGCGCATGCTCGCCAACATCACCGCGTGTCAGGGGATGGTCGTGCGGATGGCGGCGCTGCACGAGCAGCACCGCTTGGACGACGCCCAGGCCGCGCTCGCCAAGATGTTCTGCACCACCAGAATGCGGGAGACGGTCGCCTGGGCGCGCGAGGTGCTCGGCGGCAACGGCATCCTGCTCGAACACGGCGCGGCCCGGTTCTTCGCCGACGCCGAGGCGCTCTACTCCTACGAGGGGACCCGGGACATGAACTCCCTCATCGTCGGCCGGGCGATCACGGGGCACAGCGCCTTCGTGTGACCGGACCCGTGTCGTGTGCGCCCCGGTCACCGGGGCGCACACGACACGGGTCCGGTGCAGGGGCGCACGATGCGGCCCGCCCCGGACACACTGCCCGGGGCGGGCCGCCACGCGTGGTGTGTCGTGGTGCGGACGGCTACCAGCGGTACCAACGGCCGCGCGACCCGGTCCCGCTGTGCGGCCGCACGAGGAAACCGAGCAACCAGATCACGAACACCACGATCGCGACCCACCAGAGGACGTTCAGGGCGAAGCCCGCGCCGAACAGGATGAGCGCGAGCAGCAGGACGAGAAGCAAAGGAACCATGATTATCAACCTCCGGCGAGCCGTGTGCCCCTCCACACTCCGGTCACACCCTCCGCGCGTATCGGTCGGGAATCGCCCGCGCTGCGCGGGGATCCGGTGACGGCCGCCGCTTGTCGTCCAGTTGACGATAATGGCCCCACTCCTTTAGAGTCAGAGTGACGAAAAGGGGTTCCCATGGCAGACATCACGCGCCGCTTCGGCAGGCGCCACCTCCGTTCCGCGCCCACCGCCCACATCCGCCACCACGACCGCGGCCGCCTCGTCCACGACGGCGTCGCCCAGAGCTTCTGGTTCCGCGCCCTGCACGCCGCCCTCTCCGAAGTCCCCGTCGACGACCGGGAGCTGGCGATGTCCTTCCATGCGAGGACCGCCGACTTCCAGGACGTGTCCGTCCAGGCGACCGTCACCTACCGGATCAGCGAGCCCGCCACCGCTGCCGCGTGCCTCGACTTCTCCCTCGACCCCGACACCGGCGCCTGGCGCGCCGCGCCCCTTGAGCAGATCTCCACCCTCCTCACGGAGACCGCACAACAGCACGCCCTCGACTCCCTCGCCCGGATGCCGCTCGCCGACGCCCTGATGACGGGCGTGCCCGCCACCCGTGATCGCATCGCCCAGGGGCTGGCCGCCGACCCGCGGCTGCCCGCGACCGGACTCACCGCCGTCGACGTGCGCGTCGTCGCCGTACGCCCCGAGCCCGACGTCGAGCGCGCCCTGCGCACCCCCGCACGCGAACGCGTCCAGCAGGACGCCGACCGCGCCACCTACGAACGGCGCGCGGTCGCGGTCGAGCGCGAACGCGCCATCGCCGAGAACGAACTCGCCAGCCGCATCGAACTCGCCAGAAGGGAGGAGCAGTTGGTCGAACAACGCGGCACCAACGCCCGCCGCGAGGCGGAGGAGGCCGCGGCCGCCGACGGGGTGCGGGCCGAGGCGGAGGCCGCCCGCACGGTGCGGCTCGCCCGGGCCGAGGCCGACGCGGCCCGCACCACCGGCGAGGCCCGCGCCCAGGCCCAGGCCGCGTGGCTGCGCGTGCACGGCGAAGCCGACCCGGAGGTGCTGCGGGCGCTGGGGCTCGACAAGTTCGCTGAGAACATGCCGAGGATCGGCAGTGTCACCGTCTCGCCCGACGTGCTCACCGGACTGCTCACCCGCCTCGGCGCCCGCCCCGGGGACACGGCGTGAGCCTCGGCCCGCGCGCGGTCCTCGTCCACCGCACCACCGAGTACGAGGAGTTGGTGGCCCGGCACGGGACCCACGGCCAGGCCGCCTACTTCCTCTCCGCGCACGGCCGCGACATCGCGGAGCCGGCCGAGCGCCACCGGCGCGCCGTGCGCGTCCTCGCCGAGGTGGCCGCGGCCGTGCCGCTCGCCTGGCGGCGCGCCCGGGTCGAACGCGCCGACCTGGACCGGTTCCTGTTCGGCCCCGAGGACATCGTGGTGGTGGCGGGCGGGGACGGCCTGGTCGCCAACACGGCCAAGTACCTGACGGGCCAGCCCGTCATCGGCGTCGACACCGACCCGGGCCGCAACCCCGGCGTGCTCGTACGGCACAGGTCCGCCGACGCGGCCGGGCTGCTGACGGCCGCCGGCGCGGGCCACGGCACGTACGAGGACCTCACGATGGTCGAGGCCGTCACCGACGACGCGCAGCGGCTCCTCGCGCTCAACGAGATCTATCTCGGACACAGCAGCCACCAGACCGCCCGCTACCGCATCGGCGGCGAGGCGCAGGCCTCGTCCGGCGTCCTCGTCGGCACCGGCACCGGCGCGACCGGCTGGCTGCGCTCGGTGTGGCAGGAGCGCGGCGGCAGCCTGCCGCTGCCCGACCCCCGGCTGCGCCACCTGCTCTGGTTCGTCCGCGAGGCGTGGCCCTCGCCCGCCACGGGGACCACCGCCTCGGCCGGCCTCCTCACGGAGAGCGAACACCTCTCCGTCACCGTCGAGTCCGAGCGCCTGGTCGCCTTCGGCGACGGCATGGAGAGCGACGCCCTCGACCTCACCTGGGGCCAGACCGTCCGCCTCGGCTGCGCCGACACCACCCTGCGCCTCCTCACCTGACGCCGGGCCCGCGCCCCGGCGGCGCGCGTCCCCGTATCGTCGTCGCCGTGAACGCAGTACGCGTGGTCCTGATCGGCGGGACCTCCCACACCGGCAAGAGCACCGTGGCGCGGGCGGTGGCGGACCGGCTCGGCTTCGACCGCCTGTCCACGGACGCCCTGGCGCGGCACCCCGGGCGTCCGTGGCCGACACCGGAGCGCGAGGTGCCGCCCCATGTCGGCGAGCACTACCGCACCCTGACGGGCGACCAGCTCATCACGTCCGTCCTCGGCCACTACCGCCGGCTGTGGCCGAGGATCGAGGAACTGGTCACCGCGCGCGCCCTGGCACCCGCGGACACGGCCGGGCTCGTGCTGGAGGGGTCGGCGCTCTGGCCCGCCGAGGTCGCCCGGCTCACCGTGCCGCACACGGCCGCCGTCTGGCTCACCGCGGGCGAGGACGTGCTGGCCGCACGCGTCCACGCCACCTCGGGCCGCGACCGGCTGCCCCCGGCGGGCCGCGCGCTGGTCGACACGTTCCTCGCCCGGACACTGCGCTACCAGGCCGTGATGCTCGACATCGTCACGCGGCGCGCGCTCGCCCGCGTCGACACGTGCCAGGAGCGCCCGGCGGCGGAGGTGGCCGCCGCGGTCCTCGCGGCCGTGGCCGCGCAGGGCGGGCCGGCCGCCGGCCCCCGCTGAGCCGGGCGACCGCCCGCGGCAGGACCCGGGCGCGCCCCGGTTGTCAGTGCCGCCTGCGATGCTGCGGAGCATGTACGAACCGATACGGCTGCCGCGCCGCGTGTACGGGGCGGACCACGACGACCCCGACCCCGGCCCGCGCCCCGGCCGTGCCTACCGGGAACTGGTCGGCGGCCCGCTGGACGGCCTGCTGCTCGACGTCACGGGCTGGAGCGCCGCCGCGCTCGCCGAAGGAGCCGCGCTGCCCACGGAGATCGGGGCGTACGGCGCGGGCGGCCGCGCCCTGTACACGCCGCGGCCCGGGGCCTCCGGGAAGTGGGACTGGACGGGCGACACGCCCTGAGCGGCCCCGCGCCGCGGGGCCTGCCCGTGCACGCCGAGGGGCCGCGGACCGTTCCCGGCCCCGCGGCCCCACGTCCCCTCCTGCGCTCCCGCCCGTACGCCCCCGGCGGGCGGCCGGGTCAGCCGTTGAGCGGCACCGTGCGGGCGACCGCCGTGATGTTCAGCTCACCGCCGTCGACCCACTGGTCGAATGTGAGTGTCTTGTGGACGGTGGACGCCGGCGGCGTCACCTCCAGGTACGCGGCGTGCGTGGCACCCGAGGTCCCGGTGTTCACATGGGTCCACGCCGCGACCGCCTCGGCGCTCTGGCCGGGGGCGAGGCTCACGGCCTTCTTGGCGGGCGACGCCGCGTACCAGGTGTTGCCCCACACCGTCTTGGACGCGAGGGCCTGGTGCTTGGAGTTCTCCAGGCCGAGTCCCGGGTAGCCGAGCAGCGCGCAGGTGCGGCTGCCGGTGTTCTTGAACTGGATCACGGCGCCCTGGTGGTTCATCCCTCCGGCCAGGTTCCTGTGCAGGGAGACCTGGAGACCGGACGCCGAGCACGTCGGCACCGCCGAGCCGTGCGCCGCGGCGGGCGCCGCCTGGGCCACCCCCGCTGCCGCGGTGCCCGCCAGTACGACGGCCCCCAGTGCCACGGCCGCCGTCCTGCCCTTGCCCCACCGCTGGTCACTCACCATGTCGTTCACCCTCTCGTTGATGTCGTACATGGAGTCCGATGCGGTGTCCGACGGAAAAGTTCACACGTTCGGAGTATTTCTTTTCCGGCCTTCCCGTGAGCCCCCCGGGGTGAGGGCGCCTCTTTTTTCTGGACTTGCGGGTCCAGAAGTTTCGGACGACTCTTGTCGACCGTCCGCACGGACCGCCGGGGCCGCACCCCCGGGCCGTCCGCACACCGGAGGGAGCGGCCCCGGCGCCTGCCGCCCGGCCGCGCTCCCCGCGACGAGTGAAGAGAGTTCCGCATGTCTGTCGACCACTACTTCCTGCTCGGACGGTCCGGCCTCCGCGTCAGCCGGCTCGCCCTGGGCACCATGAACTACGGGAAGGCCGGGTTCCACGCGCCGTTCGGGAAGACCGAGGACGAGGCGCGCCCGATCTTCCGCAGCTACCTCGAAGCCGGCGGCAACTTCGTCGACACCGCCGACTTCTACACCGCGGGCCAGAGCGAGGAGATCCTCGGCCGCCTCATCAGCGAGTCGGGCTCCCGCGACCGGGTGGTCCTGACCACCAAGGTCAGCCACAACACGGACCCGGGGAACCCCAACGCGGGCGGCAACGGCCGCAAGCACGTCATCAGGGCCGTGGAGGACTCGCTGCGCCGCCTGGGCACGGACTACATCGACCTGTTGCTGCTGCACGTCTGGGACACCCTCACCCCGGCGGAGGAAGTGGTGCGCACCTTCGAGGACCTCGTACGGTCCGGGAAGGTCCGCTACGGCGGTTTCTCCGACGTCCCCGGCTGGTACGCGGCACGGGCGCAGACCTACGCGGAGGCCCACGGCCTCAACCCGTTCGTCGCCCTCCAGATCCCCTACTCCCTCCTCGGCCGCGAGATCGAGGCCGAGTACGTCCCGCTGGCCAGGAACCTCGGCATGGGCATCATGGGCTGGAGCCCGCTCGGCGGCGGACTCCTGACGGGCAAGTACCGCACGGGGGACAGGGGCGTCACCGGGGACGGCAGGCTCGGCAGGGAAGGCGCCGTCTGGACCAGCCCCTGGCAGGCCGACGAACGCGCCTGGCACATCGTCGGCGTACTGGAGGAGGTGGCCGGCGGACTCGGCCGCAGCATGGCGCAGACCGCGCTCAACTGGGCCGTCACCCAGCCCGGGATGGGCGCCGCTGTCGTCGGCGCCAGCAGCGTCGGCCAGCTGGAGGGCAACATCGCCGCGCTCGACTTCGAGCTCCCCGCCGACGCGCGCGCCCGTCTCGACGAGGCCGCCGCCGTCGCGCCGCGCACGGTCTACGCCATGTTCACCACGGCGTACCAGGCGAACGGCATCAACACGGGCAGCAAGGTCGGGGACAAGCCGCGCGGCTACGCGCCCCCGCTCTGGCACGGCTGACCCGCCCGTGCGCGGGCGGGCGGTGGCTGGGCGAAGGACCTCGGGGACCTGCCGGACGAGACCCGCCCGTGCGCGGGCGGGCGGTGGAGGGAGAGGACTCCGGGCCGGGCCGTCAGCGGGCGCCGGCCGGGGCCGTGGGGCCGCCCGCCCCGGCGTCCGCGCCGCGTCCGGCCGCGTGCCCCCGCGCGGCCACCGCGGCCCGGTCCATCACCACCAGCCGGGCGCGCTTGGCCGGCAGCCGGACCTCAGGCAGGTCGACCTCGGGCAGCACGATCTCCGGCCCTGGCTCGAAGCCGCTGCGCGCGAACCGCGCGAGCGCCTTCTCGTTGGCGGCGTCCGGCTCGGCGACGATCCTGCGGCACGCCGGGTCGGCGAGGACGAAGTCGACGATCACCGAAAGCAGCGCCGCGGTGAAGCCCGCGTCGGCCCGGCCGCCGGGCGGCGGGCCGAGCAGCAGGTGGATACCGGTGTCGCCGGGTCTCGCCTGATAGCACTCGGCGACCCGGTCGGCCGTCGCGTCGTACGTCACGAGCAACGCCACCGGCGTCCCGTCCCGGCGCACCAGGTGGGCGTGGTGGGTGGTGAGCGTCGCCATGTGGGCGTAGGCGTCCCTGACCTCGTCACGGGTCGCGCCGGTCATGCCCCAGAAGCGGGCGCGGTCCTCGCTGACCCAGGAGTGCAGCAGGTCCGCGTCGGCCTCCGCGTCCAGCGGTGTGACGGTGACCGTGCCGAAACCGTCGACCCTGCTCTCGTGGAGCGGGGCTGAGGAGGGTGTGCGGGGAGCGGTCATGGCGGTCTCCTTCGTCAGCAGGCCCCAGTCGGTGGTGACGGGGGCGAGTTCGCCGCGCAGCCACAGCGGCAGCTGGTCGCGGTGGTGCGGGCTGTCCGGCACACCGGACGCGCCGAACGGCACGACCCACCGGCTGTCGTCGCGCCGGTGGAGGTCCCAGACGTAGCGCGCGGCCGGGCCGCGCGCGCTCAGATCGGTGGCGCCCGGCACGCTGGAGGTGGACAGCACGCAGTCGTGGTCGCCCCCGAGCGGCGGCAGTTCGGTGGCAGGCGCGCACGGCAGCGCCTGCCACCACACCAGCCGGTGGGTGTCGCCCCACACCGGACGGGCGCCTTGCGGGCCCTCGCCGGCGACCGCGTCGAGCGCGTCGGCGACGAGCGCGGTCCGCTCCCGCGGCGGCACCAGCCGGCTGCCCAGCAGGCTCTCCAGCGCGTACGCGACCCGCGGCAGCGGCGCGAGCCACGGCGAGAACGGCTCCGGGTACCCGGGGATACCGGCGAGCGGCGCCAGCGCCGGGTGCGCGGCGACCCGGCGTACGACCTCGGCCCGCAGCCGCGCGTACGCGGCGGCGCCCTCGCTCTCTGCGTCCATCCGGCGGTCCCAGCGCAGCAGCCGGCCGCGCAGCGCCGCGGCCGGCGCCGACCGCACCGGTGCCTCGGCCACGGCGGTCAGCAGGGTGTCGGCGGACGCGAGCAGTGTGTCGGTGTGGATCGCCGCCATGTCCGCGGCGCGCCACCCACCCTGCGGTGCGCGGGCGAGCAGCGCGCGGATCCGGCGCTCCCGGTGCGGCGGCGCGAACTCCACGCCCAACGGCGTCGCGATACCCGGGGCGTTGGCCATGACGGTGGGTCCCGTCACCGGCGCGCGCGGGGCCGCCTCCTGCCCGTCGCGCCACGCGTGGCGCCCGTCCCGTGCCGGTACGACACGGCGCGAGGCCGCCCGGTCCCGTACCGGCACGGCACCCGCCACCCGGTGCAGCAGGCCCCCAGCCGTGTCCGCGGCGAGGACCACGTTCACCGGCTCCACCCAGTGGTCGAGCGCCCGGTCCACGTCCTCGACGGTGCGGGCCCGCAGCAGCGCGGGCAGCGTCCTGAAGCCCGCGTCGGCGCGCACCCGCGGCAGATGGCGCAGGCTGACGGCCGCCGTGCCCCCGCCCGCCGGGTCGCCAGGCGGTTCGCCCGGAGATCCGTCGAGGACCACCGGGCCCCGCTCGGTCTCCACCACCTCGACCTCCACGGGAGCCGCGCCCGCCACCTCGATCACCTCCGTGTGGCGGTGCGCGGGCCGCGGGCCGGCCGGCCCGCGGGCCGTGAGCCCGGTCGGGCCTCCCGGGCTCAGCCGCTCCTCGTACAGGTCCTGGTAGTCCGCCATGGAGTTGGTGACCGACCAGGCGACGGAGCCCGCGTGCCCGAAGTGCGCGAGCCCCGGCACCCCGGGCACGGCGAGACCGACGACGTCGTACTCCGGGCAGGCCAGCCGGATCTGCTGGTAGACGCCCGGAGCCTCGATGAAGCGGTGCGGGTCGCCCGCGAGCAGGGCGGAGCCGGTCGCGGTGAGGCCGCCCGGCACCAGCCATCCGTTGCTGCCGCTCGTCCCGGGTCCGTCCGTGGCGAACAGGTCGACCGCGTCCTCGCCGAGCCGCTTCGCGACCTCCGTGCGCCACAGCTTGGCCGGGAAGCCGGCGAAGAGGATGTGCGCGGAGAGCCACACCCCGATGGGCGTCCACGGCCGCCACTGCCCGGGCGCCGTGCGCGCCGCGGCGAACTCCGGTGCCGCCGCCGCCCCCTGTGCGAGTCCCGCGTTCACCCCCGCCGCGTAGGCCGTGACCCAGGACGCGGTCCGCGGGTCGAGCGCGGCGAAGCAGCGCCGCGCCGTGTCCGCGAGCCGTGCGCGCCGTGCGAACCGGTCCCACGCGACGGCGGACGGCCCGAGGAACGACGCCGACGTCCCCTCCGCCCGGTGCTGTTCGACGTGGAGCTGCCACGCCCGGTCCCGCGCGGTGACCTGGCCCTGCCCGTGGGCGAGTGCCTCGTGGCTCCCCGCGCGGACGTGCGGCACGCCCCAGCCGTCGCGCCAGAACTCGGTCTCCATGACCCCCACCCCCATCGTGTTAGGTTAGCCTAACCTTAATATCGGTCCGGCTTTTCGTACGGAGGGGTGGTCCCATGGGACACGGCTGGGAGGGCGCGGTCCTGAAGCTCCTGCGCGGCAAGGACTTCACACTGACCGTGACGGGCACCGAGAGCGTGACCGAGCACTACCGGCGCATCCGGGTCACCGACGGCGGGATGCTCGCCGCCACCGGGGTCCACCCCACCATGTGGGTCAGGCTGTGGTTCGAGGGCCAGGGCCGCAGGCACCAGCGCGCCTACACCCTCGTCGACCCCGACCCGGCGAGGGGCGTGTTCTCCCTGGAGTTCGCCCTGCACGACGGGCGGGCAAGCGACTGGGCGCGCCGCGCGGCGCCTGGCGACACCATCGAGGCGACCGTCCAGGGCAGCGGCTTCACACCGCCAAAACCGCCGCCCGCGCCGCTCTGCGTCATCGGCGACACGGCCTCACTGCCCGCCGCGACCAGCCTGCTCGCCGGCGCCCCCGACGGCGTCCGGACGACCGTGTGGTTCGAGACGGTGCACGACTCCGACGCCGGCCTGGCCGCCCGGCTGGCCGAGGCTCCCGGGCGCACCCTGCACGCGGTGCGGCGCGAGGGCGGCGGCGCCGCCCTCGTACGACGGGTCCGCGAGACCCTCCCCGGACTCCTCGGCGACCCGGCCGAGGCGTACGTGTGGATCGCCTGCGACACCGCGACCACCAGGGCCCTCGCCGCCTGCGCCCGCGAGCACGGAGTCCCCAGGCGGCGGATCAGCGCGCTCGGCTACTGGCGCGCCGCCTGACGCCGGCCCGCGGGCGTCCGCCGCCCGTCCCCTGCTCATCCGCCGGGGCAGCGGTGCAGCGCGAGCAGTGCCTGGTCGTCGTGGACCCGGCCGTGCGTGTAGCGGGTCACGTCGCGCAGCAGCAGGTCCAGCAGGGCGCCGGGGGAGGGAGGCCTGCCGGACAGGCGGCGCTGACGGCTCCACAGATGCGCCAGCCGCACGGCCGGGTCGTAGAAGACGCCGTCGCGGTTGCGCGCCTCCGTGCACCCGTCGGTGAGCAGGACCAGCGTCGAGCCGGGCGGGAAGGCGAACGTGTCCACCGGTGCGTCCCACCGGCCCAGGCTCATCATGCCCAGCGGAGGTGCCTCCTGCGAGGGCGCGAGCACCCGCGCCGCCCCGTCGGGTCCGAGCAGGACCGGCGCGGGGTGCCCGCGGTTGACGAGCCGTACCTGTTCGAGGCCCGGGGTGAACTCCGCGATCAGCGCGGTGGTGAAGCCCTCGGACTCCTCTTCGCCGTGCCGGCGCAGCCCCTCGCGCAGCAGCGCCTCGTCCAGCGACTGCGCGAGCGCCGGCAGGTCGTCCGCCTGGTCCGCCGCGAAGCGGAAGGCCCCGATGTCGACACTGACCGCGGACACCGCGTCAAGGCCCTTGCCCCGTACGTCCCCGATCATCGCCCGCACGCCGTGCGGGGTCTGCTGCACCACGTACAGGTCACCGCCGATGAGCGCCTCGCGGTCGGCCGGTGCGTACCGGGCGGCGACGGACAACTCACCCAGGTTCAATGGTGGATTCGGCAGCACCGCCTTCTGCGCGACGGCCGCGGTGTGGCGGGCGTTGCGCGCCGTGGTGTGCTGTGCGCGCAACGAGCGGTTCAGTGTGACGGCGAGCGCGGTGACCGCGGCAAGCGCGATCTGGTTCGCCAGGCCACGCTGCCACCCGAACGTCCCCTCGACGTCGGCCAGCACCGCGTGCACCCCCATCGCCAGCACGCCCACCGTGACGATGCCGCGCGCCCTGAGCGTCGTCACCGCGGCCACCGGCGCCACGGCCAGCAGTGACGCGGACGCCACCGGTGTATAGAGGTCCGCGAGGACCGCCCCCACGATCACGCCGCACGGCAGTGCGACCCTTGCCCATCGACGCGCTCTCGTTCTCACCCCGACACTGTGCCTGCCGACACTCCCCACCCGTGGGTACCTTCCCGGTGTTTTGCGTACCTGGCGAGCCGTCCCGCTCCCGTCCGCGCCGCCGCCTGCCCGCCCTGGCAGCCGCCCCTGCGCTCCGCACGGCAACCGCGAACCCGCTGAACCACCCTATAGGGAAAGCCACTTGAGGTGCCAATGGCGCCGCGCGTGCGGTGTGTGCCCGCCGCCGCGCCGCACCCGCCCGCCGGAGCTGTGCGGCAGACGGGTGAACTCGGCCCCGGCGCGGCACCCGACCGTTCGCACAGACGCGCGAGACGGCGGGCGCCCGAGGTCAGCCCGCGGCGGGGCAGCTGCCGGAGCGCGGCGGCGCGGCGTCCTTGAGGAACCGGGTCACGACCTCGCCCGCGCACGACGACGGCCGCGAGCGCGGCGGCCCGCCGAACAAGGGCGACGTGCACGATTGAGCCCCTTCCCACCGAAAACCCTGCGACGCCAGTCTCCCGACCGTCCTCCGCACCCGGATCAACCCGCGGGGTGGAACCGCCGACGCGTCCGGCCCGGGGCCTCCGGCGGGCGCCTCTCCGGCGCGTGGCCGCCGGCCGTGGCCCCGCCCCGGCAATACGCCGCCCTCTCGGACCTCGGACCTCGGACCTCGCGCCTCGGACAGAGGCCGGGGGCCGGGGGCGCGGCCCGCGACGGCCACGCGCTCGTGCGCCACGGTGGGCCGTGAGTGCCGCGGGCGCGCGCGTGCCGGCGGGCGAAGCGCGCCACGGCCGCGCGTGCTCCGGCGGGGCCACGAGCGCCGCGGCGACCTGCGATTCTCAGGCTGTTCACAGGTCCGGGCAAGGAAACTCTCACGCCGTGTTGCCACCGTGCCACCATGACGACCGCCTCATTCCAGGAGCAGCCCCGGCTGCTGCGGCCCGACGGATCGCCCGTGCGGGTGCTCGTCGTGGACGACGAGACCGCGATCACCGAGCTGCTGTCCATGGCCTTGCGCTACGAGGGCTGGGAGGTGAGGACCGCGGGCGACACCGCGTCCGCCGTGCGCGCCGCACGCGATTTCCGCCCGGACGCCGTCGTGCTCGACGTGATGCTGCCCGACGCGGACGGCCTCACCGCGCTCGGCCGGATCCGCGACCACCTCCCCGAGGTGCCGGTACTGTTCCTCACCGCACGCGACGCCGTCGAGGACCGCATCGCCGGGCTCACGGCCGGTGGCGACGACTACGTCACCAAGCCGTTCAGCCTGGAGGAGCTCGTCGTCCGCATGCGCGGGCTGATCCGCAGGTCCGGCGCGGCCGCCGCCCGCAACGAACGCCTCCTGACCGTCGGCGACCTCGTTCTCGACGAGGACAGCCGCGAGGTCCGCCGCGGCGGCGACCAGATCGACCTGACCGCCACCGAGTTCGAGCTGCTGCGCTACCTGATGCGCAACCCCCGCCGCGTGCTCAGCAAGGCACAGATCCTCGACCGCGTGTGGTCCTACGACTTCGGAGGCAAGGCCAATGTCGTCGAGCTGTACATCTCCTACCTGCGCCGCAAGATCGACGCCGGCAGGCAGCCGATGATCCACACCAGGCGCGGCGCCGGCTACGTCCTGCGCGCCGCCGAACCCGAGCAGCCCCCCGGGTGCGGCCCGCAGAGCGCCCCCGGAGCCCGGGACACACCATGACCCGCCGGAGCCCCCGCGCGCCACGAACCGCGCGCCGCCGCCTGCCCCGCCCACGCGCCCACCCCCGCTCGCTCCGCACCCGCCTCGTGCTCTCGGCGGTCGCGCTGATCGCGGTCGTCGCCTCCGTCATCGGCGCCGTCACCACCATCGCCTACCGGTCCTACCTGTACGACCAGCTCGACGCGCAGACGCTCACCGTCGCCACCCGGGCCGCGGGACCGCCTCCCGGCGCCCTCCACGGCTCCGTGCCCCCGCCCGGCGCACCGCTCGCCAGGGACCCGCTGACCGCGGTGACCGGCGGCGGCGCGCCCGTGGGCACCGTCGGTGCCCGGATAGGGGAGGACGGCACCCTCGACCGCGCCGTCCGCAGCACCGAGCACCAGGACACGGACCGCTTCGGCCAGGTCACCGAGGCCCGCCTGACGACGACCCAGAGCGCCGCCCTCGCCACCGTCGCCCGCGACGGCTCCCCGCACACCGTCACACTGCCGGGACTCGGCGACTACCGGGTACGCCACACCGACGGCGTCAACGGCGACTTCCTGGTCGGACTGCCCCTCGAATCCCTGCACGACAGCCTCACCACACTGGTCCTCGTCGAGGCATGCGTCACCGGCGCGGGCCTCGTCGCGGCGGGACTCACCGGCAACGCCCTCATCGGCATGGCGCTGCGGCCGCTGCGCCGGGTCGCCGCCACCGCGACCCGCGTGTCCGAACTGCCCCTGCACAGCGGCGAGGTGATGCTCCACGAACGCGTACCGCTCGCCGAGGCCGACCCCGCGACCGAGGTCGGCCAGGTCGGCGCCGCACTCAACCGCATGCTCGGGCACGTCGCCTCCGCGCTCGCCGCCCGCCAGGAGAGCGAGACCCGGGTCCGCAGGTTCGTCGCCGACGCGGGCCACGAACTGCGCACCCCCCTCGCCTCCATCCGCGGATACGCCGAACTCACCCGCCGCGGCCGGGAGGAGCCCGGCCCCGACACCCGGCACGCGCTGCGCAGGATAGAGTCCGAGGCCCTGCGCATGGCGGGTCTCGTGGACGACCTGCTGCTGCTCGCCAGACTCGACCAGGGCCGCCCGCTCGAACAGGCGCCCGTCGACCTCGTACCGCTGCTCGTGGACGCGGTCAGCGACGCCCGCGCCGCCGGCCCGGGCCACCGCTGGAGCCTCGAACTGCCGCCTCCCGAAACCGAGTCGGCCCGTACGACCGTAC
This sequence comes from Streptomyces tremellae, assembly GCF_039540215.1. Lineage (NCBI taxonomy): Bacteria > Bacillati > Actinomycetota > Actinomycetes > Kitasatosporales > Streptomycetaceae > Streptomyces > Streptomyces tremellae. Next base: position 19,917 of record NZ_BAABEP010000073.1, read on the forward strand.
GCGGCGACGCGGCGCGGCTGCATCAGGTCCTGGCCAACCTCCTCGCCAACGCCCGCACGCACACCCCGCCGGGCACCTCCGTCGTCGCCCGCGTGGTCCCCGCCCCTGGCCCGCACCTGTCCGTCGTCGTCGAGATAGCGGACAACGGACCCGGAATCCCCGAGGAGTTGCTGCCCCGCGTCTTCGAACGTTTCGCGCGCGGCGACGCCTCCAGGTCCCGCGCCGCCGGCTCCACGGGGCTCGGACTCGCGATCGTACGGGCTGTCACCGCGACCCACGGCGGCACCGTGGACGCCGCCTCGCGTCCCGGCCGCACCCTCTTCACGCTGACACTGCCCGCGGCCCCCGCACAGGAAGATGCCCCGGCCCACAGCCTCAGCACAGGGTGAGCACACTGCCGCGACAGCGCGCCCCGGCAGCGTGGTACCCATGCGCACCGACACCCCACCCGGGGACGCGCTTCCGGCCCGCGAGCACCTGCCCGCGGCACCCGCAGGCGCTCCCGTACTGGACGTGACCATCCCCGTGTACAACGAGGAACAGGACCTCGCGCCCTGCGTCCACCGACTCCACGACCACCTCACCCGCACCTTCCCCTACGGTTTCCGCATCACCATCGCGGACAACGCCTCCACCGACCGCACCCCGCAGATCGCGGCCGGGCTCGCCGCGCGGATCCCCGAAGTGCGCTCCTTCCGCCTGGAGGAGAAGGGCCGGGGCCGCGCCCTGCGCGCCGTGTGGGCCCACTCCGACGCCCCCGTGCTCGCCTACATGGACGTCGACCTGTCCACCGGGCTCAACGCCCTGCTGCCCCTCGTGGCGCCCCTGATCTCCGGCCACTCCGACCTGGCCATCGGATCCCGGCTCGCCCGCACCTCGCGCGTGGTGCGCGGCCCGAAGCGAGAGTTCGTCTCACGCGCCTACAACGTGATCCTCAAGTCCTCGCTCTCCGCACGCTTCAGCGACGCGCAGTGCGGCTTCAAGGCCGTACGCGCCGATGTCGCCGCGAAGCTGCTGCCGATGGTCGAGGACACCGGCTGGTTCTTCGACACCGAGATGCTGGTCCTCGCGGAGCGTGCGGGACTGCGCATCCACGAGGTCCCCGTCGACTGGGTCGACGACCCCGACAGCCGCGTCCACATCGTCCGCACCGCCGTCGACGACCTCAAGGGCGTGTGGCGCGTCGGCAGGGCACTCGCCACGGGAGCGCTGCCGCTGGAGCGCCTCGCCCGCCCCCTCGGCGACGACCCGCGCGAGACCGAGGCAGCGCGGGGCGCGGGGCGGTTGGTGCGCCAGGTCGCGGGCTTCTGCGGGGTGGGCGTCCTGTCCACGCTGTTCTACCTGCTGCTGTACGCGCTGTTCCGCGGCGGACTCGGCGCGCAGGGCGCCAACGCGGCCGCCCTGCTGGTCTCCGCCGTCGCCAACACGGCAGCCAACCGGCGCCTGACCTTCGGCGTGCGGGGCCGCGGGCGCGCGGTGCGCCACCAACTCCAGGGCCTCGTCGTCTTCGCCGTCGGACTCGCCCTCACCAGCGGCTCCCTCGCCGCGCTCGGCACCGCCACGGGCAACGCCTCGCACACCGCGGAACTCGCGGTGCTCGTCGCCGCCAACCTCGCCGCGACGGTCCTGCGCTTCCTGCTCCTGCGCGCCTGGGTCTTCCCCGACCGCGCGGCGCCCGGCCCCGAGCGCGCCGCACCCGGCGTCGCCGCAGCGCCCGCCGCCCCCGTACCCACCCCCGCCCCGGACCCGGTGGCATCCTCCGCACCCACGCCGCCCTCAACCCTTCCCACGTCCACCACCACCACCTCAGGCGAACGGACCGCACGATGACGACCACCTCCCCGACCGCTGCCGCCCCCGGCGCCAGGCACACCGGCCACGCCGCGCGCGGCTCCGGCGCCGCCCGGCTGTGGCGCGGACGGGACACCGACCCGCCGTGGGCGCGGCCCGCGCTGCTCGCCCTGCTGGTCCTGACCGCCGTGCTCGAACTGTGGAACCTGAGTGCCTCCGGCTACGCCAACTCCTTCTACTCGGCGGCCGTGCAGGCGGGCTCCACCAGCTGGAAGGCGTTCCTCTTCGGCTCGTCGGACGCGGGCAACTCCATCACCGTCGACAAGCCGCCCGCCGCCCTGTGGCCCATGGCGCTCTCGGTGCGCCTGTTCGGCCTCGGCTCCTGGCAGATCCTGGTGCCGCAGGCGCTGATGGGCGTCGGCACCGTCACCGTGCTGTACGCGGCCGTCCGCCGCAGGTTCGACGCGACCGCCGGGCTCCTCGCCGGAGTGGCCCTCGCGCTCACCCCCGTCGCCGCGATGATGTTCCGCTTCAACAACCCCGACGCGCTGCTCGCGCTCCTGATGACCGCCACGGTCTACTGCGTGCTGCGCGCCCTCGAAAACGCGCGTACCCGGTGGCTCGTGGCCGCGGGCGCCCTGCTCGGCTTCGCCTTCCTCACCAAGACCCTCCAGGCGTTCCTGATCGTCCCGCCGCTCGCCGTGGTGTACGCCGTGTGCGCCCCGGCCACACTGCGTCGCAGGCTCGGTGGACTGCTGGCCGCGGGCCTCGCACTGGTGGTCGCGGGCGGCTGGTGGGTGGCGCTCGTACAGCTCTGGCCCGCCGCTTCCCGGCCGTACATCGGCGGGTCGCAGAACAACTCGTTCCTCGAACTGACCTTTGGGTACAACGGCTTCGGCCGCCTGACCGGCGACGAGACCGGCAGCGTGGGCGGCCCCGAGTCGGGCGGCCCAGGCGGCGGGGGAGGACCCGGCGGCGGCGCAGGCTTCGGCGGCGGCGGTACGACCGGGATCGGCCGCGTCTTCGGCGACGCGCTCGGCGGGCAGGTGTCCTGGCTGATGCCCGCGGCGCTGCTGCTCCTCGTCGCGGGTCTCGTCCTCACCCGCAGGGCGCCCCGAACGGACGCCGTCCGCGCCGCCTTCCTCGTCTGGGGCGGCTCGCTCCTCGCGACGGCGGCCGTCTTCAGCTTCATGGCGGGGATCTTCCACCAGTACTACACCGTCGCCCTCGCCCCGTACCTGGCCGCGCTCGTCGGCATGGGGGCCTCGACGCTCTGGCGGGAGCGCGGGCGCCCGTTCGCGGCCGTCGCGCTGTGCGTCACGGTCCTCGCGACGGCGGTATGGGCGTACGTCCTGCTCGGCCGCACCCCCGACTACCTGCCGTGGCTGCGCTGGGCGATCCTCGCGGCCGGTGTCGTCGCTGCCGCCGCCGTCCCGCTGTCCCGGCGCCCGCGCGCCGGCGCCCTGGTGGCGGGCGTCGCGCTCGCCGCCGCGCTCGCCGGTCCGTTCGCGTACACGATGACGACCGTCGCGGCCCCGCACACCGGCTCGATCATCACCGCGGGCCCCGCCTCCGCGGGCGGCATGCCCGGCTTCGGCGGCGGACGCCCCGAAGGCGGCTTCGGCAACCGCGCCGGCGGCACCGGCCGCGGCATGCCGCCCGGGGCGCAGCAGGGCGGCCCAGGCCGGAACACGGGCACTACGGGCTCCGCCGGCCGTCCGGCCGGCGGGCAGCTCCCCGGCGGGGCCGCACCCCAGAACGGCGCGGTCCCCGGCGCCGGGACGTCCCCCGGCGGCACCACACCGGCGGAAGGCGCCGGCTTCCCGGGCTCCGGCGGCGGGCGGGGCCGGGGCGAGGGCGGCATGGGCGGCGGCGGACTGCTCGACGGGCAGAAGGCCGGCTCCGCCGTCACGGCCGCGCTCAAGAAGGACGCGTCCCGCTACACCTGGGTCGCCGCGGCCATCGGTTCGCAGAACGCCGCGAGCTACCAGCTCGCCACCGAGAAGCCCGTGATGCCGATCGGAGGCTTCAACGGCAGCGATCCGTCGCCCACCCTCGCCCAGTTCAAGCAGTACGTGGCGGCCGGCCGCATCCACTACCTCCTCTCCGAGGGAGAGGGCGGCGGCGGAGGACCGCGCCCCGGCGGCAGCACGGGCACGGCCATCACCACCTGGGTGGAGAAGACGTACACCAAGGTCACCGTGGACGGCACCACGCTCTACGACCTGACCAAGCCGCTCAGCGGCTGAACGACGGCGGCCCGCGGGAGGGGCCCGGGCGCTCGGCGCCCCGGGCCCCTCCCGCGGGCCCGGGGCCTCGCCCTTGCACCGGCCGATTCCGGGCACACGGCCAGGGACCAGACGGCGAGCCGGAGGAGGAGTGATGTCGGACGAATCCTCACTGAGGGCGGTGGGGTGGGCGCGCTCCCTGCCGCTGAGCAGCGGGGTCAAGGCGGCCAGGGACTGGACCCGCGAGCACTTGGAGACCCTCGGATGGCTGCGCACCGCGCCGGACACGGCGGACTCGGTGCTGCTGACCGTCTCGGAGCTCGTCACCAACGCGCACGTCCACGCCCGCAGCGCCGCACAGCTCATCCTGGCCTGGGACAACGAGTGCCTGCACGTCACGGTGCACGACTCCTCCACCCGCCTGCCGCAGCCCCGCGTGCCCACCGAGGGCGCCACGGGCGGCCGCGGCATCTTCCTCGTCGACGCGCTCGCCGACACCTGGGAGGCGCACCCCTGCCCCAACGGCAAGGACGTCATGGCCTGCTTCCGTCCCCCGGCCGGCGCGACCACCGCCTAGGCGTGCCCCTCCCGTCATGACGGCGGCAGGAGGGCGGCTATACGATGAAAAGCCAGGAACGACCGTCCGGTGAGCGCCGGGGAGGGACGCCCATGACCACTCCGCGTGACCTCGCCCTGCTCGCACTCGACACCGGACGGGACGCCGTCCCCGCGGCCGGGGAGCTCTCCCTCGCGCTCGCCGCGGCCGAGGCCCTCGACCTGCTCGCCGCCGGTGCCGCGTTCCTCGACGACACGTACCGCCTCGTCCCCGCCCCGGGGCCCGACGCCGCGGATCCCCTGCTCGGCGGGGCAGCCGCCGCGCTGGTGCGGGAGCGCCCCTACGAGCCGGTCGGCGAATGGCTGTGGCGCAGAGGACGCGACCTGTCGTCCCGCTACGCCGACGCGTTCGCCTCGGACGGGTTGCTGAGCCGGGAGCGGCGGCGCCTGCCCCTCCTGCGGCCCGGCCGCACCCGCCTCGCGGACTCACCGGAGCTGCGCGCCGCACGGCGGCGCCGCGCCGAGCGCGAGCCCGTACTCGCCGCGCTGGCGCGCGCCCTCGCGCTGCCGGCCCGACTGCCCGAGGAAGCGCCCCCGTTCGCCGAGGACGAGGCCGCCGTGCTCGCAGCGCTCGACGACGCGGTCGCCGAACTGCGGGCAGAGCGCGACCGCCGCACCCGCAGGCTGGAGGAGGCGGCGGCGGACAACCGCCGCCGCGGCTACTGACCCGCACCCCGCAAGGACATGCGACCCCGGTCACCGACCGGCGCGGTGAAGGCCGAGCGCCGCGCGCCGCGCCGCGGGCGGCCGTGATCCGCACCCGCACCGCGTCGGCCGTGACCGCCGCCGACGTGGCGAGGATGCGGGCGCAGCCGATCGTGGTGCCCGAGGCGACCTGCCGCCATACACCGCCCGCCCGGGCCTCCACCGTGAACGCCAAGACGCGCCGGCCCCGCGCGATGTCCTCGCCGAGCCGTACGCGGTCGAAGCGGGTGCCGGGCCGCAGCCGCACCTCGAGCGCCCCGGTGAGCGCACCCGCCGCGGGCGACCAGCCCGAGCCGGGCCGTCCGTCCGTCCGGGCGCGAACCACGCAGGACGGGCGGTCACCCGCCAGCAGGTTGCGCCCGTACACCTCGGCGACCGCAGGGCCGAAACCGGTCAGCGACGCCACGTCCGCCGGGTCGCCCCGGCCCGACGTGTCCGGCGGCACGTTCAGCAGGAGCACCGCGTTGCGGCCCACCGACGTCTCATAGAGCCTCAGCAACTCCTCGGCTGCCTTTGGCTGTTCGGACGGATGCCAGAACCACCCCGGCCGCAGGGACACCTCGGCCTCCGCGGGGAATCACTGGAGGTAGCGCACACCGGGCGCGGTGAAAGCCGTGTCCGAGCCGATGTCGGCGGCCTGTGGTCCGCCCGGCAGCAGGGTCTCGCCGTGCGCCGTGGCCGGGTCGGCGGTCGCCGGTGTCACACTCCACTCCGTCTCGCGGGCGCGGCCCTCCTCGTTGCCGACCCACCGGGTGCCCTGCGGCCCCGCGAACGTCACGGTGTCCGGGGAGAGCCTCCTGATCAGCCGGAACCAGGCGGTGAAGTCATAGTCCTCGGTGACCCCGCTGGACGACCACGGGTCGGCGCCGTCGAGTCACAGCTCGTCGATCGGGCCGTACTGCGTGAGCAGTTCGTAGAGCTGGTTGAGGTAGTACGCGTTGTAGTCGTCGGCGATCACCCGGAAGCCGGCAGCCGCCCCGAGCGCACCGCGGCGGCCCGGTCGTCGCCCGGCACCAGCGTCGGAATGGTCCGCTCCGCCCGCGTGCTCCCGCTGCCGTAGCGGCCGTGCCCGGCGGGGGAGCGGTCCCGGTCGTCGTACGTGGACTGCTCCTCGACGCTCAGCGGCACCCCCCGCGTCGTGCCGGGCCGTGATCTCCTCCACCCAGGTCCGGTGCCAGGCGTGCGGCAACTCGGCGCCGTCGGCGGGGGAGAGGTACCCCCCACCTTGAGGCCCGCGCGGCGCGCCGCGTCCAGATAGATTCCCAGCAGGTCGCCGCGCGGGTTGACGTTGCCGGTGTGCCGCATGCGCCAGTACGCGGCCGGGTCGGTGCCGCGCTCCCGCCCGGCCCGGGCCCTGGCGGCGCGCGCCGCCGCGTCGGGGCGGCCGCCGCGGTACCACCAGGCGACGCCGGCACCGAGTGCGCCGTGTAGCGCGTCGGACAGACGACGAAGCCGTCGTGGTGCTTCGCCGTCAGCATCACCTGCCTCATCCCCGCGGCGCGGTACGCCCGCATCCACTGTTCGACGTCGGCGGCCGGCGGGTCGAGAAGAGGGCCTCGTCCTCGCAGCCCGAACCCCACTCGTGGTCGGTGAAGGTGTTCATGCCGAAGTGCGTGAAGCCGGTGATCTCCCGTTCCTGCCGAGCCACTTGCGGTGCCCTCGGCACCACGCGGGCCGCCTTCGCCAGGATCTCGGCGGCGCCGTCGTCCGGCCCCACCGCCACCACGGAGCCAGGGGCCCCGCCGTACCCGGCCGCGCCCGCGGCGGCCCGCGCCGCCGCCGCGCCCGGCGCCGGCGCGACGATCCTCGCCGCCCCACGCCGTGAGGCCGCTCCCGGCCCGCATCCCGGAGGAGGACCGCGCACCGTACCGTACGGACATCCGGCGGTGACCTCGTCCTCGGCGTCGACGCGGGCGGCACCCGCACCCGCGCGGTCCTCGCCTCCGCCCGTCCCCACCACAGGCCCGCGCCCCACCTGGCCACCGGCACGTCCGGCCCGGGAAACGCCCTGTCCGTGCCGGAGGAAACCCTCACCGCCCACCTGCGCGAGGCAATCGTCGCGGCCGTCCACGCCCCGTCGCGGCCGCGGGTGCGCGCCGTCGTCGCGGGCTTCGCCGGCAGCTCGGCGCTCCCCGGCGACCCGGGCCGCGCCCGGGCATCGCACGCCCTCGCCCGCGCCCTGGCCGACCTCGGCATACGCCCCGAGCGCAGCGACGTGCACAGCGACGTCGAGATCGCGTTCGCCGGCGCGCCCGCCGCCCCGGCCCACGGACTCGTCCTCATCGCGGGCACGGGCGCCGTCGCCGCCCGGATCGCCGACCGCGCCGTCGCCGCCACGTCCGACGGGAACGGCTGTCTGCTCGGCGACGCCTGCAGCGGATTCTGGATCGGCCCGCAGGGCCCGTGCGCGCGGTGCTCGCCGCCGCCGGAGGACGCGGCGCGCCCACCCTGCTCACCGCCGCCGTGTGCGCCCACTACCTCGGCACGGACCGGCCCCCTGCCGACCTGAGGGACCGCCTCGTCCGCGCGGTCCACGCCCGCCCCGTTCTCGACCTGGCAGGACTCGACCTGGCAGGACTCGGACCGGCCGTCGCGGACACCGCCGCCCGCGGCGACCCGGCCGCCCGCACCATCCTCGCCACCGCCGCGGAGCGCCTCACCGCCACCCTCGCCCCCTGGCCCCGGCGCCCGGCGAGCCCCTCGTCACCACCGGCGGCCTCCTCGGCCCCGGGGCGTGCTCCTGACCGCCCTGGGCATCCGGCTTGCCCCTTCGGCCCCGCCCTCCACCCGGTCCGCGACGGCCTCCCCGGCGCCACCGCCCTCGCCGGAGCCCTGCTCTGACGGTCCCGCTTCACCCCATCAGGCGATCCCCGCGAGAACGGAGGAATGCCTTCCGGAGGCCCGGGTACCTGCCGTCGAGTACGACGAACGAGCCAACCAGGGAGGTATCCCATGGGCAAGCTGGGCGACATGGCGAACAAGGCCAAGGAGATGGCGAGGAGCCACCCGGACCAGGCCGACAAGGGCGTGGAGCGCGCCGAGCGCATGGTCGACGAGCGTACGGGCGACAAGTACGACTCCCAGACCGACAAGGCCGCGGACGCCGTGCGCCGCTCCTACGGCGACAAGGACAAGCCCGCCCACTGACGAAGCCTCCACCCGGCCCCCTGAGCACCCCGCTCAGGGGGCCGCCCCCTGCCCCGGCCCCCTGAGCGGGCGCGCCCGCAGGTCGGCTAGCGGCGGATGATCAGAAAGACCGCCGCCGCGACGAGGCCGAGCAGCACCGCGATGCCCCCGTAGCCGATCCGGTGTTCGCGCAGCACGGGCAGCGAACGGTCCACCGCGAACCTGCCGGGGCCGGTGAGCGCGACGACGCCGGCGAGGCACGCGAGCAGGAGCTCGTACTCAAGGCCCTGCGGCGCGAAGAAGCCGCCCCACTTGATACCGGCGGCGTTGACCATGTCGCCGAGAAGCGCCGCCGCGGCGAGCGGGGTCAGCAGGCCGAGGACGATCGCCACGCCGCCCCCGGTCTCGATGAGGCCCGCGACCACCGCGAGGAACTTGGCCGCCGGATACCCACTGGCCTTGAAGAACTGTGCCGTGCCGTCGACACCCCCGCCGCCGAACCAGCCGAACAGCTTCTGCGCCCCGTGTGCCGCCATGATCAGCCCGAAGACGACACGGAGCAGAAGGAGCCCGGTGTCCTGGGCCGTCGAGGCGGTCGCCACCGGTCCGCCGCCGACCGCCTCGGAGCCGCGCTGCCGGGCGAATACCTGCTGGATCGTCATGCTCGCTCCGTCGAGTAACTTGAGAGTTCAAGGAATACGGGACACGACCTTACAGGTGACCGTCCCGGCTTCCAACTTCCCTGGCGCAAACGGCGCGTCCGGGCGCACGGCAGTACAGCCCCGCAGAAGACGGGTGAAGGGCCCGGGAAGTGCACAAGATCGAAGGCCACCACGAGGGGCGGCGGGAAGGCCCCGCAGCCTGCCCGCGGTCCGAGGCGCTGCCCTGTCCGTGTGCGGCGGAAGGGCCCCTCAGCGCCGCGGCGGCGTCCCCGGCCCGGCCGCGCCGGGGCGGGTGTTCCACGACCACGCGTGCGCGCACCGCGGGCACTGGAGGTGGACCACGGGACCGTTGTTGGAGATCAGATAGCGCCAGTGCTCGAAGCAGTTGCGGCTGCTCGCGCACGCCGCACAGGAGCGGGCGTCCTGGCAGACCGGGCAATCCACCCAGGCCCGTCGCCCCGGATCGGCCTGCGGATCAATGGGGAGCCGCACGACCCGGCCCCTCCCCGGGCAGCACCCCCGCGGCGACGAGCATGTCGTAGGTGCGCTGCTGCTCGGCGTCCAGTCCCGAGTAGAGGAGCGCATACGCCTCGTCCTCGCCGCTCAGGGCGGCCACCGGGTCCCAGTGCTCACCGAGCCCGGCCACCACCTCGGCACGCCGGCGTGACTCGTCGGCGGTCAGGTCGAACGTGAAGGCTGCAAGGCCGGTGCTGTCGTCGTGGTTCATGGCGGGACTTCCGAGGGGTATGGCGGTTCCCTTGCAGGTGTACCAGCCACCGGCCCCGACCGGAAAGGGCGGTTCCGCGTCCGTCCGCACCGCCGGGCCACCGCGCCCGCCCCGCACCGAGGCCGGGGGAGCGCCTGGTCCCCGCCGAGCGCGGACCGTTGCCGATCGCTTGCGGGTACTTCCCGAACGAGCAGGCTGCCCTGGAATGCGTCTACAGGGCGGTCATGTCCCT
>NZ_BAABEP010000074.1:0-29382 GCF_039540215.1 Streptomyces tremellae
GGGGCGTGCGCGCGGGGGCGCGGACGCCCCGGGACGGGCGGGGGCCGGGGCCCCGGGTGGAGAGCGCGGCGGGCCCCGGGCGCGGTGTGCGTCCGGGGCCCGCCGTCGGTGCGCGGTCCGCGATCAGGCGGTCGGCTTGTCGCCCTCGCCCTCGGCGGGGGCCTCGGCGCCCTCGGCCGCCTCGACGGTCTCCGTGGCGGCCTCGACGGTGTCGGCGGCGTCACCGGACTCGGCGGACTCCTCCTCGTCGTCGTCCAGGTCGACCGTCTCGCCGTTGGTGTCGACGACCTTCGCCGCCTCGACGACCACCGCGAGCGCCTTGCCGCGGGCGACCTCGCCGACGAGCATCGGCACCTGGCCGCCCTCGACGACCGCCTGTGCGAACTGGTCGGGGCTCATGCCGGAGGACTGGGCGCGGCGCATGAGGTGCTCGGTGAGCTCCTCCTGGTTCACGTTCAGCTTCTCCTTGTTGACCAGCTCGTCCAGGATGAACTGGGTCTTGATGCCCTTGACCGCCTGCTCGGAGGTCTCGGCGTCGAACTCCTCCTGGGTCTTGCCCTGGATCTGGAGGTACTGCGCGATGTCGATGCCCATCTGCGGGAGCTGGTGGTGCTCCAGGTTGTGCTTGCGGGTCTCGACCTCGTCCGCGAGGAGCTTCTCCGGGATCGGCACCTCGACCAGCTTCAGCAGCTCGTCCAGGACACGCTCCTGCGCCTGCGTCGCCTGGTCGTACCGCTTCATCGACTCCAGGCGCTTGCGGCTGTCGGCGCGCAGCTCCTCCAGGGTGTCGAACTCGCTTGCCATCTGGGCGAAGTCGTCGTCGAGGTCAGGCAGCTCGCGGGCCTTGACCTCGGTGACCTTGACGGTGACCTCGGCCTCCTTGCCCTCGGCGGAGCCGCCCTTGAGCACGGAGGTGAAGGTGGCCTCGCCGCCGGCCTCAAGGCCGGTGACGGCGTCGTCGATGCCGTCGATCAGGTCGCCCGAGCCGATCACGTAGTCGATGCCGCTCGCGACGCCGTCCTCCAGGACCTCGCCGTCGATCTTCGCCTCCAGGTCGACCGTCACGACGTCGCCCTCGGCGGCGGCGCGCTCGACCGCGGTGGTGGAGGCGAAGCGCTCGCGGAGCTGCTCGACGGACTTGTCGATGTCCTCCTCGCCGACCTCGGCCGCGTCGACGGTGACCTCGATGCCGGAGTAGTCCGGGATCGTGATCTCGGGGCGGATGTCGACCTCGGCGGTGAAGGAGAGCAGCTCGCCGTCCTTCAGCTCCTTGATGTCGACCTCGGGCTGGCCGAGGACGTTCAGCTCACCCTCGTTGACTGCCTCGGTGTAGAACTTCGGGAGGGCGTCGTTGACGGCCTCCTCCAGCACAGCACCGCGGCCGAAACGCTGGTCGATGACGCGGGCCGGGATCTTGCCCTTGCGGAAGCCCTTCACCGTGACCTGCTCGTTGATCTTCTTGTACGCCGCGTCGAGGCTGTCCTTGAGCTCCTCGAAGGGCACCTCGACAGTGAGCCGAACCCGGGTCGGGTTCAGGGTCTCCACGGCGCTCTTCACGGTTCGGTCTCCTTGGTGGCTGATTCCTGGATGTGCCGGCCGCGCGCCGGCGAGATCGGACGGGATCGTCTGCGGCGGCCTGCTGATCGGCCCGGCTCCTGGGGTCCTCGGAGACACGTCAGACACGCGGGCACGCAGCTTGCATAGTAACCGCAAGCAGGAAGCGCCCCACAATGCGATCCCGGGTGCGCACGGGAATGGCGACTTGTCGGGGTGGCCGGATTCGAACCGACGACCTTCCGCTCCCAAAGCGGACGCGCTACCAAGCTGCGCCACACCCCGTCGGTGCGACACGTAGGGTACATGCCCGGGGGCGCCGCGTCGGACCTCGTCCGCGGCCGGGGCCGCGCACGCCGGTGCGCGGGGAACCGGCGTGCGGGAGACACCGGGGAACCGCTACGATGCTCTGCGTACGCGCTCGGACGGCCCCTCGCGGGGCGGGCCGGGCTCGCGCGGGCGTAGCTCAATGGTAGAGCCCTAGTCTTCCAAACTAGCTACGCGGGTTCGATTCCCGTCGCCCGCTCCGGTGCCCACGGCGGCACCCCACGCACGGCAGGTACGGGCGACGGCCCGGCGGGCGAGCAGCGCCCGCCGGGCCGTCGTTCGTTGTATCGGGTCGCGGGCCGGGCCCGGCGCCGCCAGGACGGCCTGGCCGGGCCGGGCACGGAGGGGACCGGTCTCAGAAGTGGATCTGGCTGATCGTGTCCCCTATGGAGTTCATGAACCTGTTCACCGACGGCGCGATGTCCGTCGAGGCCAGGAAGAAGCCGAAGAGGATCGCCACGATGGCGGGTCCGCCCTTGATGGACTTACTGCGGATCATCAACACCAGGATGATCGCCAACACCACCGCCACGGACACTGAAACGGCCATAACTGATCACACCCTCGGTCGGTCCGCCTAGCCGGCCGCGGGACCGCGCTCCGTCTCGCACCCCGCTGGTCACCATCGTGCCATCAACCCCTGGGTGCGCGCTGCCGCGTGACGAATCATCGACGGCGAGAACGCGCCATCCCTCAGTCTCCGCAAACCGTCGCAACTGCAACGATCCTCCACGGCGCGCCGCGCGAACACCCCCTCACGGGCAGGGGAGTCGGGGGGGGGACCTGAGGTTTTCTGAGAATCCTGAGAATACGGAAAACGATCTCCCGCGATCGTTTCAGGACCCGCACAGGCAATGCACAGCAGGTGTGCGCCACCCGCTCCTGGGCAGTCGCGGGCAATGGGAGGACCGCGACAAGGGTCGGCAGGGCGAGGCGAAATGCCCGCTTGAAGATGGATTAATCAGGGCATAGTGCACGGTTGTTGTCGGTTTCGCGTTCCAGCGGGCCACGCGTCGGGGCGGTTTTACGAAATCCTTTGGGCAGGTCTAGGGTGCGTCAAATGGTTCAGGCGTCACAGGGATATGAGAAGACCGCCCGGCCGCGCGACGGGCAACAGGAATCCGGCCCTCCGGCCGTCGCGAACGCATCGACCGCGGTGGCCGACACGCCGCAGGGCGACACCGGCGGGTCCCCGCCGCGAACGGCAGCGGGACATGTGACGTCCGCCATCCCCCGCTCCCCCGGGGCGGTTTCCGGCGCCGGGCAGGCGGTCGCGCCGAAGAAGCGCGAGGCGTTCTTCGACAACGCGAAGTACCTGGCGATCGTCCTGGTCGCGGTGGCCCACTCCTGGGAACCGATCATGGACGGCAGCCGCGCCACCAAGGCGCTGTACATGGTCGTCTACACCTTCCACATGCCGGCGTTCATCGTGATCTCCGGTTACTTCTCCCGCAGCTTCGCGGCCAAGCCGCACCAGATGAGGCGGCTGGTGACCGGCGTCGCCGTGCCGTACATCGTCTTCGAGACCGCGTACTCGCTGCTGAAGTGGGTCGGCGAGAAGCCGCACGAGCTGAGCATCAGCCTCCAGGACCCGTGGTTCCTCACCTGGTTCCTGATCGCGCTGTTCGTCTGGCGGCTGACCACGCCACTGTGGCAGGCGATCCGGCACCCGCTGCCGGTCGCCCTCGTCGTGGCCGCGCTCGCGTCCTTCTGCCCGTCGATCGGCAACGACCTCGACCTCCAGCGGGTGCTCCAGTTCCTGCCGTACTTCGTGCTAGGACTGTGTCTGAAGCCCGAGCACTTCCAGCTGGTGCGGCGGCGCGAGGTGCGGCTGCTCTCGGTGCCGATGTTCCTGTTCGCGCTGGCCTTCTCGTACTGGATCGCGCCGAGCTTCGCGTCCGGCTGGCTGTTCCACAACGCCAGCGCGCAGCAGCTCGACCACGCGTGGTGGACGGGACCGCTGATGGAACTGGGCCTGTTCTGCTGCTCGCTGCTGATGACCGCGTGCTTCCTCGCCTGGGTGCCCGGCCGCTCCATGTGGTTCACCGTGCTGGGCGCGGGCACGATCTGCGGCTATCTGCTGCACGGCTTCGTGATCAAGACCGCCGGGTTCGCCGGGGTCTTCGACGACCACCCGTGGCTGAGCGCGCCCGCGGGCGAGGCCGTGGTGTCGGTGACGGCCGCCGTCGTGGTGACGGCGCTGTGCACGCCACCGGTGCGGCGGGCCTTCCGCTGGGCCACCGAGCCCGAGATGGCGTGGGCGTTCCGCGGCTCGAAGTGACCGCGGGCCCGGCCGCGGGGCGGCCGGGCGAGGGGCGGGTGTACGGCCGGTGCGGCGGGTTGAGGCCGCGCCGGCCGTACGCCGTCGCGGACCCGGCGCACAGGGACGTACGGCGGGCCGCTGCGGGCGGGTGTGCGCGAAGGGGCCGGGCGCCCGGCGGTCCGGGTGCGGGCGGGGCGGCCGGGCGGTCCGGTGCGGACCGGGTGTACGTGCGGGGCCGCCGGAGCGGGTGTCCCGCGGCCGGTCGGGCGTCAGTCAGGCGGGGGCGTCGGCGTCGCGGGTGACCAGGAGGAGCGCCCGGTCGTCGTTGACATCCTTGGCGACGGCCTCGATGAGGTGCCAGGCCGCGCCCTCGAAGCCCGCCTTGACGTAGCGGTCGGCCGCGCCGGTGAGGCGGTCGATGCCCTCGCCGAGGTCGCGGCCCGGCGCCTCGACCAGGCCGTCGGTGAACAGCATCAGCACGTCGCCGGGGCGCAGGGCGCCCTTCACCGGGTCGAACTGGGCGCCGTCGTACACCCCGAGGAGCGGGCCCTCGCCGGACTTCTCCTCCCACAGCCCGGTGCCCGCGTGCAGTTGGAGAGCGGGGAGGTGGCCTGCGGAGAGGAGTTCGTAGTCGCCGGAGTCGAGGTCGAGCACGAGGTGGATGGAGGTGGCGAAGCCCTCGTCCCAGTTCTGCCGCAGCAGGTAGGCGTTGGCGGCGGGGAGGAAGCCGTGCGGCGGCAGGGAGCCGAGCAGGCCGCCGAACGCGCCGGACAGCAGCAGCGCCCGCGAGCCCGCGTCCATGCCCTTGCCCGACACGTCGGTGAGGACGACCTCCAGCGTCCTGCCGCCGTGGGTGCGGGCTGCGACGACGAAGTCGCCTGAGAAGGACTGGCCGCCCGCGGGGCGCAGCGACCACTCGCGGTACCAGCCCTTGGGAAGGCTGGGCAGCGCGCTCTGTACGCGGATCCGCTCGCGCAGGTCGAACAGCATGGTCCCGCCGCGCCGCCACGGCACTCCGACGCGCGCCCTGAACTGGGCGAGCAGCAGCCCGAAGAGGCCGCAGGCGGCGACCACGAGGACCGCGCCGGGGGTGACGCGCCCGGGGCCCTCGTTGTACGGGCCGAGCACGATCGCCTCGATGATCAGGGCGGCGGCGGACGCCGCGTACAGGCCGAGGAGGCTCGCGGGCCGCAGCAGCAGCCCGCCGGCGACGATCGGCACGGCCAGCGCGGTCGGCGCGCACCACAGGGGGATCGCCAGGGTGGTGACGGTGATCGCGGGGACGAGCAGCAGCAGCCCGGCCATGGCGATCCAGTCGGAGCCGTCGCCGCGGAAGTAGTCGACGCCGGATCGGCGCAGGGCCATGCGGACCCGGTGCAGTCTCCTGCGGATCCGGGCCGCCTGCGATTCCGCTCCCGCAACACCGGCCATGGTGGTTGGACCCTATCGATCTGTACGCCCGCCGTGCAGAGGGGGCCCATTGTGTTCGATATCGGGGCGCCGCGGCAGACGGCGGCCGTCACTGGCCGGTACTGCGGCCGTCCTGGCCGGTACGCGCGGGTCCAGGTCCGGCCGGGCGGGTGCGGTCGGGGCGGGAAATGGGCGGGCGGGCGGCGGTGGCGCGCGGGTACGCTGCGGCGATGCGCACCCGACTCCGCCTGGCCGCCTATGCCGTCCTGGTGAGCGACGGCCGGATACTGCTCTCGCGGCTCGTGCCGCACCTGCGGGACCGGTCGGCCGCGGGGCTCTGGACGCTGCCGGGCGGCGGGGTCGACCCGGGCGAGGACCCGTTCGACGCGGTCGTGCGCGAGGTCGGGGAGGAGACCGGGCACCGGGCGCGCATGACGGCGCTGCTCGGCGTGGACTCCCTGGTGCGCGACGGCCTGCACAGCGTGCGCGTGCTGTACGAGGGCGAGGTGACGGGGGGCGAGCTGCGGGCCGAGCCGGACGGGTCCACGGACCTGGCGGCCTGGCATCCGCTGGACGCGCTCCCGGGGCTGCCGCACGTCGAACTCGTCGACGCGGGGCTGCGGCTGTGGCGGGAGCGGCCGCCGGCCGGGCATCTGGGGCAGGGGTCACCGCGGTAGCACGACGACGTACGCGGCGGGCTCGCGGTCCTCGGCCGCCATCAGCGCGGTGCGCACGACCACGGCCTGCTGCTCCGGCGCCTCGCGCAGTCCGCGCGGGGTGAGGTGGACGACGGTGATGCCGAGCCGCTCCAGGTGCTCACGCTTGGCCGCGCCCGCCTCGAAGCCCGCGTCGTCCTCGAAACTGCCGCAGAACCGCGGTGCCCGGGTGTCGAGTTCGACGGCGAGGCCCTGCTCGGGCCAGTAGGCGTCCACGCCGCCGAGGTGCGGTCCCCCTGGCAGCCTGAGGTCGACGTTCCACACCGGCTCGGGCAGGCCGTGCCCGCGCACCAGCGCGTAGAGCCGCTCCTCGGCGCGTGCCCTGCCCTCGGCGAGCAGCGCGTCGACCGCGCCGACGACATGGGGCAGCGCGAGCAGCCGGGCACGCGCCAACTCGGCGACGATCACGCCGGGTTCGCAGTGCCCGTCGCGTACCGCCTCGGTCAGCACGCGGCGTACAACGCCGGTGCCCGGCAGCCCGGCGACGGCGTCCGCGAGGGCGCGGGCGACGGGCGCGACGGCGAGCCCCGCGATGCGCTCGGGCTCAGGCAGCGCGGCGGCGCGCAGCAGCCGGACGAAGCCGGTGGAGCGCAGCCGCCTGGTGCGCGGCACGAGGACGTCGAACGCCTCCTGCGAGGGCAGCGGGGGCACGGAGTCGAAGCCGTGGACGGCGAGCGCCGCGAGCCCCGTGAGCAGCGCGGGAGGCCGGTCGCTCCCCCGGCCCCGCTGGGCGGGCACGGCGCGTCCCGCGTACAGCAGCGCGGCCCTGAGCAGATCGTCCTGTGTGGCCGCGCCCCGGTGCAACAGGTAGACGCCGGGCAGCAGTTGCTGCCAGGGGCCGCCGGGGCGGCAGTGCGCGGACACGGTGGAGGCGGGGATGCCGCGCTCCCGCAGCTGGGCCGCCGTGAGCAGGCGGGGCACAGGTGTGTCCGCGATCCCGCCGTGGGCGGGTGCGGCGGTGCGTGCGGGGGTGAGGGGGGCGCTGTTGTTGTTCATGCAACCGGTTCTCCCCCGTCCCGTCCGTCTCGGTAACCCCTGTTACAAGGGCGTTGCGCAAACCGGACAAGCCCGTCCTAAAGTACGGGCGTTCGAATGCCGAGGTAGCCATCACCCGTTCGGGTCAAGGAAGTTGGCGCGCCCCGCCGGACGGCGGGGCGCGCTCGCGCTCAGGCGGCGGCGTCGCACTCCTGGGCGCGCAGGGCGCGGGCGAGGTCGTCCGCGGCCTCGGCGACGAGGCGGCGCAGCGCGGGCGCGGCCTTCTCGTGCCCGGCAAGCCAGTCCTGGGCGGCGGCCAGCGTCTCCGGGTCGTCCCGCAGGTCGGGGAAGAGGCCGCGCACGACGAGCATGCCGATCTGGATGGACCGCTCGGCCCAGACCCGTTCGATGACGGCGAAGTACTTCTCGGCGTAGGGGGCGATCAGCTCGCGCTGGCCGGGCTGCGCGAACCCGGCGATCGTCGCCTCCACCAGCGCGTTGGAGAGGGTGTCCGACTCGACGAGGGCCTCCCAGGCGGCGGCCTTGACCTCGGCGGAGGGCCGGGAGGCGAGGCAGCGGACCTTGTGGCGCTCGCCCGACGCGGTGGCGTCGCGGGCGAGTTCGGCCTCGACGGCGGCCTCGTCGGCCCGGCCGTGGGCGGCGAGCGGGCCGAGGAAGGCCCAGCGCAGCTCCTGGTCGACGTCGAGGCCCCGCACCTTCTCCGTGCCGTCGAGCAGGGCCCGGCACAGCGCCAGTTCCTCGTCGGACGCGGCGGTCCTCGCGAAGAAGCGGGCCCAGGTGAGCTGGTGCTGGCTGCCGGGCTCGGCGGCGCGCAGCTCGCGCAGCGCGCCCTGGGCGAGCAGCCGGCCGCCCTCGGTGCGCCAGGCGGGCGCCGCGTAGTGGACGAGCGCGGACTCGGCCCAGGAGTGGAGCATCTGGAGCACGCCGATGTCGCTCTCCCGGCCCGCGTGGGCGAGCACGAGCGCGATGAAGTCGCGGGCGGGCAGCAGCGCGTCACGGGTCATGTTCCACAGCGCGGACCAGCACAGCGCCCGTGCCATCGGGTCGGTCACGGAGCCGAGGTGGGCGCGGAGCGTGTCGAGCGAGGCCGCGTCGAGCCGGGTCTTGCAGTAGGTGAGGTCCTGGTCGTTGACGAGCACCAGGTCGGGGCGCTCGGCCCCGGCGAGCGCGTCGACGACGGTGCGGGGTCCCGACACGTCGGCCTCGGTGTGCGCGTAGGCGGTCAGCCCGCCGTCCCTGGAGCGCCGGTAGAGACCCACGGCCACGCGGTGCGGGCGCAGTTCGGGGTGTGCCTCGGGCGCGTCCTGGACGACCGCGAGTTCCTGGACGCGGCCCTCGGCGTCGTAGAGCACCTGCGGCGTCAGGGAGTTGACGCCGGCGGTCTGGAGCCACGAGCGGGCCCAGCCCGCCATGTCGCGGCCCGAGGTCTCCTCCAGGACGGCGAGCAGGTCGCCGAGTTCGGTGTTGCCGTAGGCGTGCCGCTTGAAGTAGCGCCTGGCGCCTTCGAGGAACGCGTCGCGGCCCACGTACGCCACCAGCTGCTTGAGCACGGAGGCGCCCTTGGCGTAGGTGATGCCGTCGAAGTTGAGCTTGGCGTCCTCCAGGTCCCGGATGTCGGCGGTGATCGGATGGGTGGAGGGCAACTGGTCGGCGCGGTAGGCCCACGCCTTGCGGTTGTTGGCGAAGGTGATCCAGCCGTTGGTGAAGCGGGTGGCCTCCACCATGGAGAAGGCGCCCATGAAGTCGGCGAAGGACTCCTTCAGCCACAGGTCGTCCCACCAGCGCATGGTGACGAGGTCGCCGAACCACATATGGGCCATCTCGTGCAGGATGACGTTGGCCCGGCGCTCGTAGGACGCCTGGGTGACCTTGCCGCGGTAGACGTACTCCTCGCGGAAGGTGACGAGGCCCGGGTTCTCCATGGCGCCGAGGTTGTACTCGGGCACGAACGCCTGGTCGTACTTGCCGAAGGGGTACGGGTAGTCGAAGTGCTCGTGGAAGAAGTCGAGGCCCTGCTTGGTGACGAGGAAGATGTCGTCGGCGTCGAAGTGCTTGGCGAGGCCCTTGCGGCACATCGCGCCGAGCGGGATCTCCAGCTCGGAGCCGTCCGCGAGGGTGCGCCTGTAGGTGTCGGTGACGTAGTGGTACGGGCCCGCGACCACGGCCGTGATGTACGAGGAGATCGGCTTGGTCTCGGCGAAGCGCCACACTCCGTCGGCGCCCCTGGCGCCCGCGCCGTTGTTCCACACCTGCCAGCCCTCGGGCGCCCGCACCTCGAAGCGGTAGGGCGCCTTGAGGTCGGGCTGCTCGAAGGTGGTGCAGACGCGGCGGGCGTCGGCGGGCTCGTACTGCGTGTAGAGGTAGACCTCGCCGTCCTCCGGGTCGACGAAGCGGTGCATGCCCTCGCCCGTCCTGCTGTACGCGCACTGCGCGTCCACGACGAGTGTGTTCTGTGCGGCGAGGCCGTCGAGGGCGATGCGCGCGCCGTCGAAGACGGCGGCCGGGTCGAGGGAGCGTCCGTTGAGCGTCACGGCCGTCACGGACGGCGCGATCAGGTCGGCGAACGTGGCGGCGCCCGGCCGCGCGCAGGCGAAGCGGAGCGTGGTGACGGAGCGGAACGTGCGCGGGCCCTCGGCCGGCCCCTCTCCGACGGCGGACCTCAGGTCGAGGGCGACCTCGTAGCCGGTGACGGAGAGCAGTTCTCCCCGCTCACGGGCCTCGTCGCGGGACAGGTTCTCTCCAGGCACGGGGCAGCAGCTCCTTCACGGCGCGCGGACATCGCGGAAACAGCCAGATCCTCGCATGTCGGTGCCGGGTGACCGGCATGCGGTCGCCGCGGGCGGCCCGGCGGCCGGTGCGGGAATGGCGGAGACGGCCGGGTGCGTTCCCGCTTCGTCGGGGTGTGCCCGTATGGAGCTTTTCGAGGAGAGACATGTCGGAGAAGACGCCGGTCGACTTCTGGTTCGACCCGCTGTGCCCGTGGGCGTGGATGACCTCCCGCTGGGTGCTGGAGGTCGAGAAGGCCCGCGATCTGGACATCCGGTGGCACGTGATGAGCCTGGCGGTGCTCAACGAGCCGCGGATCGACGAGATGCCCGAGGAGTACAGGGAGCTGATGGAGACCACGGCGTGGGCGCCGGTGCGGGTGGTCGTCGCGGCGCAGCAGAAGCACGGCGACGAGGTCGTGGGGCCGCTCTACACCGCGCTCGGGACCCGATTCCACAACAAGGGCGAGGGCCCCACCCGCGAGGCCGTCGCGGGCGCGCTCGCGGACGCGGGGCTGCCCGCCGAGCTGATCGAGTACGCCGACTCGGACGCGTACGACACGGAGCTGCGCGCCTCCCACAAGGAGGGGATCGACAAGGTCGGCCAGGAGGTCGGCACGCCGGTCATCGCGGTGCCGGGCGCCGACGGCGGCCAGATCGCGTTCTTCGGCCCGGTCGTGACGCCCGCCCCCAAGGGCGAGGAGGCGCTGAAGCTGTGGGACGGCACGCTGATGGTGGCGTCCGTCAAGGGCTTCTACGAGATCAAGCGGACGCGCACGCAGGGCCCGATCTTCGACTGACGCGCCGCGGGCGCCCGGGGCCGCCCGGCCGGGGATCTCTGGGCCGGGGCCCGGTCGGGCGGCGCCGGGAGGGACGGGGTGCGCCGGGGCGGGGCGGCTGCCGACAAGGGGGCGGGGCGGGCTTTGTGGGGCTCCGACGAACGGGTCGCCGGGGCGCGTGGGTTACCGTCGAAGCGAATTCGACCAGTTGTCCGATCTCACTCCGCGGAGCCCCCATGAGCACCGTCGCGCCCACAGCGGCCGCCTCCCGCGCCGGCGTACTCGCCGACCTGATTCCCGCAAGCCGCAGCCGTGACATCGCGCTCGTCGCCGGGGGCGCCGTGCTCACCGGGCTCGCCGCGCAGCTGTCCGTGCCCGTCCCGGGCTCCCCGGTGCCGGTGACCGGGCAGACCTTCGCCGCGCTGCTCGTCGGCACCGCGCTCGGGGCGCGCCGCGGGTTCCTCTCGCTCGCGCTGTACACGGTGCTCGGCATGGCGGGCCTGCCGTGGTTCTCCGGCGGCACGTCGGGTCCCGGCGGCGCCTCGTTCGGCTATGTGCTGGGCATGCTCGCGGCGTCCGCCGTCGTCGGCGCGCTGGCGCGGCGCGGCGGCGACCGCTCGGTGCTGCGCACCGCGGGCACGATGGCGGTCGGCTCCGCGGTCGTGTACGCGATCGGCGTGCCGTACCTCGCCCTGTCGGCCGGGATGTCGGTGGGCGCGGCGATCGCGGCGGGCCTCGTGCCGTTCCTCGTCGGGGACGCGCTCAAGGCGGCTCTCGCGATGGGCGCCCTGCCCGGCGCCTGGAAGCTGGCGGGCCGCCGCGGCTGACCCGCCACCGGACCCCGGCGAGGCCCCGCTCCCCCACCCGGGGGCGGGGCCTCAGGCGTGCCCGGCGCCGCCCGTCGCGCGCAGGCGGACCCCGTCGAGGATCGCGCCGAGGCCCTCGCCGAACCGCGTGTCGGGCGGGGTGGCCTCGAAGTCGGCGAGGGCCTCGGCCAGTCCGGGGAAGGCGCCGGCGGCCTCCACCGCGCGCTCCGGGTTCCAGCGGCCCGCGGCGCGCAGTTCGTCGCGGGCCTGCTCCTCGATGGTGTGGCCGAGGACGAAGTGCAGGGTGGCGAAGGCCGTGCTCATGGCGCGCGGGCGCGGCAGGCCCGCGTCGGTGAAGGCGGCGAGCAGGCCGTTGCCCACGCGCAGGGTGTGGGCGCCGTCGACGAAGGTGCCCGCGTGCAGCCGCGCGCCGTCGCGGTGGGAGCGCAGGGCGTCGCGCAGGCCCCGGGCGAGGGCCGTGGCGCGCTCGTCCCACGGCAGGGACGCGTCCGGCTCGGGCACCCCGGAGACGACTTCCTCCGCCATGGCGTCGAGCAGGGTGCGCTTGTCCGCGAAATGCCAGTAGAGCGCCGAGGGCCGGACGTCGAGCGCGGAGGCGAGCCGGCGCATCGTGAGGCCCGCGAGCCCCTCCTCCTCAAGGAGTCGCATGGCTCCGTCGAGCACGTCGGACCGCCTCAGCCGCATGGTGTCTCCGTCTTTCTCTTCCGGGTCTTTCTCTTCCGGGGGTTCCCGCCTTGACAGTAATACTTAGGCACACCTAACTTGAACACTGTTCTACTAGAACGGTGTTCAAGTTCTTCGCTGACGAAGGGACCCCAACATGCCCGGGACACGGCTCGACACAGGGAACCCGCCGGGGGCCGCCCCCGCCGCGGACGGGAGGCGCCGCCATGGCTGAGTCATCACCGCGCGTCGCCGTCGTGGGCGGCGGGCCAGGGGGCCTGACGCTGGCCAGGGTGCTCCAGACGCACGGGGTGGACGTCACGGTCTTCGAGCGGGACGCCTCACCCTCCGCGCGTCCCCCGGGCGGGACGCTCGACCTGCACCCGGGGACCGGGCAGGCGGCGCTGGCCACGGCGGGCCTGACCGAGGGCTTCCGGGCGCTCTCACGCCCCGAGGGCGAGGAGGTGCGGGTGTCCGGCGCGGACGGGCGGGTGCTCGTGCACCACGAGCCCACGCCCGGCGTGGCCGCGCGGCCCGAGATCGACCGCGGCGACCTCAGGTCGCTGCTGCTCGACTCGCTGGCCGCGGGGACGGTCCGCTGGGGGCGGGCGCTCACCGGCATCGCGGCGGCCCCCGGCGGCCGCGGCAGGCCGGTGTTCGCCCAGGGCGCCTCGGAGGCACCCGCGGACGACGGGGTGTTCGACCTGGTCGTGGGCGCGGACGGGGCGTGGTCGAAGACCCGGGCGCACCTGGGCGGCGCGCCGCCCGCCTTCTCCGGGGTGCACCTGGTGGAGGCGCGTGTCGAGGGCCAGGACACCCGGGCGCCCGCGGTCGCCGCGCTGGTCGGCGACGGCAGCCTCTACGCCTTCGAGGACGGCCTCGGCATCATGGCGCAGCGCAACACGCACGGCGTGGTGCGCGTCTACTTCACCCTGCGCGAGCCGGAGGACGCCGAGCTGTACACCCGCGGCGCGCTCGACCGCCCCGGTACGGCGAGGGCCGCGCTGCGTGAGCGCTTCGCCGGCTGGTCGCCCGACCTGCTCGCGCTGCTCGACCTGTGCGGCGACTCCTTCGTCCACCGCCCGCTGTACACGCTGCCGCCCGGCCGCACCTGGCAGGCCCACCCCGGCATCACCCTCGTCGGCGACGCCGCGCACCTGATGACGCCCTTCGCGGGCATGGGCGCCAACCTCGCCATGCTGGACGGCGCCGAGCTGGGCCTCGCGGTGGCGCGCCAGGCGTCCGTACGGGAGGCGGTGGAGCGGTACGAGCGGGACGCCGTGCCCCGCGGCTCACGCGGCATCGAGGCGTCGGAGCGCGGCCTCGCCGCGTGCATGGCCCCCGAGGCACCGGCCAGCGCGGTGGCCTATCTGTCGGCGCTCGCCTGACGGGACCCGCGGGGCGCCCGGTGTTCGCCGGCCACCCCGCGGGCCCGTACGGGCTACGGCCCGGCGTCCGGCGCGGGCGCCTCCGCCGGGGTCTCGCGGCCCACCGCGCGGCGCACCAGGGCGACCGCCACCACGATCGCGGCGACCAGCAGCGAGAGCAGCATCTCGTCGCGCGCGGAGTCGTCGGTGAGCATGTAGCCGACGACGAAGACGATGACCGCCGCCGTCAGCCAGGTCAGGTACGGGAACAGCCACATCCGCACGACCAGCTTCTCCGGCGCCTCGCGCAGGATGATCGGGCGCATGCGCAGCTGCGTCAGGCAGATCACCAGCCATACGAACAGGGCGACCGCGCCAGAGGAGTTCAGCAGGAACTGGAAGACGGTGTCGGGCCACTGGTAGTTGAACCACACCGCGAGGAAGCCGAACGCCACCGACGACAGGATCGCCACGTGCGGCACGCCGCGGCGGCTGGTGCGGTGGAAGGCGCGGGGCGCGTCACCGCGCCGCCCCAGCGAGAAAGCCATCCGCGAGGCCGTGTACAGGCCGGAGTTGAGACAGGACAGCACCGCCGTCAGCACGATCACGTCCATCACGGTGCCCACGTGCGGGATGCCTATCGTGTCGAGTGCGGCGACATAGCTGCCCTCCTTGGTGACGGCGGGGTCCTTCCACGGCACCAGCGCGAGCACCACGAGGATCGAGCCCAGGTAGAACACGCAGATGCGCCAGATCACGCTGTTGGTGGCCTTGGAGACGGCGCGGCGCGGATCGGCGGACTCGCCGGCCGCGAGGGTGACGATCTCGCTGCCCATGAACGAGAACACCACGAGCAGCACCCCGGTGAGGATCGCGCCTGGCCCCTTCGGCAGGAACCCGCCCGCGTCGGTGAGGTGCGAGAAGCCGGAGCCCGGGTGGTCGGAGCCGGGCAGCACGCCGAAAGCGGCCAGCAGCCCGATGACGATGAACGCGCCGATCGCGACGACCTTGATGCCCGCGAACCAGAACTCGAACTCGCCGTAGGAGGCGACCGACGCGAGGTTCGAGCCGGTGAGCACGAACATCACGATCAGCGCCCAGGCCCACTGCGGGACGGCCGGCACCCAGCCGCCCAGGATGGTGGCGCCCGCGGTCGCCTCGACGGCGAGCACGACGACCCAGAAGAACCAGTAGAGCCAGCCGATGGAGAACCCGGCCCAGCGGCCGAGCGCCCGGTCGGCGTAGGCGGAGAACGACCCGGAGCGCGGGTCGGCCGCCGACATCTCGCCGAGCATCCGCATCACGAGGACGACGAGCAGGCCGACGAGGGCGTACGAGACGAGGATGGCCGGGCCCGCGGCGGCGATGCCGGACCCGGAGCCCACGAAGAGGCCCGCGCCGATCACACCGCCGATCGCGATCATCGAGAGGTGGCGGTTCCTGAGCCCGGGGCGCAGGCCGCCCTCGTCCTCGACGGGCGGGGTGGACGGGGGCGGCGCGGCGGGGTCTCCGCCTTCCGCCGTCAGGGTGGGGGGACGAGTCATGTGGTGTGCATCCCTCGGTTGGTTCCACGACGTGGGGACGTCGTCGATGTGTCGGACGGTCGGTGTCATGACGGCCGGCAGCCGGGCACGGGCAGGGTGCGCGAGGGTGTGACCACCGTGGCGCACGCTTCCCGGGACTCCGGACGCGGCCTGCCCCGCATTGTCGGGTCCGGATCAACAGAACGCGAGCCCCCTGCCCTTACCCGGCGGTTCCCGTGCCACACTCGGGGCATGCGCGTCTACCTCGGCTCCGACCACGCGGGCTACGAACTCAAGAACCATCTCGTCCAGTGGCTCACCTCGCACGGCCACGAACCCGTCGACTGCGGACCGCACATCCTCGACGCCCAGGACGACTACCCGCCGTTCTGCCTGCGGGCCGCGGAGCGCACGGCGGCCGACCCGGACAGCCTCGGCATCGTGATCGGCGGCTCGGGCAACGGCGAGCAGATCGCCGCGAACAAGGTCAGGGGCGTGCGGGCCGCGCTGGCGTGGAGCGAGGAGACCGCGCGCCTCGGACGAGAGCACAACAACGCGAACGTGGTGTCGGTGGGCGCGCGGATGCACAGCCGCGACGAGGCCACCTCGTTCGTCGAGGTCTTCCTCGCGACGCCGTACTCCGGCGAGGCGCGGCACACCCGCCGCATCGACATGCTCACGGAGTACGAGAAGACGGGCGAGCTGCCCCCGATCCCCGCACACCACCCCCAGCAGGGCTGAGCGCGGGTCCGCACGTGCCTGAAGGCCACACGATCCACCGCCTCGCCCTGGACCACACGGAGCGCTTCGGCGGCCGGGCGGTCCGGGTGAGCAGCCCGCAGGGCAAGTTCTCCGACGGCGCGGCGCTCCTCGACGGGCGGGTGCTCGACGAGGCCGACGCCCACGGCAAGCACCTCTTCCTCGGCTTCGGCGGCGTCGGCTGGATCCACGTCCACCTGGGCCTCTTCGGCAAGGTCGCCTTCGGCGCGCCGCCCGCGCCGCCGCCCACGGACACGGTGCGGCTGCGGCTGCTGGGCGAGGCCGCGTACATGGACCTGCGGGGGCCGACGACCTGCGCGCTGATCACCGCCGCGGAGAAGCGGGCGGTGCACGAGCGGCTCGGCGCGGACCCGCTGCGGCCCGCCGCGTCGGCCGACGACGCCTGGCCCCGGATCTCCAGGTCCCGTAGGACCGTCGCGGCGCTGCTGATGGACCAGAAGGTCGTGGCGGGCGTGGGCAACGTCTACCGCGCCGAGGTGCTGTTCCGGCACGGCATCGACCCGTACCGCGCGGGCAGCGGCCTGACCCGCGCGGAGTGGGACGCCGTCTGGGCCGACCTGGTGGCCCTGATGCGGGAGGGCGTCCGCGCCAACCGCATCGACACGGTGCGCCCCGAGCACGAGCCCGAGGCGATGGGCCGGGCGCCGCGCGTGGACGGCCACGGGGGTGAGGTGTACGTGTACCGGCGGGCGAACCAGCCGTGCCTGGTGTGCGGCACGCCCGTGCGCACCGCGCCGCTCGCGGCAAGGAACCTGTTCTGGTGCCCGACCTGCCAGGCGCGGTGACCGCGGCGCCTGTGAGATCGTCGGGACCATGGCAGGCGGTGGTACGGACAAGCTCCCCGTGCTCGGCGAGGCGCAGGCGGCGCTGCGGGCGCTCGGCGCGGGCCGCGCGGCGCTCCACCAGCGGCCGGCGGGCCGCGGGCACTGGTTCGCCGACTGGTCGGGGCGGCTGGCCGGCTCGGACGTGTACGTCGCGGTGATGGGCAGGTCGGCCACGGCGCGGAAGGTGCGGGTCGTGCTGGACGACTGGATCCTGGAGGACGTGGCGGTCGGCCGGGTCGGCGCGGTGCTGACGGCGGTCTTCGCGCCCGGCTCCGGCCGGGACCCGGGCGAGGCCTCGGCCGCGATCCGGCTGAAGCGCGCCTACTTCCTCCTGCCGGTGCAGGAGCTGCGGGTGACCGCGGGCCACGCGCGCTACTCCGCCGTCAAGAAGCTGCCCGCCGAGGGGTCCGGGCGCGCCGCCTGGGAACACGCGCTCATGGCAGGGCAGGCCGACGCGGGGAGCGCGGCGGGCTGACACGCGGCGCCGCGCCCCGCTCCGGCCAGGATCCGCACGGGGCAGTGGGGCGTACGGGCAGGTCAGGACGGGATGATTCCCCCTTCGACCATGCTCTGGCCTGCGGCTGCCACGGCGTCCCTGCTGGGGCGCGGTGCCCAGCCGAGGATCTCGCGCGCCGCGTTGGTGGAGAAGCGGCGGGCGTAGCCGAGATCCTGCGCGGCGGCGCGCAGCGCGGGGTTGGTGGCGGCGCCGGCGCGCACGGCGTCGTCGGGTACGGTCTCGGTCGGGACCCGGGCTGCGGCCCGGCCGAGCCCGGCCCGCAGCGTGGCGGCGATCTCGGCCATCGGCAGGGCGGGATCGCTCCCCAGGAGGATGCGCCGCCCGGCGGCCGCGGGCGCGGTCGTGGCGTCGACGTGCGCCGCGGCGACGTCACGCACGTCGACCACGGGGACGTAGAGGTCGAGCAGTCCTGGCACGGCACCGGTGAGGAGCCGTTCGACGATCCGGTTGGCCCCGGACGGCTCGCCGCTCAGCGCGGGCCCGATGACGGCGACGGGGAGCAGCGTGGTCAGCTCGGGGCCGCCGTCGGCGGCGAAGTCCCACGCCGCGCGCTCGGCGAGCGTCTTGCTGCGCCCGTAGGCGTCGGTGCCAGGACCGTCGAGCACGGTCCAGTCCGCCTCGGTGAAGACGCGGCCGTCGTGCGGGTGCCCCCAGGCGACCGCGTGGAAGGCGGAGGTGAGGACCACGCGTGCCGCGCCCGCCGCACGGGCCGCCCGAAGCACGCGCAGGGTGCCTTCGCGGGCGGGGACGATGATCTCGTCCTCGTTCTCGACGTGCCCCGGCATCACCGGCGAGGCCACGTGGATGACATGGCGGACGCCGTCGAGCGCCTCGGCCCACCCGTCGTCGCCCGTCAGGTCGGCGGCGACGAATTCGAGCCGGTCGTCGGCCGTCATGCCGGCCCTGCGCAGGGACGCGCGGACGGCCTCCTCGCGTGCGAGCGAGCGCACGGTGGTGCGCACCCTGAGGCCCCGGGCGAGCGCGTCGAGGACGACGTGCCCGCCGATGAAGCCGGAGCCCCCGGTCACCAGAACGTCTTGCTGAGCCACTTCCCGTCTTCCTTCCCTCGGTGTCTTCCGGCCGCGTACGGCCCGTGCCCCGGACGCGGGTCCGCGGCCCGCCGCCGTGCGGGGCCGATCCTCCCCCGCCCGGCAGCGTCCAGCCTGGGGGCGCGGGGGAGGGCGGGCCAGTGCCCTCCCGACACTGGTAGTCCCGGGGACAGGCACGGCGCCCGGACCGCTGCCTACGCTTGAGGGCATGGACAAGGAGCCGAACCTGCTGGGCGAGTACCTCCGTGCCCGCCGCGAGCTCGTCACCCCGGAGCAGGCCGGGATCCCGGTCCTCGGCCCGCGCCGCGTCCCGGGGCTGCGCCGGGAGGAGGTGGCGATGCTCTCGGGCATCAGCGCCGAGTACTACCTGCGCCTCGAACAGGGCCGGGACCGCAATCCCTCGGTCCAGGTCCTCGAGTCCATCGCCCGGGTCCTGCGGCTCGACGACACCACCTACCTGCTCGGCCTCGTCGGCGGCAGGCCACGGCGCAGGAGCCGGCGCCCGCAGCACGAGACCGTGCCGCCCAGCACGGCCAGGCTCGTGCGGTCCCTCGGTCTGCCGGCGTTCGTCGAGGGCCGCTACCTCGACGTGCTGGCCGCCAACCCGCTGGCCACCGCCTTCTCCCCACGCCTGACACCGGGCCGCAACCGGCTCAGGGACGTCTTCCTCGACGAGGCGGAGGCGGCGATGTTCCCCGGGTGGGAGCGGACCACGGCCGGCCTGGTCGCAAGCTTCCGCAACTCGGTCGGCACCGACGCGGACGACCCCCGGGTGATCGGGCTGGTCGGCGAACTCTCGGTGGCCAGTGCGCGCTTCCGCACGCTGTGGGCCCGCCACGACGCGGGGAACCGGCGCACGAGCGCCACCCTGACCTTCGCCCACCCCCAGCTCGGGCCGGTCACCCTGGACCGCGAGAAACTGCTGGTCAACGGGACCGACGGGATCATGCTCGTCATCTACCACCCGGAGCCCGGCTCCGAGAGCGCCGACAAGCTCGCCCTGCTCGCCTCGGCCTCCCTCGAGCCCGCGAGGTCCCGAGCCGCCACCCGGCCGGACAGCGCCTGAGGCCCGAACCGGCCCGGCCTACCGCTGTTCTCCCGCGCCGGACTGCTCGGGCGCGTGGAGAGAGCGCGCGCGGGTCCCGCGCTCGGTGCCGTCGTCCGCCGCAAGCCCGATCAGGAGGAGCTCGACGAGCCGCCCGAGGGCCGCGCCCGAGCGCGCGGGCCGGAACGAGGCGACCGCGCCGAGGCACACCCGTACGTCCTCCACCGTGACGTCCTGGCGCACCGCGCCGGCCTCGCGTGCGCGGTCCACGAGCTGCCGCATCGCGCCTTCCTGCGCGCGGCGGTCGGCGGCGAAGGCGGCGGCCGCCGGGTGGGAGCCGAACAGGGCCTCGTCCAGCCCGCGGTCGTGTACCCGGTGCTCCGCGAAACGGCGCACGGCGCCGCCGAGCGCCCGCCAGGGATCGGGCTCGGCCAAGAGCGCCCGCATGTCCGCACGGCACTCCGCGACGAGCTCGGCGAGCGCCGCCGCGACGAGGTCGGTGCGTGCCGGGAAGTGCCGGTGGACCGTGGCGGTGCCCAGGCCGGCGCGGCGGGCGATCTCGCGCATCGGCACGTCGAGCCCCTCGCCCGCGAAAGCGGCGCGCGCGGTGGCGAGGATGCGGCGGCGGTTGAACTCCGCGTCCGCGCGTGGTTTCCGAGTCACTTCGTTCTCCGCGGTTCTCACTTCGGCCAGGGACGGGGCACCTGCCGCGCGTCCACGGCCACCGTAGAGCGGGGCCCGGAGACTCCGGGCCGGAGAGGTGGCCATGCGGGCAGTGCGGTACGAGCGTTTCGGTCCCCCCGGTGTCCTCGCCATCGGTTGTTCGCCCGAGCCGCACGCGGGCCGCGGGGAGGTCCGTGTCGCGGTGCGCACCAGCGGGGTGTCGCCCGTCGACCTCGCCCTGCGGGCGGGTGCGTCGCCCTCACGCGACAGCCTCGCGCTGCCCCACGTCCCCGGAGTGGACGCGGCCGGCGTGATCGACGAGGTCGGCGAGGGCGTGGCGGGCTGCGCCGCCGGGGACGAGGTGTTCGGCGCCGTCGACGTGTCCCGGCTCGGCGGGGCGTGCGCGCAGTTCGCCGTCCTGGCGTTCTGGGAGGCGAAGCCGGCCGCCCTGTCGTGGGAGGAGGCGGGCGCCGCAGCGACGGGTGTGGAGACGGCCACCCGCGCGCTCGACCTGCTCGGAGTGCGCGAAGGGAAGGCGACGACCCTGCTGATCGACGGCGCGACGGGTGGCGTCGGCAGCATCGCCGTGCAGTTGGCCGCGGCTCGCGGGGCCCGCGTCGTCGCGACCGGCCGCCCCGGCAGCGAAGGGTTCCTCTCCGCGCTCGGCGCGGTCCCACTGCCCTACGGGCCCGGCCTGGCCGGGCGCGTCCGCGCACTGGGCATCTCGCGCGTCGACCGAGCGCTCGACGTGGCAGGGGCCGGGGCGCTCGACGAACTCGTCCGCCTCACCGGCGGCGCCGAGTCGGTGGTCACCCTGGCGGACGCGACAGGCCCGAGCCGCGGGGTGCGCCTCTCCCGCGGCCGGTTCTGCGGCGAGCCCGACGGGTGCCATGGGCTCGCCGTCGCCGCAGGTC
Organism: Streptomyces tremellae; assembly: GCF_039540215.1. Classification (NCBI taxonomy): domain Bacteria; kingdom Bacillati; phylum Actinomycetota; class Actinomycetes; order Kitasatosporales; family Streptomycetaceae; genus Streptomyces; species Streptomyces tremellae. The sequence continues at coordinate 20,983 of NZ_BAABEP010000074.1, forward strand.
TCGCGGAGAGGGGGCTGTTCCGCGTACCCGTCCAGGGGGTTCACCCGGCCGACCGGGCGGCGGAGGCGCACGCGGCGGCCGGTACGGGGCCCCGACTGGGGAAGACCGTCATCGATCTCGCCGCGCTCTCCCGCGGGGGCCCGGCGGCGGGGTGACGGGCGGGCGGGGCCAGGTGCCGAGCACGGCCGTCGCGCCGAGGCCGTCGTCCTCGGCGGTGCGCGCTTCGAGCCCGGCCGCGGTGAACGCGGCGAGCGCCGCGGGCGCCTGGCGCCCGCCGGCCTCGCTCAGCAGCACGCCGCCCGGCGCGAGCCACTGCGGCGCCTCGGCCGCGACCCGGCGCAGCACGTCGAGCCCGTCGCCGCCGCCGTCGAGGGAGAGCAGCGGCTCGTGCTCACGGGCCTCGGCCGGCAGCAGCGGCACCTCGCCCGTCGGTACGTAGGGGACGTTGGCGACGAGCACGTCGACCCTGCCCCGCAGCCGCCGCGGCAGCGCCGCGAAGAGGTCGCCCTGGTGGACGGCGGCGCCGAGGGGTTCGAGGTTGCGGCGGGCACAGGCGACCGCGGCGGGGTCGAGGTCGGCCGCGTGCACCTCCGCGGCGCCCGCGCCCGCGAGGGCGGCGCCGAGCGCGCCCGAGCCGCAGCACAGGTCCACGGCGGTGCCGCCGGGCGGCAGCAGCCGCAGGGCGTGGCCCGCGAGGAACTCGGTGCGGCGGCGGGGGACGAAGACGCCGGGGCCCACGGCGATCCGCATGCCGAGGAAGCCGGCCCAGCCGAGCACGTGTTCGAGCGGCTCGCCCGCGGCACGGCGCGCGGCCATCCGGCCGGCCTCCTCCGGCCCCGCGGCGGTGGACAGGATGAGCGCGGCCTCCTCCTCGGCGAAGACGCAGCCCGCGGCGCGGAGCTCGGCGACGAGTGACATGGCGCGTGGCGGACCTTCCTGAAGGGGGTACGGCGCGCGCCGTACCCCAGGCCGCGGGCTGCCGCCCCGGCCGGGTCCGGGGCACCGACGCCGGCCGGACCCGCCCCCGGGCGCGCGGTCGCCGAACGTACCACGGCCGCCAGGCCGGCAGACCGCCCCCGCGCGCCGTCGGACTCCCCGGGCGGCGCCCCTGGTGCTGCCGGGGCTCCCGGGGCCCCCGGGAGCGGCGGATTCCCCCGATCCGGGGGTGTGGGAGGGCGGGAGGGGCGTCGGGGCCCGGCCTCCCCGACAATGGGGTGGACAACGTCACGTGTACGGCCCGCAAGATGGGCAAGGCACAACCCCGGGGCCGGAGCCGCGACGGCGCGGAGCCGCCCAGGACCACCGCAGCGTACGTACAGCGCCGTGCGTGCACGCCTCCTCCCGTACACACGTCACCGCAAGGAGTCCCCGTGAAGGTCGGAATCGTCGGAGCCACCGGTCAGGTCGGCACGGTCATGCGCAGGATCCTCGCGGAGCGCGACTTCCCGCTCACGCGGCTGCGCCTGTTCGCGTCGGCGCGCTCGGCCGGCACCGCGCTGGAGTGGCGGGGCGAGGAGATCACGGTCGAGGACGCGGCGACGGCCGACTACACGGGCCTCGACATCGTGCTGTTCTCCGCGGGCGGCGCCACCTCGAAGGCGCTGGCCGAGCGGGTCGCGGGGCAGGGCGCCGTGGTGATCGACAACTCGTCCGCGTGGCGGCGCGACCCCGCCGTGCCGCTGGTGGTCAGCGAGGTCAACCCGCACGCGGTCGCCGACCGGCCCAAGGGCATCATCGCCAACCCGAACTGCACGACGATGGCCGCGATGCCCGTGCTCAGGCCGCTGCACGCGGAGGCGGGGCTCACGGCGCTGGTCGCCACCACCTACCAGGCGGTCTCAGGGTCGGGTCTCGCGGGCGTCGCCGAGCTGCACGACCAGGCGCGCAAGGTGGTGGAGGCGGCGGACGGCCTCACCCACGACGGCCGCGCGGTCGACTTCCCCGAGCCGTCCGTCTACAAGCGCCCCATCGCCTTCAACGTGCTCCCCTTCGCGGGCAACCTCGTCGACGACGGGCTGCACGAGACGGACGAGGAGCAGAAGCTCCGCCACGAGTCCCGCAAGATCCTGGAGATCCCGGAGCTGAAGGTCTCGGGCACCTGCGTGCGTGTGCCGGTCTTCACCGGGCACTCGCTCCAGGTCAACGCGCGCTTCGAGCGGCCGCTGTCCGTGGAGCGCGCCTACGAGCTGCTGGCGGGCGCCCCCGGCGTGGAGGTCTCCGAGATCCCCACCCCGCTCCAGGCCGCGGGCACCGACCCGTCGTACGTCGGCCGCATCCGGGTGGACGAGACGGTGGAGGACGGCAGGGGCCTCGCCCTGTTCGTCTCCAACGACAACCTCCGCAAGGGGGCCGCGCTCAACGCGGTCCAGATCGCGGAGCTGGTCGCGGCGGAGCTCGGCCGCGCCTGAGCCGCACGGCACGGACCCGGGGGGCCGGGGCGCCTGGCGCGTCCCGGCCCCCCGGCGCGTCCCGGCCTCCCGGCGCGTCCAGGTCCCCTGGGCGTACCGGGGTATATCCCTCGCCGTCCGCCCCCGTCCGCGTGGAAGGATGGCGGCCGTACAGCGTCACACAACGAGGAGATGACCCGGTGCCTGGTACGAACCTGACCCGCGACGAGGCGCAGCAGCGGGCACGGCTGCTCCGCGTGGACGGCTACGAGATCGACGTGGACCTCGGCGGGGCGCAGGACGGGGGCACGTTCCCCTCGGTGACCCTCGTGCGCTTCGACAGCGCGGAGGACGGCGCGGAGACGTTCATCGACCTGGTGGCGCCCGCGGTGCGCGAGGTCGTGCTGAACGGCACGGCGCTCGACGTGGACGCGGTATTCAAGGACTCGCGGATCGCGCTGCCAGGACTGCGGGCGGGCGCCAACGAGCTGCGGGTGGTGGCGGACTGCGCGTACACCAACACCGGCGAGGGGCTGCACAGGTTCGTCGACCCGGTCGACCAGCAGGCCTATCTCTACACGCAGTTCGAGGTGGCGGACTCGCGCCGGGTGTTCGCGGTGTTCGAGCAGCCCGACCTGAAGGCGACGTTCCGTTTCACCGTGAAGGCGCCCGAGGGCTGGACCGTGGTGTCGAACTCCCCGACGCCGGAGGCGGACGCCGACGGCGTGCGCCGCTTCGAGGCGACGCCCCGGATCTCCTCGTACATCACGGCGCTCGTCGCCGGCCCGTACCACTGTGTGCACAGCACGTACGAGAAGGACGGGCGCACGGTCCCGCTCGGCATCTACTGCCGCCCCTCGCTGGCGGAGTTCCTCGACGCGGACGCCGTCTTCGACGTGACCCGGCAGGGCTTCGACTGGTTCCAGGAGAAGTTCGACCACCCGTACCCGTTCGCCAAGTACGACCAGCTGTTCGTGCCGGAGTTCAACGCGGGCGCGATGGAGAACGCGGGCGCGGTGACCATCCGCGACCAGTACGTCTTCCGCTCCAAGGTGACGGACGCGGCCTACGAGGGCCGCGCCGAGACCATCCTGCACGAGCTGGCGCACATGTGGTTCGGCGACCTGGTCACCATGGAGTGGTGGAACGACCTGTGGCTGAACGAGTCGTTCGCCACCTTCACCTCGATCGCCTGCCAGGCGGCGGCGCCGGGCTCGCGCTGGCCCCAGTCGTGGACGAGCTTCGCCAACTCGATGAAGACCTGGGCGTACCGGCAGGACCAGCTGCCCTCCACCCACCCGATCATGGCGGACATCCGCGACCTGGACGACGTGCTCGTCAACTTCGACGGGATCACGTACGCCAAGGGCGCCTCCGTGCTCAAGCAGCTCGTCGCGTACGTCGGCGAGGACGAGTTCTTCCGCGGCGTGCAGGCGTACTTCAAGGAGCACGCCTTCGGCAACACCCGCCTCTTGGACCTGCTCGGCGCGCTGGAGCAGACCTCGGGGCGCGATCTGAAGGCGTGGTCGAAGGCGTGGCTGGAGACCGCGGGCATCAACGTGCTGCGGCCCGCGATCGAGACCGACGCGTCCGGCGCCGTCACCTCCTTCGCCGTGCGTCAGGAGGCCCCCGCGCTGCCCGAGGGGGCCAAGGGCACCCCGGTGCTGCGCCCGCACCGGATCGCGATCGGATGCTACGACTTCGACGCGGAGGGCCGCCTCGCCCGCACCGACCGCATCGAGCTCGACGTGGAAGGCGAGCGCACCGAGGTGCCGTTCCCCGCGGGCCGGCGGCGGCCCGCGGTGATCCTCCTCAACGACGACGACCTCTCGTACGCGAAGGTGCGCCTCGACGAGGAGTCGCTGAAGACCGTCACCGAGCACCTCGGCGACTTCGCGGAGTCCCTGCCGCGCGCCCTGTGCTGGGCGTCGGCGTGGGACATGACCCGCGACGGCGAGCTGGCCACCCGCGACTACCTGAAGCTGGTGCTCTCCGGCATCTCCAAGGAGAGCGACATCGGCGTGGTGCAGTCGCTGCACCGGCAGGCGAAGCTGGCGCTCGACCAGTACGCGGCGCCGTCCTGGCGGGAGGCGGGCCTCACCCAGTGGACGGAGGCCACCCTCGCGCACCTGCGGGCCGCCGAGCCCGGCAGCGACCACCAGCTCGCGTGGGCGCGGGCGTTCGCCGCGACGGCCCGCACCCCGCAGCAGCTGCACCTGCTCCAGGGTCTGCTCGACGGCCGCGAGACCATCGAGGGCCTCGCCGTCGACACGGAGCTGCGCTGGGCGTTCGTGCAGCGGCTCGCGGCGACCGGCGACTTCGACGAGGAGGAGATCGCCGCCGAGTACGAGCGCGACCGCACCGCGGCGGGCGAGCGGCACGCGGCAGCCGCGCGCTCGGCGCGGCCCACGGCGGCGGCGAAGGCCGAGGCGTGGGCGTCGGTCGTCGAGGACGACAAGCTGCCCAACGCGGTGCAGGAGGCCGTGATCGCGGGCTTCGTCCAGACCGACCAGCGCGAGCTGCTCGCCCCGTACGCGCAGAGGTACTTCGCGGCCGTGGGCGACGTGTGGGAGTCCAGGTCGCACGAGATGGCCCAGCAGATCGCCATCGGCCTGTACCCGGCGCTCCAGGTCTCGCAGGAGACCCTGGACGCGACGGACGCGTGGCTCGCGTCCGCGGGCCCCAACGCGGCGCTGCGCCGCCTGGTGGCCGAGGCGCGGCCCGACGTCGAGCGCGCCCTGCGCACCGCCGCGGCCGACGAGGCCGCGGGCGCCTGACGCCCGGCAGCGGCCGCGCAGGCCCCGCCCGCCTCCCGCGGGCGGGGCCTGCGCCGTCTCCTGGCGGCGCACGCGGGAGGCGTACTGGAGGCGGCGGGCTCGCGGACGTAGCGTGCTGCGCGGCAGCCGCGGCGCCCTGGCCCGCGGCCCGTCGAGAGGAGAGTCCGGTGCGCATCGGTTTCACGCTCCCCCAGTTCGGGGCGATGGCTCAACAGTCGGGCGAGGTGGCGCGGTTCGCCGCGGAGGCGGAACGGCTCGGGGCGGCGAGCCTGTGGGTGGGCGACCGGCTGCTCGCGCCGGTCGAGCCGTCCGTGGGATACGCCGGCACGGACACGATCCCGGAGAACTTCCGGGCCGTGCTCGATCCGTTCGCGCTGATGGCGGTCGCCGCGTCCGCGACCCGTACGGCGCTGATCGGCAGCAATGTCCTCAACGCGCCCTGGTATCCGCCCGCGCTGCTGGCACGCCAGCTCACCACGGTCGACGCGCTCAGCGGCGGCCGGCTGCTGCCCGGCTTCGGGATCGGCTGGTCGCCCGAGGAGTACGCGGCGGCCGGGGTGCCGATGCGGGAGCGCGGGGCGCGCCTCGACGAGTGCCTCGACGCGCTGGAGGCGTGGTGGGGGCCGAGCCCCGCCGCGTACGAGGGGCGGCACTGGACGGTGCCCGCGACCCATGTGGAGCTGCGGCCGGCCCAGCGGCCGCACCCGCCGGTGTACCTCGGCGGCTACTCCCCCGCGGCCCTCGACCGCACGGCCCGCAGGGCGGCCGGGTGGCTGCCGGTGGCGGCGCCGGGGCGCGCGGAGTTCGACCCCGCTTCCGTGTCGGTGCCGTTCGGCCGGGTCAGGGAGCTTGCGGCCGGGTACGGCAGGGACCCTGAGGAACTGCGCGTGGTGCTGCGGGTCAATCCGCAGGGCGGCGCGGGCCTCGACGCGGTCCTGGGGGCGCTGCGGACCGCGGAGCGCGCGGCGGGCGTGGAGCACGCGTTCGTGGAGCTGATGAACGTGGCGGAGAGCGTCGACGCGGCCCTGGAGTGCGTGGAGCGGGTCCTGCGCGCGGCCGCCTGAGCCGCGGCGCGCGCCGGGCGGGCCGGGAGCGGCCGGCCCAGGACGCACGGAACCGGCCGCGCGGCGGCGGCCGGTTCCGACGAGGGCGTCAGACGCCCGCCTTGGCCTTCTTCTTGGGCTTGACCACCGAGGTGGGCGAGTCCGTCTTGCGGGACTTGTCCAGCAGGACGACGAGCCCGGCGATGATCGCGAACAGCGCGAGCGGGCACAGCACGAAGAGGCCGACCGTCTGGATCACGCTCAGACCGGGGCCCGGGTCGTCACCGTCGTCCCGGGTGAGGGCCAGCGCCGGGGACGACATCAGCAGCATCATCAGCGTCGTACCGGCCGCGACGGCGCCGGCGCGCAGAGCGTTCTTCTTGTCCACGGTGCCAACGTAGCGAACGCCCGCGCGGCACGCGCGGCCGGGGTGCCGTACGCGCCGTTCAGCGCGGCCGCACTCCCTCCATCAGGCGACGCAGGCGCGGCGACGCGGCGAGTTGTTCGAGCGTCACCGGGCGGCCCGCCGCGTCCGCGACCGGCAGCCGCCAGTTGGGGTACTGGTCCCAGGTGCCCGGCAGGTTCTGCGGGCGGCGGTCGCCGACCGTGTCGGGCAGCCAGACGCCCACCATCCGCGCGGGCGTGGCCAGCAGGAAGCGGTGGACCGCGCGGATCTCCTCCTCCTCGTCCCGCGCGCCGCCGTCCGCCGCGCCGGCGGGCAGCAGGCCGAGCCGTACGAGGTCCCGCAGCCAGGCGGCCACCTCGGCGCGGTCCTCGGCGAGCTCCCGCTCCAGCGGCCGGGTCAGCAGGCCGAGCCGGTGGCGCAGCGCGACGTGCTCGCCGGTGAGGCGGGCGGCGGTGGACGGCAGGTCGTGGGTGGTGGCCGTGGCCACGCACCCGGGCCGCCACTCGGCCGGGTCGAGCGGCGGCTGCCCCTCGCGGTCCCAGTGGCGCTCGAACCACAGGACGGACGTGCCGAGCACGCCGTGCAGCGCGAGCCGCTCCCGTACGCCCGGCTCGACCGTGCCGAGGTCCTCGCCGACGACGACGGCGCCCGCGCGGTGCGCTTCGAGGACGAGGACGGCGAGCATCGCGTCGGCGTCGTAGCGCACGTACGTGCCGCGGGTCGGGTCGCCGCCCGCCGGGATCCACCAGAGCCTGAACAGGCCCATCACATGGTCGATGCGCAGCGCGCCCGCGTGCCGCAGCAGGCCGCGCAGCAGGCCGCGGTAGGCGGCGTAGCCGGTGGCGGCGAGCGCGTCCGGCCGCCACGGCGGCAGCCCCCAGTCCTGGCCGAGGGAGTTGAAGGCGTCGGGCGGCGCGCCCACGGACATGCCGGCGGCGAACACGTCGTGCTGCGCCCAGGTGTCGGCGCCGTCCGGGTGCACGCCGACGGCGAGGTCGTGCACGATGCCGACGCCCATGCCCGCCTCGCGGGCGGCGCGGCTCGCGGCGGCCAGCTGCTCGTCGGTGAGCCAGGCGGCGCGGCGGTGGAACTCGACGCGGTCCGCGAGCTGCTCGCGGGCGGCGGCGGTCTGCGGCGAGCGCGGGTCGCGCAACCCCTCTGGCCAGGCGGCGCGGTCGGTGCCGTGGGCCTCTGCGAGCGCGCACCAGGTAGCGTGGTCGTCGAGGGCCGCGCCCTGCTCCGCACGGAAGTCCTCGTAGGCGGCGCGGCGGCCGGGGCCGAGCTCCGCCGCGCAGAGCACGTCGAGCGCCTCGCGCTTGAGCGCCCAGACGGCGTCCCGGTCGATCAGGGCGTCCGCGCCGAGCACGGCGTCGCGCAGGCCGGCGGCGCGCGCGGCGAGCGCGGCCAGGCGCTCCCGGTCCGCGCCGGTGGCGTACGCGTACTCGGGGACGTCCTCGATCCGCAGGTGGACCGGGTCGGGGAAGCGGCGTGACGAGGGGCGGTAGGGGGAGGGGTCGGTGGGGTCCCCCGGCACGGCCGCGTGCAGCGGGTTGATCTGGACGAACCCGGCGCCGAGGCTCCGTCCGGCCCAGGACGCCAGCTCGGCCAGGTCGCCGAGGTCGCCCATGCCCCAGGAGCGTGCGGACAGCAGCGAGTAGAGCTGGACGAGGAACCCGTAGGCGCGTTCGCCGGGTTGCGGGGTGCGCGGCGGGGCGACGACGAGGGTCGCGTCGGCGCTGCGGCCGTCCAAGTCGGAGGCCAAGCGGTCTTAGGAAGACAACGTGCGA
>NZ_BAABEP010000075.1:0-29362 GCF_039540215.1 Streptomyces tremellae
AAGGAGTTGGGATCGCACGTTGTCTTCCTAAGACCGCTTGGCCTCCGACTTGGGGCGGAGCGGCGGGCGGCGGTGCGCAGCGCACCCTCCACCGGATCCGCACCGAACCGCCACCGGACCGCCCCTGGTTGCCCGTGGATCCCTCACCGGCCCGGCAGCGGCCCCTTCACCGGCCGGCAGGGCGCACGGGCCGCCGCGCCTCAGACCGCGGGCGGCGCGCCCTCGCGTGGCCGCCCCGGTACGCCGGGGCGGCGCTGCCAGGGCAGCGGGCCAGCCGGCGGCCGGTAGCCGACGCCGAGGGCGTCGAGGCGGCGGTAGTGCTCGGCCATGCGCGCCTCGAAGCCGGCGAAGTCCCGTTCCGCGGGGGCGCCGAGGCTGCTCCACACGGCCTCGGCGAACGCGGCGAGGCGCGGGTGCGTCTGGTAGTCGACACGGCCGGTGTCCTGCATGACCTCGGTCCAGACGTTGGCCTGGGCGCCGAGGATCCGCCGGGCCTCGTCGCCGTCGAGCTCGGCGGGCACCGGCTCGAAGCGGTAGACGTCCTCCAGCGTGCGGACGAACCCGATGGGGATCGGCTCGTCGTCGCCGGGGGCCTGCCGGTGGTCCAGGTAGACGTGCTGCTCGGGGCACATGACCACGTCGTGGCCGGCCCGCGCGGCCACGACGCCGCCCGCGTAGCCGCGCCAGGAGGAGACGGCGGCGCCGGGCGCGAGGCCGCCTTCGAGGATCTCGTCCCAGCCGATGAGGCGCCGGCCGCGCGCGGCGAGCCAGGTGTCGAAGTGCCGGACGAACCAGGACTGGAGCTCGTCCTCGTTGGCGAGGCCGTTCTCCTCGATCCTGGCCTGCGCGGCGGCGGAGTCCTTCCACTGCTCCTTCGGCGCCTCGTCGCCGCCGACGTGGATGAACTTCGACGGAAAGAGCGCAAGCACCTCCTCGAACACGCCCTCGTAGAAGCGGAGTACGGCGTCGGTCGGCGCGAGGATGTTCGGGTTGATCCCCCAGGTGTCCCAGACGCCGATCGCCGTGGTGTCGACGACGTCGGCGTTGCCGAGCTCGGGATAGGCCGCGATGGCGGCCTGCGAGTGGCCGGGGATGTCGATCTCGGGGACGACGGTGATGTGCCGCTCCGCCGCGTACGCGACGATCTCGCGGATGTCGTCCTGGGTGTAGAAGCCTCCGTGCGGGGTCTCGCTCCACAGGTCGGAGGCGCGGTGGCCCCACTTGGTGCGGGGGCGCCAGGCGCCGACCTCGGTCAGCCGCGGGTGACGCTTGATCTCGATGCGCCAGCCCTGGTCGTCGGTGAGGTGCAGGTGCAGGACGTTGAGCTTGTGCGCCGCGATCAGGTCGAGCTGGCGCAGGACGCCCTCCTTGGGCGTGAAGTGCCGGGCCACGTCCAGCATCAGGCCGCGCCAGCCGAAGCGCGGCCGGTCCCGCACGGTGACCGCGGGCAGCCGCCACACCCGGTCCGCGGTGAGCGGCGCACGGCGGAAGGCGTCGGCGCCGAGGAGCTGGCGCAGGGTCTGCGCGCCCCAGAAGACGCCCTCGGGGCCGCCGCCGGTGATCGCGACGGCCGGGGCGCCGCCGCCGGGCGCCGCTGTCGTCAGGACGTACGCCTCGGGGCCCTGCGCCGTGCCGAGCGCGGCGTCGACGCGCAGCACGACGCGGCGGTGGCCGCCGTCCGCGGCATCGGTGTCGGTGTCGGTGTCGGCCAGCGTCAGGCCCGTCGCGGGGGCGACTGCGGTGCGCAGCCAGCGCGCGGTGCGCCCCGTGCCCGGGCCCGCCTGGAGGCGGAGTACGGGCGGCAGCGCGAATCCGGCGGGGCCGCCGCCCTCCGCACCCGTGATCAGGCCGGGGGCGGGGATCAGGGCCGCACGGGCGGAATCCAGGTCCGGTGTCGCAGGGTGGGTCGCCATTCGTCCTCCGCCGGGGTGATCGGGTCCGCACCGAAGTGAGGTCTATACCAATACGGAAGATCAGCACATGGCGACCGGGACGGCAAGAGGCCCGCCGCCGGGACGGCCCGGGGCCGCCCGGCGGGACCGCACAAACGTTCCTTCCCGCGGCGAACGCCCATAGCGGCAGCGGCGGACGCACCCGGTGCGCCCGCCGCCTGAGGCCGGTCGGCTACTTCTTGCCGCCGCCCTTGCCGTCCTTGTCCCCGTCGCCGCCCGCGCCCATGGAGTCGTAGATCTCCTTGCACATCGGGCACACCGGGTACTTCTTGGGGTCGCGCCCCGGTACCCAGACCTTGCCGCAGAGTGCCACCACGGGGGTGCCGTCGAGGGCACTCGCCATGATCTTGTCCTTCTGGACGTAGTGGGCGAAGCGCTCGTGGTCGCCGTCGCCTCGCGACACCTGCGGCGTCGGCTCCACGAGGGTGCCCGTACCTGCCCCGCGCTCGGGCTCAAGAGTGCTCATAACAGCCAAGAGTACTCACGGACCGGGCTTTTCCCCGAGGGCGGGTCGGAGCACTCCGCGTCCGGCCGCTCACCCCGGGCAGCGCCTGGCGCCGCCGGGCAGGGCACGCCCGCCGGCCGTCAGTTGAGCGACGGGTCGTCCGGATACGTGGCGACCATGGCGAGCTTCCCGCGCTGGCGCCGCAGCACGGCGCGCCACAGGCCCTCGGGGCGCGGCACGGACACGTCGCCGGGCTCCGACTCGACGACGTACCAGGCGCCGCGGTCCAGTTCGCGCTCCAGCTGTCCCGGGCCCCAGCCCGCGTACCCGGCGAAGATCCGCAGCGAGCCGAGCGCCGTGGCCAGCAGTTCGGGCGGGGTCTCCAGGTCGACGAGGCCGATCGCGCCGTGCACCCGGCGCCAGCCGAGGGGGCCCTCGCCGCCGTCGCCCGGGATGACGGCGAGCGCGAGCGCCGAGTCGAGCGAGACGGGACCGCCCTGGAAGACCACGCCGGGCTCGCCCGCGTGGTCGGCCCAGCCCTCCAGGATGTCGGCCACGCCGACCGGCGTCGGGCGGTTGAGGACCACGCCGAGCGAGCCCTCGTCGTCGTGGTCGAGCAGCAGGACGACCGCGCGGTCGAAGTTCGGATCAGCCAGGGCCGGTGTCGCGACGAGCAGCCGGCCTGTGAGCGAGGACACCTCGGTCATGCGACACATGATCCCGCATGTGGGCCCCGCGGGGTGCCGTCCGTACGCGGCGCGCGTGCGCGCAGCTCAGGGCGCACCGCGGCGCCTGCGGAGCGCCCGGGGCGCGACGACCTTCCGTACCCGCGGGCGTACGCAGGGTGTTGTGCCGAATTCATTACGTCCTCCCCTCCCGCGCGGACCTACGGGAGGGGGTCCGGCGCGCCTTAGGCTTACCCGGGCCGCACGTTCGGCCCACGTCCCCCTGACCGCCCACTCCGGAACGCGAGATTCATGACCGGCACAGACGATGTCCTGCTTGTCCACGGCGGCACCCCGCTCCAGGGCGAGATCCGCGTCCGCGGTGCGAAGAACCTGGTCCCCAAGGCGATGGTCGCCGCCCTGCTCGGCTCGACCCCGAGCAGGCTGCGCAATGTGCCGGACATCCGCGACGTGCGGGTCGTGCGCGGCCTCCTCCAGCTGCACGGGGTGACCGTGCGCCCCGGCGAGGAGCCGGGCGAGCTGGTGCTCGACCCGACCAGGGTGGAGAGCGCCAACGTCGCCGACATCGACGCGCACGCGGGGTCCTCCCGCATCCCGATCCTGTTCTGCGGGCCGCTGCTGCACCGCCTCGGCCACGCGTTCATCCCCGGGCTCGGCGGCTGCGACATCGGCGGCCGGCCGATCGACTTCCACTTCGATGTGCTGCGGCAGTTCGGCGCGACGATCGACAAGCGCGCCGACGGCCAGTACCTGGAGGCGCCGCAGCGGCTACGCGGTACGAAGATCACACTGCCGTATCCGTCGGTCGGCGCGACCGAGCAGGTGCTGCTCACCGCGGTCCTGGCGGAGGGCGTCACCGAGCTGTCGAACGCGGCGGTCGAGCCCGAGATCGAGGATCTCATCTGCGTCCTGCAGAAGATGGGCGCCATCATCGCGATGGACACCGACAGGACGATCAGGATCACCGGCGTCGACAGCCTGGGCGGCTACAACCACCAGGCGATCCCGGACCGCCTTGAGGCGGCGTCCTGGGCGTCGGCGGCGCTGGCCACCGAGGGCGACATCTATGTGCGCGGGGCGCAGCAGCGCTCGATGATGACCTTCCTCAACACGTACCGGAAGGTCGGCGGCGCCTTCGAGATCGACGACCGGGGCATCAGGTTCTGGCACCCCGGTGGCTCGCTGAAGTCGATCGCGCTGGAGACCGACGTGCACCCCGGCTTCCAGACGGACTGGCAGCAGCCGCTCGTGGTGGCGCTGACGCAGGCGTCGGGCCTGTCGATCGTGCACGAGACGGTGTACGAGTCGCGGCTCGGCTTCACGTCGGCGCTGAACCAGATGGGCGCGCACATCCAGCTCTACCGCGAGTGCCTCGGCGGCTCGCGCTGCCGCTTCGGCCAGCGCAACTTCCTGCACTCGGCCGTGGTGTCGGGCCCGACGAAGCTCCAGGGCGCCGACCTGGTCATCCCCGACCTGCGCGGCGGCTTCTCCTACCTCATCGCGGCGCTGGCGGCGCAGGGCACCTCGCGCGTGCACGGCATCGACCTGATCAACCGGGGCTACGAGAACTTCATGGCCAAGCTCGCCGAGCTCGGCGCGAAGGCGGAGCTGCCGGGCGGCCCCCTCGCCTGACGGCACGCTCACGGCCCGGCGCGGGCCCTCGCCTGACGGCACGCACCCCGGCCCGTGTGGACCCCTCTCTGCTGACGGGGTCCACACGGGGCTCCGCGGCCCCCTCGCACGAGGGGCTCCCCGGACCGGGCGAACCCCTCGCACGACGGGCCCCGGACCAAGCGGCCCCTCGCACGACGGGCTCCCCAGACCAGGCGAACCCCTCGCACGACGGGCTCCCCAGACCAGGCGGCCCCTCGCACGACGGGCTCCCCAGACCAGGCGGCCCCTCGCACGACGGGCCACCGGACCCGGGCGGCCCTCCCGTATGACGGGCTCCCCGGGCCGGGCGAACCCCTCACATGACGGGGTCCGCCCTGGGCCCCGGGCAGCGGCAAGGGCGGCTCTCCGGTGTCCGGAGGGCCGCCCTTGCCGACTGGCTGTGCGGACCGGGTTCCGTCCCGCCCGGCGGTGCCGCCGGGCCGGGATCCGTCCCGGGGACTACTTGCCCTTGGCGGCTTCCTTGAGCTTGGAGCCCGCGGAGACCTTCACGCTGTAGCCGGCCGGGATCTGGATCGGGTCGCCGGTCTGCGGGTTGCGCGCGGTGCGAGCGGCCCTGTGGGTGCGCTCGAAGGTCAGAAAGCCGGGGATGGTGACCTTCTCGTCGCCCTTGGCGACGATCTCGCCGACGGTCTCGGCGAAAGCGGCCAGAACGGCGTCGGCGTCCTTGCGGGTCACCTCGGCGCGGTCGGCCAGGGCGGCCACCAGCTCACTGCGGTTCATGTTCTTACTCCCGTGTTCTTCTTGCCTGTGAGGCGTGAGATCGAAGCCGATGCTCCCAGGGCCCTCGGACACTCGCCGGGCCCCGGGCCTTCATTCGAGAACCCTCGCGCCCCGTGGGGGTGTCCCCGAAACGTTGTCCTCGGGATCAGGTCTCCCCAGGACGAAGTCCCTGAGACTGCATCCTGCCCCCACCAGCGGCGGGAAAGCCAATCCGATGACCCCGCCGTCACACGGAAAGCCGCTGCGCGGCGGCGGGGGGTGTCATGGTCCGCCACCCTAGACGGGCCACTCGGCCCGCCCGTCGCGCGACGCGCCGGGCGGGTCGTACCCGGCCAGGGCGGGACCCGCGCCTCAGGCGGGGATGCCGGGCGTGCCGGCGGCGTCCTCCGCGGACGTGTCCACGGTCACGCCGGCCGCCTTGGCGGCCTCGCGGACGGCGCCGGCGACCGCGCCCGCGACCTTGTCGTTGAAGACCGAGGGCACGATGTAGTTGGCGTTCAGCTCGTCCTCGGTCACCACGTCGGCGAGCGCCTCGGCGGCGGCGAGCATCATCTCCGTGTTGACGGTGCGCGACTGGGCGTCGAGCAGGCCGCGGAAGACGCCCGGGAAGACCAGCACGTTGTTGATCTGGTTCGGGAAGTCCGAGCGGCCCGTGGCCACCACGGCGGCCGTCTCACGAGCGATCGCCGGGTCGACCTCGGGGTCCGGGTTGGCGAGCGCGAAGACGATCGCGCCCTCCGCCATGGCGGCGACGTCGGAGCCGTCGAGCACGTTCGGGGCGGAGACGCCGATGAAGACGTCGGCGCCGGCCACGGCCTGCTTGAGCGTGCCCGTGACGCCCTCGGGGTTGGTGTTGTCGGCGATCCAGCGCAGCGCCGAGCCGGGCGCCGCGTCCACCAGGTCCTCGCGGCCCGCGTGCACCACGCCGTGGATGTCGGCGACGACGGCGTGCTTGACGCCCGCCGCGAGCAGCAGCTTCAGGATGGCGGTGCCGGCGGCGCCCGCCCCCGACATGACCACCCGGACGTCCTCGATGTCCTTGTTGACGACGCGCAGCGCGTTGGTCAGCGCGGCGACCACGACGATCGCGGTGCCGTGCTGGTCGTCGTGGAAGACCGGGATGTCCAGGGCCTCGCGCAGCCGCGCCTCGATCTCGAAGCAGCGGGGCGCGGAGATGTCCTCCAGGTTGATGCCCGCGAAGCCGGGGGCGATGGCCTTGACGACCTCGACGATGGCGTCGGTGTCCTGGGTGTCCAGGCACAGCGGCCACGCGTCGATGCCCGCGAACCGCTTGAACAGGGCAGCCTTGCCCTCCATCACCGGCAGTGCGGCCTTGGGGCCGATGTTGCCGAGGCCGAGCACGGCCGAGCCGTCGGTGACGACGGCGACCGTGTTGCGCTTGATGGTGAGGCGGCGGGCGTCGTCGGGGTTCTGGGCGATCGCCATGGAGACCCGCGCCACACCCGGCGTGTAGACCATGGAGAGGTCGTCGCGGTTGCGGATGGGGTGCTTGGACTGCATCTCGATCTTGCCGCCGAGGTGCATCAGGAACGTGCGGTCGGAGACCTTGCCGATGGTGACGCCCTCGATGCCGCGCAGCTTGCCGACGATCTGGTCCGCGTGCGCCGTGGAGCTCGCGGCGATCGTCACGTCGATCCGCAGCTTCTCGTGGCCGGACGCGGTCACGTCGAGGCCGGTGACCGATCCGCCGGACGCCTCCACCGCCGTGGTGAGCTGCGAGACCGCGGTGCCGCTCGCCGGCACTTCAAGACGGACCGTCATCGAGTACGAGACGCTTGGCGCCGTTGCCATTGCCGAGTTCCTCTGCTTTCACTGAGCCGCTGTGCCGTTCCACCGTTCGGGTCTACCGGGCGGAACCTTCCAGATGGTACGCAGCTACCACTCGGTAACGGCTAAACCCGCCTCTTCCGGAAGGGCACTTCCATTATCCGGAGCGTAACAGCGGGGGATACGAGGAAAGCAGGCCCCCACCAACCTGTGGTGAAGACCTGCTGACGTATGAGCGGCACCGACCCGCCATGCTCGCCTCGCGGCAAGTGGTCGCTCGAAGCGACTATGGTTGGGCCCGGGGGCTTGGATCGAGCCGGTGCCGTATACAGGCTAACAAACGACCCCCGCTCAGTCTTCCCCGACGCCAAGCCCGTTGGACTTTCCGCCCCGCCCCAGCTCAGAGCCCCGCCTACGGCCCGTGCGGGCGGAGGCGGGGCGCGGGGCGTCAGTCGCGGAGCAGGTCGGGGACCCCGTCGCCGTCCGGCTGGTCCTTCGCCGTGGCGACCACCGTGAGCTGCCGGGTGGCGCGCGTCAGCGCCACGTACAGGGTGCGCAGGCCCACGGAGGCGGCCGCGCCGTCCGCGATCTCGGCCGGGGAGACCAGGACCGTCGCGTCGTACTCCAGGCCCTTGGCCTCCAGGCTGCCGAGCGGGACGACGCGCTCGCCGAGGCCCGCGACCCACTCGGCGGCCTGCGCGCGGCGGTCCATCGCGACGACGACGCCCACCGTGCCGTCGACGCTCTCCAGGAGCCGCCGCGTCTCGTCCCGTACGGTCCGCGCGAGCGCGGCGTCGGTGGGGGGCGCGACGGTGAAGCGGGGCCGCAGGCCGGTGGAGCGCACCGCGCGCGGCGAGGCGGCGCCCGGCATCGCGAGGGCCAGCACCTTCGCCGCGAGCTCGGCGATCTCGGCGGGGTTGCGGTAGTTCACGGTCAGCGTGAAGCGGCGGCGCTGCCTGCGCCCCAGCGCCTCGTCGCGCGCCTCGGCCGCCTCCTCCTCGTCGGGCCAGGACGACTGCGCGGGGTCGCCGACGACGGTCCAGGTGGCCGTCCTGCCCCTGCGGCCGACCATCCGCCACTGCATCGGCGTGAGGTCCTGCGCCTCGTCCACGATGACGTGCGCGTACTCGGTGCGCTCCGCGGCCAGCCGCTCAGCGCGCTCGCGCTGGGTCTCCTCACGCTGCGGCATCAGCTCGTCGAGACCGGTGAGCGCGTCCAGCGGGTCGAGTTCGCGGCGCGCCCTGCGAGGGCGCGGCGGGGTGCCGAGCACGGCCTCCAGCTCGTCGAGCAGGGCCACGTCGTGCACGGAGAGCGGGCCCGTCCCGTCCGCGCCCGCCCGCCGCAGCGAGCGGGCGAGCCTGCGCGCCTCTCCCGGGGTGAGCACGCGGCGCGCCCAGCGGCCGAGGGCGCGCTCGTCAGCCATCGCGGCCAGCACGCGGCGCGGGGTCAGCTCGGGCCACCAGGCGTCGAGGAAGGCGAGGAAGCGGTCCTCGGACGAGACGTCCTCGTCGAAGCCGGCGCGCAGCTCGGCGGCGAGTTCCGCGTCGCCGCGCGAGAGGTGCTCGTCGGCCCGCGAGGCCGCCCCCGAGCGCTCCCACAGCGCGTCGAGGAGCAGCTTGCGGGCGCGCGGGCGCAACAGGTTGACGGGCGCGGTGCCGCCGAGCGCGGCCTGCCGCACGCGCCGCAGCTCGGCGGCGTCCAGCTCGATGCGGCGGCCCAGCGCGACGACCCGCAGCCGGTCGGTGCCAACCGGCTCGGCCGTCTCCTCAGGGGCCGCCTCTTCGAGGGTCGCCTGTCCTGGTGCCGCGGCCCGTGCGCCCGCGCCGCCGGGTTCGAGCGCGCCCCGCGCGGCCCTGCGCAGCACCCGCGCCATCCGCGCCGAGCCCTTGATCCTCGCCACCGCCGGGTCGTCGTACGCGGTGGCCTCCGCGCCCTCGACGAGGGAGCCGAGCGCGCGGATCGCGACCTGGCCCTCCTCGCCGAGGGAGGGCAGCACGCCTTCCGTGTAGGCGACGAGCAGCGGTGTCGGCGAGACGACGAGGATGCCGCCCGCGTACCGCCGCCTGTCCTGGTAGAGCAGGTAGGCGGCGCGGTGCAGCGCGACCGCGGTCTTGCCGGTGCCTGGCCCGCCCGAGACCTCCGTGACGGACGCGGCGGGCGCCCTGATCACCAGGTCCTGCTCGGCCTGGATGGACGAGACGATGTCGCGCATGGTGTGGCCGCGCGCCTGGCCGAGCACGGCCATCAGCGCGCCGTCCCCGACGACGGGCAGCGGCGCGCCGTCCAGCTCCGCGGTGAGCTCGGGCCGCATCAGGTCGTCCTCGACGCCGAGGACCCTGCGGCCCTTGGAGCGGATGACGCGGCGGCGCACGACCCGGCCGGGGTCGACGGGCGTGGAGCGGTAGAAGGGCGCCGCTGCGGGCGCCCGCCAGTCGATGACCAGGGGCGCGTAGTCGGAGTCGAGCACGCCGATCCTGCCGATGTGCAGGGTCTCCGCGATGGCGGCGGTGCCGTCGGGCCGCACGGCGTCGTCGGCCGGCTCGACCGACGTGTACGCGCCGTCTGGGCCCTTCTTGCCGTCCTTGCCCGCGAGGAGGTCGATCCGGCCGAAGAGGAAGTCCTCGAACTCGTTGTTGAGCCGGGACAGGTGCACGCCGGCCCTGAAGACCTGCGCGTCCCGCTCGGCGAGCGCGCCGGGCGTGCCGACCTGGCCGCGCTTGGCCGCGTCGGCCATGAGGAACTCCGCCTCGTGGATCTTCTCCTCAAGGCGGCGGTAGACGCGGTCGAGGTGCCGCTGCTCGACCGCGATCTCGCCGGCGCGTGCGGAGTCGTCCGCCGGGCCGGGGGCGGGCGCCCCCGGTCCGGTCGCTGATCCCGCCGCGGCGTGGGCGGAATCGACAGCGGCTTCCTGCGCGGCCACCCGGGCCCCCTTCTTGACGTGCTACGGAAGCCGTCAACCGTACGCGAAGGGGGCGCCCGGTGTCAGGCCGGAACCCGCACGAGCCGTCTGCCGTCGAAGGTGGTCACGTCGAAGTGGTCGATGTCCTTGGGCTGAACGGCCGCACCTCCGTGCACGTACAGCGGCTTGCGGGCGACCTCGTGGGGGCTTTCCGGCACGCCGTAGCCCCACGGGGGCACCGCCCAGGACGAGACGACCTGCCGGTCGCCCGACGTGGAGACGGCGACGAGCCGGCACTTCAGCGGGCCCTTGACGTTCTTCAGCTCCACCACCGCGTTGGTGCCCCACGCCTTGGACTGGAGCGCCACGGTGGCACTGACCTTGGTGGTGGGGTCGGTCGCGCTGTACTTCGTCGTCATCGACGTGAAGTACGCGCCGTCGGTGCGGCCGTCTGCGGCCCGGCTGCCCGCGGGGGCGGAGTCGCCCGAGGTGGCGACGACCGCGGCCGTGGGGCCGCCGACGATCAGCACAGCGGCGGCGGCCGCCAGGTACAGGCCCCGCCTGCGCCGCTTGGCGCGCCGCGCCGCGACCTCGTCCACCAGCCGGTCGAGCAGCTGCGGGCTCGGCCGTACGGACACGGCGGGGGCGCCGCCGTCGTCCCCCGCGGCCGTCTCGCCGCCGCCCCGCGGTGCGGCCTCCTCCGGCGGGGGTACGGAGCGCAGCCGGCCCGCCCCCGCGCCCGGCCCCCGCTCGCCGGGCGCCGCGTCCCGGCCTGCCGGGGCGCCAGGGCCGTCCGCGAGCAGGGCGAGCACGGGCTCCATGCCGGAGAACTCCTCCAGCCTGGCCGCGCAGAGTTCGCAGCCCGCCAGGTGCCCTTCGAAGGCGGTGGCGTCGGCGTCGTCGAGGACACCGAGGACGTACGCGCCGACCGCGTCGTGCACCGAGCCCTCTCCGTCCCCGCCGGACACGTCGTGGTTCGTCATGCCGAGACCCCCCTCTCCTCCAGCGCGAGTTTCATGGAACGCAGCGCGTAGAACACCCGTGAGCGCACCGTTCCGCTGGGAATGCCGAGCGTCTCGGCCGCCTCGTTGACCGTCCGCCCCTTGAAGTACGTCTCGATCAGTACTTCGCGGTGCGCGGGTGTCAGGTCTTCGAGCGCGTCCGAGAGCGTCATCAGCCAAAGCGCCTTGTCGATCTCGTCCTCCGCGGGCATGACGTCGAGCGGCGAAGGATCGACCTCCTGCGGCCGGGCCTGCCGGCTCCGGTGGCCGTCGATGACGATACGGCGTGCGACCGTCACCAGCCAGGGCCGGACGGTTCCGGTCGTCCTGTCGAGCCGGTCGGCATTCTTCCAGGCACGGATGAGTGTCTCCTGCACGACGTCCTCGGCGCGCTGCCTGTCGCCCGCGACGAGGCGCAGGACGTAGGCGAGCAGCGGACCGGCGTGTTCCCGGTAGAGAGCGCGCATGAGCTCCTCGTCCGGAGCGGAGAGGTTGTCGCGCGGTGCGTCGCTACGGCGCCGGTCCCGCCTGGGACGGTCATCGGCCACGGCGGCATCCTTGCGCACCCGAACCTCCCGGTCGAGACCTGATGTGGCTGCTTACGACCTTTTCTACGGACGAGGGGCGGCCGGCGCTCAATGGGCCGGGGAAATGTTTCCCGATCTTCATGTGGCGGGTGGCCCGCTGCGGCGGTCAGCGGACGGGCAGCTCGTCGCAGAGCAGCTGGACCAGCGGGCCGAGCCGGAAGCGCTCGGGCGCGCGCACCGGTACGCCGCGCTCGCGCAGCGGCGCGGCCGTGACCGGTCCCACACACGCGGCCAGCACGCCGTCGGCGAACGCGGCCAGCACGCCGTCCGCGGCCCCCCGCTCCCCGGCGCGGGCGAGCAGCGAGGCGGCGGCGGGCGCGCTGGTGAAGGTGACGGCGTCCACGGTGCGCGCGGCGATCCGGCCGATCAGGCCGTCGAGCGGCGCCGGGTCGAGCGGCGGCAGCCACCGGTAGACGGGGACGGCGACGACGTCGGCGCCTGCGTCCGCGAGAGCCTCCCTGAAGCCGTCGAGCGGCTCGCCGTGCAATTGGACGGCGACGCGCCGCCCCGCGACGCCCTCGCCGAGCAGGCGTTCGAGGACCTCGGCGAGGGACTCGGAGGCGGGCGACCACTCCTCGCGCAGGCCGGCGGCGCGCAGGGCACCGGTGACCTTGGGACCCCGCGCGTACAGCCGGGCCCCGGCGAGCCGCGTGAGCAGCGCGTCGCTCTCGCCCCAGCCCGCGGCCGCCTGGAGCCAGCCGCGGAAGCCGACCGCGGTGGTGGCGACGACCGTGTCGGGCGGGAGTGCGACCAGGTCTCGGGTGGCGGCGCGCAGCCGAGTGTCGTCGGCGAGCGGCACCGTGCGCAGGGCGGGCGCGAGGACCACCTCGGCGCCGCGCCGCCTGATCAGCGCGGCCTGGTCCTCGGCCCGCCGCGCGGCGGTGACGCCGACGGTGAACCCCGTGAGGGGCGCGCTCTGCTCGGCCATGCCGTCCCTGCCTCTGCTGTCGTCGTGGGTCCCCGCCCCATTGTGACGGGGCGGCGGCGCGCGGCGCCGGGAGGTCAGCGCGGGCCGGGCACCGCGGGCGTCCCGCGCGCCCCGCTGGGCCACAGGCGGGGGCGGCGCCGCGCCGCCAGGTCCTCGGCCCAGCCGGACAGCACGATCACCACGGCGAGCATCGGCCACACCAGGACCAGTGTGAGCACCGGGTACGAGGCGTCGAGGACGCCGCCGAAGCGGTCGGTGCCGGGAATGCGCCACGCCTGGTCGATGAGCGGGTCGGTGAGCATGATCAGCAGGTTGTGCCAGAGGTAGACCGTGACGGCGCGGTTGTTGGCCAGGGTGACCCACGGGTCGAGCCGCGCCAGCCGGCCGGGCAGGGCGCGCCAGGAGGGCGAGTACAGCAGCAGGATTGCGACGAACCCGAGGGACCACAGCGCCTGGGCGAGCGGGATCTCGTCGAGGTTCCAGCCCTCGGACGTGAGGTGGCCAGAGGCCCACCAGATCCCGGCGGCCATGGCGAAGGAGGCGAGGGAGACCGTCACGTACCGCGGCACCCGGCGCAGCAGGCCGTCGTGGTGCGCGAAGCCGAGCACCCAGCAGGCGCCGTACGTGGCGAAGTCCGTGACGGCCTCGCCGCTCTCGCCGGGGATCGTCACGAGCCCGGTCGTGCAGAGGGCGCACAGGGCGAGCGGCAGCGCGACCCCGGCCCAGGGGGCGCGCCGGAACAGCCGGAGCAGCAGCGGCGAGGCGAGCACGAACCACAGGTAGGCGCGGATGTACCAGAGCGGCCCAGCCGCCTGGTCGGCCCAGGAGGCGTCGAGCGGACCCCACGGGTGGCCCGCGGGGTCCGGGTAGGGCGGTGCGCCCAGCGGGACCAGCCAGTTGAGCAGCGAGAGCAGGCCCGCGGTGCCGCCGTCCCGCACGGGGTGCCAGCCGGTGGCGAACAGCAGGGGTACGACGAGGAGCGCGAACAGCCACATCGGCGGCAGCAGGCGTCTGAGCCTGCCCCTGACGACCCGGACACCGCCGCGCTGCCCGAGCGAGCGGGCCATCAGCGAGCCCGCGAGCGCGAACATCACGCCCATGGAGGGGAACAGGACGGTCAGCCAGCTCCAGCCGAAGATGTGGAAGACGACGACGCGGACGAGCGCCAGCGCGCGCAGCAGGTCGAGACAGCGGTCCCGGCCGCCGTCGCGCGCGGTCCCGGCCGGGGCGCCGGCCGCCGCACGGGCCCGGGGCGGGCCGTCCGCGCGGTGGCGCGCGGGCCCTGGGCCCATGGCGTGCGGTGTGCTCACGCGACGGGCCTCCTGTCGTCCGTGTGGGGCCGCTGCCGCGCGACCGGCGGCGCGGACTCCACCGCGCCGGTGCGGCGCAGTTTCTGCCAGCGCAGCCGGCCGCCGCTCAGGGCGGTGATCCAGGACTGGACGAGGACGGCGTACATCAGCGCCCGGTACAGGAGTTGCTGGAGCGGCAGCGCTGTCAGGTGCCGCATGGGCTCGCGGTCGAGGCGGAAGGCGTAGACGGCGCAGACCAGTTGGACGCCGAGCAGGGCGAGCCAGCCGGCGACGGTCTTGCCGGTGGGGCCGAAGACCAGGCCGTAGAGGAGGAACAGGTCGACGAGCGGCGCGAGCAGCGGGGCGACCACCATGAACGCGGCGACGAACGGCAGTCCGACCCGGCCGAAGCGGCCCGAGGGCCCCCGTTCGACCACCGCCCCGCGGTGCTTCCACATCGCCTGCATGGTGCCGTAGCACCAGCGGTAGCGCTGCGACCACAGCTGCCGCACGCTCTCCGGGGCCTCGGTCCAGGCCCGCGCGTTCTCCGCGTACACGACCTGCCAGCCGCCGCGGTGCAGGGCCATGGTGATGTCGGTGTCCTCCGCGAGGGTGTCGTCGCTCATGCCGCCCGCCCGGCGCAGCGCCTCCTTGCGGAACGCGCCGCAGGCGCCGGGGATGGTGGGCATGCAGCGCAGCACGTCGTACATGCGGCGGTCGAGGTTGAAGCCCATCACGTACTCGATGTGCTGCCAGGCGCCGATCAGCGAATCCCTGTTGCCCACCTTGGCGTTGCCGGAGACGGCGCCGACGCGCGGGTCGGCGAACGGCCGCACCAGCTCGCGCACGGTCGCCTCCTCGAAGACCGTGTCGCCGTCCATCATCACGACGATGTCGTACCGGGCGTGCAGGATCCCGTTGTTGAGGGCTGCGGCCTTGCCCGCGTTGCGCTGCCTGAGCACCCGCACGCCGGGCAGTGCGAGCGCCTCGACGATGTCGGCGGTGCCGTCGGTCGAGCCGTCGTCGATGACGATCACCTCGACGGGATGGTCGCTGCGCGCCAGCGAACGCACCGTGTTCGCGATGCACTTGCTCTCGTTGTACGCGGGCACGAGCACCGTCACCGGCTCGGTCACCGGCGCCTCCTGCGGCCCCTCGCGCCTCCGGCGGCGGCTCCTGCGCGCGTGGACGAAGGCGAGGACGAGCATGAGGGCGAACCGTCCGACGACGAGCACGCCGACGAGGGCGACGCAGCCGATCAGGCCCTCCGTCACGGCGTCGGAGACGGTGACGGCCGCGACGAACGCCCTGCCCTCGGCCAGGTCCCTGCCGTGGGCCGCGGTGTGGGCGCTCGGCGCGCCGAGCGCCTGTGTGACGGTCTCGAAGCGGTAGCCCCTGGCGCGCATCGCCTCGATGTAGCGGGGCAGCGCCGCGACGGTCTGCGCGCGGTCGCCACCGAAGTCGTGCATCAGCACGACGGCGCCCTTCGGATACGCGGGGGTGGCGTTGGCGATGATCCGGCCGGCTCCCGGGCGCTGCCAGTCCTCGCTGTCGACGCTGTCGAAGACGACGAGGTAGCCGAGACTGCCGACGTACCGGGTGACCGGCCAGGACGCGTTGTCGAGGGCGTCGGCGAACGAGGAGTACGGCGGCCGGAACAGGGCCGTGCGGATGCCGGCCGCGCCCTCGACCGCGAGCTGCGTCCGGGAGATCTCCCTGCGGGTGGTGGCGGCGTCGACGTAGGAGAGGTCGGGGTGGTCGAAGGTGTGGACGCCGACCTCGTTCCCCTCGGCCACCATGCGCCTGACCAGCGCGGGGTGGCGGGCGGTGTTGGTGCCCGTGACGAAGAACGTCGCCGGTGCGCGGTGGGCGCGGAGGATGTCGAGGATCTTCGGCGTCCACACCGGGTCGGGCCCGTCGTCGAAGCTCAGCACGATGGTGCGGTCAGGGATGTCCAGGGACTTGGCGGGCCCTGACGGGTCGCGGGCGTCGACGACGGGTCCGCCGTCGAGCACGTGCCCTGGCACCCGGTCGGTGGCGGCGGGCGGACGCACCCGGTGGTCGGGCACGAACGAGCTGTGCACGTAGCCGCGGACGAGCAGCATGCCGGAGAGCACGGCGAGCAGGGCGACGGGCACCAGGTGGCGCAGGGGCACCCGGCGCTGCCTCGCGGCGCCCGCGGCGTTCTTCCCGCGGGCGCGGTGGTCGGTTCTCGGCATGGGTCAGGCCGTGCCTTCCGGGGGCGTCGTGTCCGTCGCGCCCGGCAGGTCGGCGGCCCGGGTGCCGGAGTCCGGCGCGCCCTGGTCTCCCGGGGTGCCGCCGGTGCCGGTGGTGCCCGGAGTGCCGGTGGTGCCCGAGGTGCCGGTGGTGCCGGTGGTGGCACCGCCCGCCGGGTCGCCAGGAGCGCCCGTGGTCCCGCCGGCGCCCGTGGTCCCGCTGGCGCCCGTGGTGTCGCCGCCGGTGCCCGCCGTGGAGCCGGTCGTGCCGCCTGAGGTGCCGTCCGCGGTACCGGTGGAGCCGCCGGACCCGGCGGTCCCCGAGCTTCCCGAGGTGCCGGTGGCTCCCGAGGCTCCTGAGGCGCCCGAGGTGGTGGCACCGGTCCCCCCGCCGGCCGAGCCGCTGGAGCGCGGCGCCGTGGTGGCGCCGCCCCGGCCCTTGGTGCCCGCGGTGGTGCCCGTGGACCCCGCGGCGGCCAGGCCGCCGGTGGTCGCACGGTCGTGCGGGGCGGCGGAGGCCGGTGCTGACGGCCCGCGCGCTCCGGCCGCCGCGGCGGGCAGGGCCGCGTCGGGTACGCCGTCCCCTTCGGTGTCCGCCGCGGTCGGGGCGGCCCCGGGCCCGGCCGGGGTGGCGGAGGCCGAGGCGCTCGGTGCGGGGTCGGGGCGCACGGTGCGGGCGGGCTTGCCCTTGTCGGCGAGCTCCGGCACGCCGGGTATGTTCAGCAGAGGCGCTGTGGAGCCGCCGCCGACGAGCGCGGCGATCAGCGCGACCGCGTAGGCCGCGCAGAGCACGGCGACGCCCCAGCCGATCCTGCGGATCTTCCGGCTCCTGCGGCCACTCGCGTCGACGAAGACGGGCGCGCCGCCCGGGTCCTTGCCGTCCTCCTCGCGGCCCGCGCCGCCGCTCCCTCGCAGGGCCCGGCCGCCGAGCCCTGCGAGTTCTACGGTTTCCAGGGTTTCCGGGGCTTCGTCCAGCGATTCCGCGGAATTCCTGGGTCTCGCGTATACAGGGCCCGCGGGTTCCGCGCATGCGGATATCGCAGGTTCCGCGACGGTTTTCTTCGGCTCGTGAGCGCGCCCCTGAAGGACGTCTCCTCGACAGTTATCCACTGCTGCGCACAACCCCCCACATAAATGTTTCAGGGCGCGCGAACGGACCTCCGGAATGCCGCCGGCCAGGCCCCCACCCGGCCGAGCGCCCCCTACCCCTCTGCACCCGGGCCACGAATGTAGCGCACGGTTCCGTCCGTCGTACTTCTGCTTGCGGAATACACGGGCGACCGTGTAAGGGCGTCCCATTGATCACCACGTGGGCGAGAAATGGTTCAGACCATTTCCCGTATTCCCCAACTGCCGCACCGGCCTGGCGTCTTGACGGTGCGGGCCGAGCCCGGAGCGGCGCAGGGAGTCATGGCGGCTGAACGCCGGGTGGCCACCCGGTGTCCGACATCGCTGGAAAATTCATGGCTCGGTGGCACCGATCGGGCCTCCATACCGTCCCGTATCGCGGACAGCAGGGGCCTGCATACGCCCCGCCGCCGCGCACCGACCCTTACCCGAGGGCGCGGCGGGCCCCGGCCACGGCAGCACGACAGAGGCGCCACGGTCCGCTGCCGCGGGCCGTGGCGCCTCTGCTTCTTGCCGGTACTTCTCTGTGGAGATGGCGGGAATCGAACCCGCGTCCAACGGTGCAGAATCAGGGCTTCTCCGAGCGCAGTCCACTACGATTTTCTCGGCCCCGGAGATCACGTGGACAAGTCTCCGACGGGCTCAGTCACTGTGTGATTTCCCTGCACACCCCGTGACCGGGTCTACAGGTTTAGTTCCCTAGCTGATGCCAGGATCCGGGTCGGGAACACCCCCGGGCTGACACTCCGCGGAGTCTTCGCCTAGCTGCTTATCAGGCAGCGAGGGCGAAGGCGGAGGAATCGCGCTTGGAATTGGCGATTATTTTTTGCGACATATGGTTTACGAGATCATTGCCGCTTCCTCGGCTCGCTTCCCCTGCTTCGACAGCCGCTGTCGAAACCGATCATCCCCATGTTGATTTTTCAAGACGTGCACCCGCTGTGAGGCGCGGTGCCCATCGTACGGGATCAACGCCCGCCCGTGCCAGCGTATTCCCCGCGCCGGGCGGCCCCGCGTGCCCGTGCCCGGCCGGTCAGCCCCGCTGGCGGCGGCGCACGGCGGAGATCGCGCGCTCCGTCTCCCTGCGGTCCTGCTTCTCCCGCAGCGCCTGCCGCTTGTCGTACTCGCGCTTGCCGCGGGCCAGCGCGATCTCGACCTTGGCCCTGCCGTCCTTGAAGTACAGGGCGAGCGGCACGATCGTGTGGCCCGTCTCCTGCGCCTTGGACTCCAGCTTGTCGATCTCGGCGCGGTGCATCAGCAGCTTGCGCTTGCGCCGCGCGGAGTGGTTCGTCCACGTGCCCTGGCTGTACTCGGGCACGTGCACGTTGTGCAGCCACGCCTCGTGGCCGTCGATCTGCACGAAGCCATCGACGAGCGACGCCCTCCCAAGGCGCAACGACTTCACCTCGGTCCCGGTCAGGACGAGTCCCGACTCGTAGGTGTCGAGGATCAGGTAGTCGTGCCGCGCCTTCTTGTTCTGCGCGATCAGCTTGCGCCCTTTTTCCTTAGCCATAGTCCCGCCATTTTCGCACCTCGGTGCAACCTCTTTCACGTCCCGCGCGCGGCCCGGGGCCGCCGCGGTCAGGCGCCGTCGCCGAGCCCGCCGAGCACCGTCAGGGCGCGGCGCTCCGCGTCGCCGCCTGCCGCCACGTCGGGGGTGATGCCCCGGCCGTCCACGGCCCGGCCCGCGGGGGTCCTGTAATGGCCCACGGTGAGTTCGGCGACCGAGCCGTCCGGCAGCGTCGTCGGCATCTGGATGGACCCCTTGCCGAAGGTCCGCGACCCCACCACGACGGCCCTGCCGCGGTCCTGGAGGGCCCCCGTGAGCAGTTCTGCCGCGCTCATCGTGCCGCCGTCCACGAGCACCACCAGGGGTCGCTCGGTGTCCCCGCGCCCCTTCGCGTACAACGCGTGCTGGCGCCCGTTCATGCCGTACGTGGCGACGAGGCCGCCGTCGAGGAACCCGGAGGCCGCCGTGACGGCCTCGGAGACCAGGCCACCGCCGTTGCCCCGCAGGTCGAGCACGATGCCGGCGCCCGGGGGTGCGTCGCGCACCGCCTGCCGCACCTGTGCGCCGGTCCCCCGGGTGAACGAGTCGACGGCGACGCGCCGCGCGCCGCCCGGCAGCGGTGCCACGGAGACCGAGGCCACCGCGAGCCGCGCCCTGCGCACGGTGCGGGAGAGGCGGTGCCCCGCACGGTCTAGGCCGAGCACGACGGTGCTGCCGGGCGGGGCCACCGGGCCCGCGCCCTGCGGGTCGCCGCGCAGCAGCCCCATGACCCGGGTGACGGGGAGCCCGGCGACCGGGCGGCCGTCCACGGCGCGCAGTACGTCGCCCGGGCGGACCCCGGCCCGCGCCGCCGGGCCGCCGCGCTCGGTGCGGGTGATCTGCACGAGCCCGTCCGCGGTGCGGCGGGCGCCGACCCCGACGCCGGTGTACGTGCCGTCGAGGGCCTGCGTGAACTCCTCGTACTCGCTCTTGTCGTAGACCGCGCTCCAGCGGTCCCCGCTGCGGCTGACGACCTGCTCGGCGGCGTCGGTCCCCGACTGGCCGCGGGCGACGGCCCGGCGCGCCGCGTCGGTGACCGCGCCCGCGTCCAGCGAGGGCGCGGGCCGCGCCTCGGCGGCCGGTGCGTCGTGCGGCGCGGAACCGCCCTGGCGCGGCAGCGAGTCGGTGGCGGCGGCCGTGGCGAGCACGCCCGCGAACACCAACGTCAGAGCGGCCCCGCGGCCGAAGCGGCGGGGCCGGAGACGGAGCGTGACGTGACCCGGCATGGCGCATCAGTCTAGGACAACGCCCGGCGCCCGACCGGGCCTTGACCCGTAAACCCCAGGGGGCGCTTGTCACACTCTCAGGTACTTGCGCAACGCGATGAAGGCGGCGACGGCGGGCATCAGCAGCCCGATCGCGAGGACCAGCGGCAGCTTGGAGAGCACCGCGTCCCAGCCGATGAACTTCACCAGCTGCATCTTCTGCTGGAGGTCGAGGCCGCCGTCGATCAGGAAGTAGCGGCCGAGCATCAGCATGCCGCACGCCACCACGCCGCCGATCAGCCCGGCGAACGCGGCCTCCATGATGAACGGCAGCTGGATGTAGAAGCTGGACGCGCCGACGAGCCGCATGATGCCCGTCTCCCGCCGTCTGCTGAACGCGGAGACGCGCACCGTGTTGACGATCAGCATCAGCGCGATCACCAGCATCAGCGCCATCACGCAGAGCGCGGCGATGTTCATGCCGTTCATCAGCGAGAACAGGTTCTCCAGGATGGAGCGCTGGTCCTGCACCGACTGCACGCCGTCCCGGCCGGAGAAGGCGGTGGCGATCACCTTGTACTTCTGCGGGTCCTTGAGCTTGACGCGGTACGACTCCTCCATCTGGTCCGGGGTGATGGAGGACGCGAACGCCGTGTCGCCGTACTGCTGCTGGTAGTGCTTGTACGCCTGGTCGGCCGTCTCGTGGTAGACGTGCTGGATGATGCCCATCTTGTCCAGGTCGGCCTTGATCGACGCCTTCTCCTGGTCGGTGACGGCACCCTTCGTGCACGCGGGATCGCTGCTCGCGTCCGCCTTGTTGCACAGGAAGATGGAGACGTTGACCTTGTCGTACCAGTAGTCCTTCATCGTGCTGACCTGCTCGCGCATGAGCAGCGCACCGCCGAAGAGTGCCAGCGACAGGGCGACGGAGACGACGACCGCGAAGGTCATCGTGAGGTTTCGGCGGAGACCGACGCCGATCTCCGACAGGACGAACTGGGCGCGCATGGCGTCCTTTCAACTGTGATGCCTGGGTGGTTCGCGCGGCCCGCGAGGACCGCGCGACATCTCTGCGCGAGGGTCAGTGCTGGTAACCGTAGACGCCGCGGACCTGGTCGCGGACCAGCCGGCCCTTCTCCAGTTCGATGACGCGCTTGCGCATCTGGTCGACGATGTTCTGGTCGTGGGTGGCCATCACCACGGTCGTTCCTGTGCGGTTGATCCGGTCGAGCAGCTTCATGATGCCGACGGACGTCTGCGGGTCGAGGTTGCCGGTCGGCTCGTCCGCGATCAGCAGCATGGGCCGGTTGACGAACGCCCGGGCGATGGCGACGCGCTGCTGCTCACCACCGGACAACTCGCCCGGCATGCGGTCCTCCTTGCCGCCGAGGCCCACCAGGTCGAGCACCTGCGGCACCGACTTGCGGGTCTCGCCGCGGGAGCGCCCGATGACCTCCTGCGCGAACGCCACGTTCTCCGCGACGGTCTTGTTGGGCAGCAGGCGGAAGTCCTGGAAGACCGTGCCGAGCTGGCGGCGCATCTGCGGCACCTTCCAGTTGGACAGGCGCGCCAGGTCCTTGCCGAGGACGTGCACCATGCCGTGGCTCGCCCGCTCCTCGCGCAGGACGAGCCGCAGGAAGGTCGACTTGCCGGAGCCGGAGGAACCGACCAGGAAGACGAACTCCCCCTTCTCGATCTCCAGGGAGACGTCGCGCAGGGCGGGGCGGCTCTGTTTCGGATAGGTCTTGGAGACGTTGTCGAATCGGATCACGATGCACCACGGTCGGCCGGGAGTAGGTGTGCGTGACCTTACGCGAACCGGCTGGGCCCGCGCAGTCGGCGTCCTGGGTTGGGCGAATTGTCGCGCTGGAAGTAGCCGCGCGCGACTCGGCGGGCGGCCGGAAAGCGTACGGGAATCCGCCCGCCCGCGCCGAGGCGGCCGGGAACTGGCACAGTGGTGGGGGGAACGGTTGCGTTTCCCCGGGCGTTGCGCGGAGAGGAACACCACGAGCGGCTCCGCCGCGCGGTGAGGAGGAGAGCGCATGACCTACGACCGACTGGTGTGCGCCAACTGCGCGGGGCCGGTGAGCGAGGGCAGGTGCCCCGTGTGCCGGGCCAACAGGGAGCGCCTCCAGCAGAGCGGGCCCTTCGGCGGGCTGAGCCTGGCGGCCGTGTTGACGGTGCTGGTGCTGCTGATGGCGGCGGTGGCCCTGGTGGCGGTGAACCAGCCGGCCTGACGGGCTCCGGCGAGGGCGCGGCAGCAGCGAGCGGACAGACGGAGAGGGCCCGGACGCCGAGGCGTCCGGGCCCTCTCCGCGTACCGGCCGGGCGGGCCGGGTGCGCCGGGTCAGGCGGCCGTGTTCCGGCTCGCCAGACGCGGCAGGAAGCGGAAGCCGACGCCGCCGGCGATCATGGTCGCGGCGCCCAGGATCAGGAACGTGGTGTCCCCGGACCCGGTCTCCGCGAGCTGCGACGTGCCCGCGCTCTGCTCGACGGGCTGGTTGCCGACGCTGTCGGTGTCGGTGTTGTCGGCGCAGTTCACGCTGTCCACGTCGACGGTGCAGGTGTTGACGTCGCCCGAGCCGCCGGTGGAGGCGGAGCCGCCGGTCGCGCTCGAACCGCCGCCGGTGCTGCTGCCGCCGGTGCTGCCGGAACCACCGGTGGCCGAGGAGCCGCCGCCGGTACTGCCGGAACCACCGGTGGCCGAGGAGCCGCCGCCGGTACTGCCGGAACCACCGGTGGCCGAGGAGCCGCCGTCCGTGGCGGACCCGCCGTTGTCACCGGAGCCGCCGTCCGTGGACGTGCCGCCGTTGTCACCCGAGCCGCCGTCCGTGGACGTGCCGCCGTCGTCACCCGAGCCGCCGTCCGTGGTGGACCCGCCGTCGTCGCCGCTGCCGCCGTTGTCACCGGTGCTGCCGTCGCTGGTGGAGCCGCCGTCGCTGGTGGAGCCGCCGTTGTCACCGGTGCCGCCGTCGCTGGTGGAGCCGCCGTTGTCGGAACCGCCGTCGTCGCCGCCGATGAGACCGCCGAGCAGGCCGCCGACGCTGGCGGAGCCGGTCACACCGGAGGACGATTCGCCGCTGGCGCCCTCGGACGAGGAGCCGCCGGAGCCGCTGCTGCCGTCGGAGGTGCTGCCATCGGAGCTGCCGTCGGAGGAGGCGCCGCCGTTGCTGTTGCCCGCGTCGACACCGCCGGCACCGCCGGTGCTGCTGGTGTCGCCGTCGCCGCCGGTGGAGCTCGTGTCTCCGTCGGTCGGGGCGGCCTTGGGCGCGGTCTGGGCCGCCGGGGCAACGGCCTGCGCGGCCCCCGCGGCCGTCAGCGACGCACCGGCGACGATCACCGCGCCGGCGGCGATGCGCGCCACGCGGACACGCGTCTTCTTGGTCATCTGCCTGGTACCCCCAGTAAGTCAGTCGTCATGGGAGCAGCGCCCGGAGCGGCGGCCACGGGGAGCGGGTGCCTTGGTTCGTCCCCCGGTCACACGCGCCCCAGAATTACGCATGCCAGGCGCCAGCCTGGCGATTTTCCATATACGCGTCAAGGCCGTTGCGGGCGCGATGACCGTTACGGAGCGAGTTGTCCGACACGTCCGCCCCCAACTGTGACATAAAAGGGAACTGCCGCCTCCAAAGCGGCAGTTCCCTTGTCGACAAAGCGTCGCCCTTATTTCTCCTGCTGCTTGCGCCAGCGAATTCCGGCTTCGAGGAAGCCGTCGATCTCGCCGTCGAGCACGGCCTGGGGATTGCCCACTTCGTGGTTGGTCCGCAGGTCCTTGACCATCTGATACGGATGCAGGACGTACGAACGCATCTGGTTGCCCCAGGAGTTGCCGCCGTCGCCCTTGAGCGCGTCCATCCTGGCCTGCTCCTCCTGGCGGCGCCGTTCGAGCAGCTTCGCCTGGAGGACGTTCATCGCGCTCGCCTTGTTCTGGATCTGCGAGCGCTCGTTCTGGCAGGAGACGACGATCCCGGTCGGGAGGTGGGTGATGCGGACCGCGGAGTCCGTGGTGTTGACGCCCTGGCCACCGGGGCCCGAGGCGCGGTAGACGTCCACGCGCAGCTCGGTCTCGTCGATCTCGACGTGGTCGCTCTGCTCGACGACCGGCAGCACCTCGACGCCGGCGAAGGACGTCTGGCGACGGCCCTGGTTGTCGAAGGGCGAGATGCGCACCAGGCGGTGGGTGCCCTGCTCCACGGAGAGCGTGCCGTACGCGTAGGGCGCCTTCACGACGAAGGTGGACGACTTGATGCCCGCCTCCTCCGCGTACGAGGTCTCGTAGATCTCGGTGCTGTAGCCGTGCCGCTCGGCCCAGCGCAGGTACATGCGCTGGAGCTGCTCGGCGAAGTCGGCGGCGTCGACGCCGCCCGCCTCCGCGCGCACGTTGACGAGCGCCTCGCGCTCGTCGTACTCGCCGGAGAGCAGTGTGCGGACCTCCATCTCGTCCAGCGCCTTGCGCACGGACTGGAGCTCCGCCTCGGCCTCGGCGCGGGCGTCCGCGTCACCCTCGTCCGCCGCGAGCTCGAACAGGACTTCCAGGTCGTCGATGCGGCCGCGCAGCGCCTCGGTCCTGCGGACCTCGGCCTGCAGGTGGGAGAGCCTGCTGGTGATCTTCTGGGCCGCTTCGGGGTCGTCCCACAGGGACGGCGCCGCGGCCTGCTCCTCAAGAACAGCGATGTCTGCCCTCATCTTGTCGAGGTCCAGGACGGCCTCGATCGACTCCATGGTCGAGGAGAGGGACTTCAACTCTTCGGATACATCGACGACTGCCACGCGTCCAAGCGTAACCGCTGGCCGCTCCGCTCCCGCCCGGCCGTGCGGCGGCGACCGGGCGGGCGGTGGCCTCAGGGCGCGGGCCGACTGCTCTGCTTCGTGTCCTGCGGGGCGTCGTCGCCGCTGGTGGCGAACCATCCGCCGACGCCGAGGGCGACGACGAGGACGCCCGCGCCCACACCGAGGGTGATGCGGCGCTTGCGCACGGCCGCCGCCTTGTGGCTCTTGGCCGATCCCGGGCGCGGGGCGCCGGGCGCGCGCGGGACGCGGGCCGTGCCGCGGGCGCCGCCCGCCAGCTCGTCGGGGGCGGGCACCCGCATGCTGGTGTGGGTGTCCCGGTTGGAGTCGGGGGCGGAGCCCTGCACCAGGGGCACGGCGCCGCTGCGGCGCCGCCCCTCCTCCTCGCCCGCGGGCACGGCGCCCGGCGCGGCGGCGTGCCCGGCCGGCTCCTCCGCGTGCTCGGCGCCCGGCTCGTCCACGTCGAGCGGCGGGATGCCGGCGAGCAGGGGCAGCACCTCGTGCAGCCGGGCGGCCAGCTCGGAGGCGCGCAGCCGGGAGGCGGGCGCCTTGGCCAGGCACTGGACGAGCAGCTGCCAGAGCTCCTCGGGGATGCCGGGGAGCGGTACGACGGTCTCCGTGACATGGCGGCGCAGGACGGCGCCGGGGTGGCCGCCGCCGAAGGGCGTGAAGCCGGCGAGCAGCTCGTACAGGACGGTGGCGAGCGCGTAGATGTCGACGGCCGCGCGCGGCGGCAGGCCCTCGACGATCTCGGGCGCCAGGTAGTCGGGCGTGCCGATGATGCGGGTGGACTTGGTGCGGCTCGGGGTGTCGATGAGCTTGGCGACACCGAAGTCCGTGATCAGCGCGGGGTGGGCGCCGCCCGGCCCGGCGGGGCCCTCCATGTCGAGCAGGATGTTCTCCGGCTTGACGTCGCGGTGGACGACGCCCTTGGCGTGCGCGGCCGCGAGGCCCTCGGCGACGTCGGCGACGATCGCGACGGCGGCCTCGGGGGCGAGGCGGCGCTCACGGTCCAGCCGGGTGCGCAGGTCGGTGCCGCGGACGAGGCGCATCACGAGCGCCAGGTCGTTGCCGTCCACGACGAGGTCCCGCACGGCGACGACGTGCGGGTGATCGAGCCCGAGCAGGGCGGTGCGCTCCTGCACGAAGCGTCCGACGAGCTCCTGGTCCGCCGCGAGGTCGTCGCGCAGCAGTTTGACGGCGACGGGGCCCTCGGGCCCTTCGCCGAGCCACACCGTGCCGGCGCTGCCGCGTCCCAGGATCTGGGTGGCGGTGTACCGGCTGCCGATATTCCGTGCCAAGACTGCTCCCTCAGGCGGCTCGCGTTGCCCCTCGGCCGACCCTCAAAGTACGCGGCTTCCGGGGTGTTCCGTGCCCAGGACGGCGGCAACCTTCACTTCCGGGGAGGAATTCACCCCCGAAAGTCGACATAGCTATGACATGGCTACAGGGTCGGGTCCGTGCGGGACCGCTGCGGCACGTCGTACGGCGCCGGTGCGGGCCCCTGCGCGCGGCTCGGCGGCGCACCCGGCGGCGGCCGGGCGGTGGACTCCGCGGCGCACCCGCGGCGGCTCACCGGCCGGAGCCGGAGCCTCCGCCGCCCAGGTCCGAGATCCAGCCCGTCACCTTGGAGATGCCGTCGCCGATCGCGCTCCAGTAGCTCTTGCCCTCGGCGATCCAGCTCTGGAGCGGGGTGAGGTCCCAGACCAGCCAGCCCGCCACGAACAGCACCACGACGACCACGAGGCACCCCTTGAGGCAGCCGAGGCCCGGGATGTGGATCGGGTTGGCGCTGCGCCGCCGCGGCTCGCGCGCCGGACGGGGCTCGGGGCGCGCGGGCGGCGCGTACTGCTGCGGCGGAGCGGCGTACGGCTGCGGCTGGGGACGGTACTGCTGCGGCGGGGGCTGCTGCCTGCGGGGCTGCGGCCGGTACTGCTGCTGCGGGTAGGGCGCGGGTGCCGCACCGTACGGCGGGCGGCTTCCCTGCTGCGGCTGCCGGTGCGGCCGGTGGCGCAGCGGGTCCTGGTCCGGGTCCACGGGCTGGACCTGCGTCTGCTCGTTGCGGTCGCGCGCGGCCCGCAGCTGGCTCTCCCAGGGGTGCGGGCCCTGCCGCTCCTCGCCGCCTCCGGGGCCCTCGGGGCCCACGGGCGGCATCACGTTGGTCGCGGCGGCCGGGTCGTACCCGCCCTGGCCGCCGGTCCCGGTGTGCGGCAGGACGCTCGTCGGGTCGGCCGCGCCGCCGGCGGGCAGCACCTGCGTGGGGTCGGCGGAGGAGCCGCCCGTGGGCAGCACCTGGGTCGGGTCGGCGGCGCCCGGCGTGTCGGGAACGGCGGTGGGCGCGGGGTCGGGCGCGAGCAGCGCGACGGCGCCGAGGGCAGCGTCGACCTGCGCGGGTGTCGCGTGGACGCCGATGCCGGGCGCGACGGTGCGCAGCGCGGTGGCGAGGTTCACGGCGCTCGGCCGCTCGTCGGGGTCCTTGCGCAGGCAGCGCTCCATGACGGCCCACAGCGGCTCGGGCACGGTGGTGGGCCTGCGGGGCTCCTCGGTGAGGTGCTTCTGGAGCACTTCGAGCGAGGTGGCGCCGGAGAACGGGGGACGCCCGGTGAGCAGCTCGTACAGCAGGACGCCCGCGCCGTACACGTCGACGGCCGAGGTCTGCGGGCGGCCTTCGGCGGACTCGGGTGCGACGTACGCGGGGGTGCCGACGAACTCGGCGGTCCTGGTGATGCCGGGCGAGTCCGCGAGGCGCGCGATGCCGAAGTCGGTGAGCATCGGGTGGAGCTGCCCGCCGTCGTCCTTCAGCAGGACGTTGGCGGGTTTCAGGTCGCGGTGCACGACGCCCTGCGCGTGGCTCGCGGCGAGCGCGTCGGCGATCTGCGCGGTGAGCAGGGCGGCGCCCACCGGCGAGAACGGGCCGTTCTCACGCAGGTAGCGATGGAGGTCGGGGCCCTCGACGAGGTCCATGACGAGCGCGAGCAGGTCGCCCTCGACGACGAGGTCGCGGGTGCGCACGATGTTCGGGTGGGTGAGGCGGAGCAGGACGGAGCGCTCGCGCAGGAACCGCATCACGACGTCGGCGTCGTTGGCGAGCTCCTCCTTGAGGACCTTGATCGCGACCGTCTCGCCGGGCTGGCCGGGCACGGCCGCCTCGGCTCCGGCGGTCTCCCGCTGCGAAGCCCGCCACACGGTGCCCGTCGCACCGCGTCCGAGCGGCTCCACGAGCAGGTACTTGCTGCCTACCGGCCGCACGTCATGTGCTCCCTGCTGATAGCGGTCACTGCATCGTCCCGTCCCCCTGGGACCCCAGCCACTTTAGTGCCGCCGAAAGGGTCACCGGGGGTGATCGGCCGCGCCCCGCGGGGTGACGGCGGGGACGGCGCCCCGGGTAAGGACGCGGGTGCGGCGGGGGCGGTTGCCCGCGGGGCGGTCCTGTGCGCGCGGGAGCCGGTCCCAAGCAGGCATTTATGTGCGCACAGCCGACCAATCAAGATCACTTCGGACCGGGTCGCGGGCGCGTTGTCGGTGGCAGGTGCGAGGATGCCCTCACCCACCGGTGGATCCCCGCGGCCCGCCGGACTCCCCGCGCAGAAGGGACCGCTGACGGCGATGCAGATCCGGCTGACCGTCCTCGCGCCGGGGCGCGCGTGCGACGTCCGTGCTGGCCGTGATGGCTCTGACGGCTGTGATCTCTATGTGACGGCGCCCGCGGGCACGGCACTGGCCGCGGTGGCGTCCGGCCTTGCCACGGCCGTCCTCGGCGCCGACGCGCCGGCCTCCCCGGTGTTCTACGCGGGCCGGGCGCGGCTGGACGCGCAGCGCGCGCTGCTCGGCGTGCCGCCGCTGGTCGACGGGGCCGTGCTGTCGCTCGGCGCGCCGGGCGAGGACGAGGCGCCGGTACAGGAGGCGGCGGCGCAGCTGCGGGTGGTCGGCGGCCCGGACGCGGGCGGGGTGCACCTGCTGCACGGCGGCCGGGTGGTGATCGGCAGGTCGGCCGAGGCGGACGTGCCGCTCGACGACCCGGACGTGTCGCGGCTGCACTGCGCGGTGACGGTCGCGCCCGGCGGCACGGTGACGGTCGCGGACCTCGGCTCGACGAACGGCACGTCGCTCGACGGCGCGGCGGTCGGCCCCGCGCAGGTCCCCATGGCCTGGGGCGCGTGGCTGCGGCTCGGCGAGTCCACGCTGACGCTCGCACCCGGCACCCGCGAGCCCGCCGTGGCCACGGCGCCGGACGGCGAGGGGCATCTGCGCCTGGTCACCGGGGGAGCCGCGGACCGCGGCGGCACGGGCGCGGGCTCCGCGCCCGGGGCGGCCCCGGGCGGCGCCGCTACGGGCCCTGCGGGCGCGGCCGTGCACGGGACCGGGCCGTACGTCCCCGGGCCGTACGTTCCCGGGCCGGCGCAGCCCTCCGTGCCGCGGGCGCGGCAGGGCGGGAGCACGGGCAGCCCGGCCGGCGCGGGCACCCCGGCAGGCGCCCCCGCCGGGGCCGGCGCCCCGCAGGTGCCGG
>NZ_BAABEP010000076.1:0-27713 GCF_039540215.1 Streptomyces tremellae
CTTCCTGTTCCGCCGGGAGCGCGGGCCGCGGGCGGCGCCGCTGCCGCCGGGCCTGTAGCGGCGGACGCCCGCGCGGAGCCCGGCGCGCGGCGCCGACCCGGCGAAGCGCGCCGCGCGGACACCACGCGCAGAGACCGGCGCGCGGAGCCGTCCCACTGAGGCCATGCGGCGGAACCCGGCGCGGCGGTCTCACCGCTCCGGGCTGACCCCCACGAAGGCCAGGGTGAGCAGCCGGTCCGCCTCAGCGGCGGCCTCCGGGTGGTGCTCCGTGGCCAGCGCGATGCCGGTGACCAGGGTGATCAGGTCGGCGACCGTCACCCCGGCGCCGACCACGCCCTCGTCCGCCGCGCGGCGCAGCAGCGCCCCGCACGCCTCGCCGAGCACCGCTGAGCAGCTGTGCACCGCTTCCTCGTCGAACGCCCCGTCGGGCGCCATCGCCGCGGCCATGCCACGCGCCGACGCGGAGTACGCGGTGAGCGCACGCAGCCACGCGAGCAGCGCGGCGCGGGCGTCCGGTGCGTCGGCCAGGGCGCGGGCGCGCTCGCAGAGGGCCTCGATGCGCTCCCGGAAGACCGCGTCGAGCAGGGCGCGGCGGCCGGGGAAGTGCCGGCGCACGGTCGCCGAGCCGACCCCGGCGACGCGGGCGATCTGCTCAAGGGAGGCGTCGGCGCCGTGCGCGGCGACCTCCGCCTCCGCGACCGCGAGGATGCGCGCGTAGTTGCGCCGCGCGTCGGCGCGCTGACCGGGCATGTGATCACCTCCGACATTGCCAAGCGGCGGGCCCCTCCGTATCGTACCGAAGAAGAAACGGTGGGCCCCGCCGTTTCTGGTCTCCCGCCACCCCTGCCCGAGGAGCCTCATGTCAGCCACCACAGCCCCCGTCCTGGTCACCGGCGCCACCGGCAGGCAGGGCGGCGCCACCGCGCGCGCCCTGCTCGCCGCCGGCGTCCCCGTACGCGCCCTCGTCCGCGGCCCGGGCACCGACCGCGCACGGGCCGTCGAGGCGCTCGGCGCCGAGCTGGTCACCGGGGACCTCGACGACCGCGACTCGCTCACCCGCGCCGCCGAGGGGGCGCGCGCCGTCTTCTCCGTCCAGATGCCCGACCTGGCCGGCGGCGGCTTCGAGGGCGAGCTAGCCCAGGCCGCCCGCCTGATCGGGGCGGCGCGGGACGCGGGCGTCGGGCAGTTCGTCCACACCTCGGTCTCAGGCGCCGGGCAGCACACCGCGGCGCCCGGCTGGGCCGAGGGCCGCTGGGCCGCGATGGAGCCGTACTACGCGACCAAGACGGGCATCCAGGACCGGGTGCGTGAGGCGGGGTTCAGGTACTGGACCCTGATCAAGCCCGGCTTCTTCATGGAGAACTTCCTGCCCTCCATGGAGTTCCTGTTCCCCCGGGGCGTCGAGGGCGGCATCGTGAGCCTGCTCAAGCCGGACACCCGGCTCTCGCTGGTCGCCGTGGACGACATCGGCGCCGCAGCCGCCGCCGCGATCGCCGACCCGGAGCGCTTCCACCGCGTGGAGCTCGAACTCGCCAGCGACTACCTGCCGATGACCCGGATCGCCGAGGTCCTCTCCGCCGCCCTCGGCACCGAGCTGACCGCGCCCGACATGGCCCTGGACGAGGCGGTCGCCGCCGGCATGCCGCCCATGGGCGCGGGCCACCAGATGATGAACGAGACCGGCCAGCCCGCCCGCCCCGAGTTCGCCCGCGCCCTCGGCGTCCCCCTGACCTCCTTCGAGGAGTGGGCCCGCACCCGCCTCACCCCCGCGGCCTGACCCCGCGGAGCACGCGGCGCGGGCCGGTCAGCGCTCCGGAGCCGAGAGGTGCCAGCCCCCGGCCCGCGTCAGCCGCGCAGGCCCCTGGCGATCAGGTCGGCCAGGGCGAAGACGAAGAGTGCGATGCCGATGAAGCCGTTGACCTGGAAGAAGGCACGGTTGAGGCGGGAGAGGTCGTGGGGGCGGACGATCGTGTGCTCGTAGAGGAAGGCGGCGGCCACGACCGCGAGGCCGATCCAGTACAGGACGCCCGCGCCGGTGGCGGCGCCGTACCAGGCGAGCAGGGCCGTGGTGACGACGTGCGCGGCGCGCGCCCCGTGCAGCGCAGCGGGGATGCCGAAGCGCGCGGGGACCGACCGCACGCCGTGGGCGCGGTCGGCGCGCACGTCCTGGCAGGCGAAGATCAGGTCGAAGCCGCCGATCCAGACGCCCACCGCGAGGCCCAGGATCACCGCGTCCCACGACCAGCTGCCGGTCACCGCGATCCACGCGCCGATCGGGCCGATGGCCTGCGCGATGCCGAGGATGGCGTGCGGGAAGGACGTGAAGCGCTTGCCGTACGGATACACCACCATCGGCACGGCCGCGGGCAGCGCCAGCGCCAGGCAGAGCGGGCCCAGCAGCGCCGCCGCCGCGAGGAACACCAGCAGCGCGACGATCGCGCCGGTCCACGCCGAGCGGACCGACACCGCGCCGGTCACCAGCTCGCGGCCCGCCGTGCGCGGGTTCCGCGCGTCGATCTCCCGGTCGATGATCCGGTTGCAGGCCATCGCGAACGTCCGCATGCCCACCATGGCGACGGTCACGAGCAGCAGCTTCCACCAGTGGACGCTGTCGTCGAGCTGCTCCATCGCGGTGAGCGCCGCGATGTAGGCGAAGGGCAGCGCGAACACCGAGTGCTCGATCATGACGAGCCGCAGGAAGGCCCGGACCCTGCCGCCGTGGATCGGTTCCGGGCCGCCGATGGCCCCGTCCGCCGTGGTGCTCACAGCCCGTACTCCTTCCACCGGCGGTCGACAAGCGCCGCCGTCTCCCGGTCCGGTACGACCATATGCGGCCAGCCGCCCTCGCGCGCGTACCCCTCCTCGGGGAGCTTCCTCGTCGCGTCGATCCCGGCCTTGCCGCCCCAGAACTGCTGGTACGAGGCGTGGTCGAGGTGGTCGACCGGACCCTCCACGACGGTCAGGTCGTGCGCGTAGTCGGTGTTGCCGAGCGCGCGCCACGCCACCTCGTGCAGGTCGTGCACGTCGCAGTCGGCGTCCACCACCACGATCAGCTTGGTGAGCGACATCATGTGGGCGCCCCAGATGGCGTGCATCACCTTCTGCGCGTGCTTGGGGTACTTCTTGTCGATCGAGACGATCGCGCAGTTGTGGAAGCCGCCCGCCTCCGGCAGGTGGTAGTCCACGATGTCCGGCACGATGATCTTCAGCAACGGCAGGAAGAACCGCTCGGTGGCCCGCCCCAGCGGCCCGTCCTCCGTCGGCGGCCTGCCGACCACGATGGACTGGAGCAGCGGGCGCCTGCGCGTCGTCACGCAGTCGACGGTCAGCGCGGGGAACTCCTCCTGCGGCGTGTAGAAGCCGGTGTGGTCGCCGAACGGCCCCTCGGGCAGCGTCTTCCCCGGTTCGAGCCAGCCTTCGAGCACCACCTCGGCCGCCGCGGGCACCTGGAGCGGGACGGTCCTGCAGTCGACCATCTCGATGCGCCGCCCCTGCAGGAACCCGGCGAACAGGTACTCGTCGATGTCGCCGGGCAGCGGCGCCGTCGAGACGTACGTCACGGCAGGCGGGCAGCCGAAGGCGATCGCGACCGGCAGCCGCTCGCCGCGCCGCGCCGCCACCGCGTAGTGGTTGCGGCTGTCCTTGTGGATCTGCCAGTGCATGCCGAGGGTGCGCCGGTCGTGCCGCTGGAGCCGGTAGAGGCCGAGGTTGCGCACGCCCGTCTCGGGGTCCTTGGTGTGCGTGAGGCCCAGGTTGAAGAAGGAGCCGCCGTCCTCGGGCCAGGTGAACAGCGCGGGCAGCGCGTCCAGGTCCACGTCGTCACCGGTGCGCACGACCTCCTGGACCGGCGCCTCCTTCACCTTCTTCGGCGGCACGTGGACCATCGAGCCCAGCTTGCCGAAGGCGTCGCGCACCCCGACGAAGCCGTGCGGCAGCTCCGGTTTGAGCAGCCCGCCGATCTTCTCGCTGATCTCCGCGTAGGAGGTGAGCCCGAGCGCCTTCAGCAGCCTGCGGTCCGTGCCGTACACGTTCATCGCAAGCGGCATCGCGGAGCCGCGCACGTTCTCGAAGAGGAGCGCGGGGCCGCCCGCCTTGTTCACCCGGTCGGTGATCTCGCCGACCTCCAGATACGGGTCGACCTCGGCCTTCACGCGCTTGAGGTCGCCCTCGCGCTCCAGGGCCCTCAGCAGCGAGCGAAGATCGTCGTAAGCCATGCCCCCCAGTATCGGCCACCGGCAGCGCGGGCCCCGCCACCGGGCCCGCCGCCCCTTCCCCCCGCGCTCCCCCGTGCGCGCCGCGGCCCCGTCCCGCCCGTTCGGCCGCCGTCCGTACGGGCGGAACGCCGGGCCCCCGCGGCGGGCGGTCCGCCGGCTCCGCCCCCTGCCCACCCGGGGTGTCGCGGGGGCGTCACGGCAGGTGAAGAAGGGATGGCCGCGCGGTGGCGCGGCCCCGCCGGGCCCGCCCGCGCCACCCGTCGCGCGCCACCCGCGCCGCCGCCCCGGCTCCGCGTCGCACACCCCGTACTGACACTCCGTCAGCGACACTGTCCTGACCCTCCCCACCAGGCGTTCCGCGGCCACGGCCCCCGGCCGTACCGCCCCGTACGCCCCAACCGGCCGCGCCGGAAGCACACTTTGCCACCGCTTGATCCTTTTGCCGTTGCTTGGCCGGGCGTTCACCGAAATGCCCTCACTTTCCGCGCACCCGGCCGGAGAGAGTCGTGCGCGGCCTGTTCCGCCCTCTCACTCCGCAAGGGAAGTGGGTACCCCCATGCCCGACATGACCCGTCGCAGACTCCTCGGCTCCGCCGCCGGGGCCGCGGCCGGCGGCGCCGCGCTCAGCCTGCTGCCGCCTTCCGTCCAGAAGGCCGTAGCCGCGGGCCCGCCACGGCGCGGCTCGATCGACGACATCGAGCACGTCGTCCTGCTGATGCAGGAGAACCGCTCCTTCGACCACTACTTCGGCACGATGAAGGGCGTGCGCGGCTTCGGCGACCCGGCCGCGAAGCGCCTTCCGAACGGCCGTCCCGTCTTCTACCAGCCCGACCCCGGCACCCCCGACGGCTACATGCTGCCGTTCCACCTGGACACGCACAGCAGCAGCGCCCAGGCCATCCCCTCCACCAGCCACGCCTGGTCGGTCCAGCACAGCGCCTGGAACAACGGGAAGATGGACAACTGGCTGCCCGCCCACCGCGCGGCCGACGGCAGGAACGGCCCGTACGTGATGGGCTACTACACGCGCGAGGACATCCCGTTCCAGTTCGCGCTGGCCGAGGCGTTCACCGTGTGCGACAACTACTTCTGCTCGATGATGGGCCCGACCTGGCCCAACCGCATGTTCTGGATGACCGGCACGGTCGACCCGAACGGCACCCACGGCGGCCCGATCATCAGCAACGTCGCCCCCGACAGCGGATACACCTGGACCACGTACGCGGAGCGCCTCGAAGCGGCCGGCGTGTCCTGGAAGGT
The DNA here is from genome assembly GCF_039540215.1 of Streptomyces tremellae. Taxonomy (NCBI): domain Bacteria; kingdom Bacillati; phylum Actinomycetota; class Actinomycetes; order Kitasatosporales; family Streptomycetaceae; genus Streptomyces; species Streptomyces tremellae. The sequence goes on from NZ_BAABEP010000076.1 coordinate 5,475, forward strand.
GTACCAGGAGGAGGACGACTACGGCTGCAACATGCTGGAGAACTTCGCGAACTTCAAGAACGCGAAGCCCGGCGACCCGCTGTACGACAAGGGCGTGCAGCCGGGCCCGGCGGGCGCGTTCGAGGCGGACGCGCGGGCCGGGCGCCTGCCCACCGTCTCCTGGATCATCTGCACCAGCACCCAGTCCGAACACCCGGACTACCTGCCCGCGGCGGGCGCCGACTACGTCGCCTCGAAGATCGAGGCGATCGCCTCCAACCCCGAGCTGTGGCGCAAGACCGCGTTCATCCTCGACTACGACGAGAACGACGGCCTCTTCGACCACGTCGTGCCGCCCACGCCGAGGCCCGGCACGGTGGACGAGTACATCGACGGGCTCCCCATCGGCGCGGGCTTCCGCGTGCCGTGCGTCGTCGTCTCGCCGTGGACGGTGGGCGGCTGGGCCGCGGGCGAGGCGTTCGACCACACGTCCGTGCTCCGGTTCCTGGAGCGCGTCACCGGCGTGCGCGAGCCCAACATCAGCCAGTGGCGCCGCCGTACGTTCGGCGACCTGACGTCGGCGTTCGGCTTCCGCCAGGCGGCGCCCCGCCCGCCGAAGCTGCCCACGGACACCGCGGAGCAGCTCGCCGAGGCCCAGCAGGAGGTGGCGACGCTGCCTCCGCCGACCCTGCCGACCACGCACCAGAAGGTGCCGCGGCAGGAGAAGGGGTGGCGGCCCCGCCGCTGAGCCCCGCCGCCGAGCGGCCCCACCGCCGCACAGAGGCGTGCCCCGGCCGGATGTCAGGATTCCGGCCGGGGCACGCCCGTGCGGTGTACGGGGACGCGCGCGTCACACGCCCGCGTACGAGTGCTTGCCCGAGACGAAGATGTTGACGCCGTAGTAGTTGAAGAGGAAGCACGCGAAGGCGACCAGCGCGAGCGAGGCGGCCTTGCGGCCCTTCCAGCCGGCCGTGGCACGCGCGTGCAGGTAGCCGGCGTAGGCGACCCAGGTGATGAAGGACCAGGTCTCCTTCGGGTCCCACTCCCAGTAGTGGCCCCACGCGCTGCCCGCCCAGATGGCGCCCGCGATGATCGTGAACGTCCACAGCGGGAAGACGGCCGCGTTGACGCGGTAGGCGAGCTTGTCGAGGGTGGCCGCCGCGGGCAGCCGTTCGAGCACCGAGGTGGCGAAGGCGCTGACCTTCTCGCCCGCGATCAGCTTCATCTCGTACCGGTCGCGGAAGAGGTAGAGCAGGGTGGCGACGGCGCCGACGTAGAAGACCGCGCCGCAGAAGATCGCGGTGGAGACGTGGATCCACAGCCAGTACGAGTGGAGCGCGGGCACCAGCTGGTCACTCGCGGTGTACAGCACGGTGACGGCGAGGCCGAGCGTCAGCAGCACGGTCGCCACCAGCGGCAGCCCCAGCCAGCGGATGTTGAGCTTCCGCGACGCGAGCAGGCCCAGGTACACGCCCACGGCGACCGTCGAGAACGTGATGCTGAACTCGTACATGTTGCCCCACGGCGCGCGCTGCACCGACAGGGCGCGGGTGAGGACGCCGCCCGCGGCGATGAAGAAGGCGAGCACCGTCAGGGACAGCGCGATCCTGCCCCACATGTCGCCCTGCACGTCGCCGCCGTCCGCGCCGGGGCCGTCCGGCACGTCGCGGGATCCCGAGGCGGAGCGGGTGATGACCTTCGGCCGCTCCAGGACGGTCGTGCCGCCGCCCTTGGCGGTGACCTTCACGGTGACCGTGTCGGCGTCCTTCGCCGTCTCCTCGGCGGCGGTGCCGGTCAGCGCGGCGGCCGTACGGGCGACCTTGCTGCGGCTCCCGAAGATCCACTCGAAGATGTGCGCGAAGAAGGCCAGCATGTACACGGCCATGGCCGAGTAGATCAGCACATTGCTGGTGTGGGCCAAATTCTCGTTGGTTGCGGCGGCGAGGATCACTTCTGCGCCCCTTCGGCGTGTTCGGCTGGTGCGGCGGCGGAGGCTTCGCCCGCGTCGTCGGCGTCAGGATCGGGCGCCGGGGGCGCCTCGGGAATGAGCGTGACGGCCAGGTCGCCAAGCTCCTCGGGGAGTTTCGCGGACTCGCTGCGGCCGAGTCCCGCCATCTCCAGGACGGTCACGCCGTCGGGGCCCTCGACGGCCCTGACCCAGACGCGGCGCCGCTGGATGAACAGGGAGCCCGCGAGCCCGAGGATGGCGGCGACCGCGCCGCCGAGCGCCCAGAGCTCGCCCGGCTGGTGGGTGATCTGGAAGCTCGCCCACTCCTTGATCGGGCCCTTGTCGAAGGTGAGGGAGCCCGCGCCGCCCGGCAGTTTCAGGGTCTCGCCGGGCAGCAGGCTCTGCTTGAGGATCTGCCCCTTGGAGTCCTTGAACGGTTTCAGGGTCTTCGTGTTCAGCTGGTAGACGTTCTGCGGGATGCCGGAGTCGACACCGAGGTCGCCGTGGTAGGCGCCGATGTTGAGGACCGGGAAGTCGGGGGCGGGGAACTGCGAGAGCATCTGCCCCTTGCCGCCGAACGTCGGTACGAACAGCGCCGCGAAGCCCAGCTGGTCCTTCTTGCCGTCCTTGTCGCGGTAGCCGTCCATCACCTTGATGGCACCGCTGGAGGAGAGGTTCTTGTCGAACGGCAGCAGCGGGGTGTTGCCGTGGAAGACGACCTTGCCCCTGCCGTCCCTGACCGTGACGGACGGCGCGTAGCCGTGCGAGATCAGGTAGACGTTGGAGCCCTCCACCTTCAAGGGGTGGTTCTCCTTGATGACGGCCTTGTGGTCCTTGTCGCCCGGACCCTCGGAGTAGTGGATGTCCGCCTGGAAGGTGCGGGCGGTGCCGACCTCGGGGCCGCTGCGCTCGTACGTGCCGACGAAGTCGTCGAGCGAGAAGGAGAAGGGCGCGAGGTTCGCGGTGTCGAAGAGCGGGCCCGACGTGAAGTCGTCGTACTGGCTGAGCGTGTTGGAGAACCCGTCCTGGTCCCCCTCCATGATCAGCTTGCCGCCCTCCGACTTGAACAGGGAGCCGGAGGCGAAGGCGAGCAGCATCACGATCAGCGCCACGTGGAAGACGAGGTTCCCGGCCTCGCGCAGATAGCCCTTCTCGGCCGCGACCGCGTCGCCGACCACGTGGGCGCGGAACCTGCGCCGCCTGAGCACTGCGAGCGCGGCCTCGCGTACGGCCTCGGGCTCCGTCCGGGTGCGCCAGGTGGTGTACGCGGGCAGCCTGGTGAGGCGGCGCGGCGCGCCGGGCGGACGGCCGCGCAGCTGGCCGACGAACTGCCAGGACCGCGGGATGATGCAGCCGATCAGCGAGATGAACAGCAGGATGTAGATCGCGGAGAACCACACCGAGCTGTACACGTGGAACAGCTGGAGCTTGTCGTAGACCGGCCCGAGCGTGGTGTGGTCGGCCATGAAGGTGTCGACCTTGTTCTGGTCCGCGCTTGCCTGCGGGATCAGGGAGCCGGGGATCGCGGCGAGCGACAGCAGCAGGAGCAGCAGCAGCGCGATGCGCATGGAGGTGAGCTGGCGCCAGAACCAGCGGACCCAGCCGACAGGACCGAGCGTGGGGCCCGAGATCAGCGGCTCCTCGCGGGGCGCGGTCGACAGCTGGGACCCGGCGGCGCCGATCTCGCGCGCGTCGGCCTCGTCCTGGGTACGGGCGGACGCGGCGGTGTCGTCATCGACGGCGGCGTCGGCGGCCCCCGCCGTCGCGTCGGCGGTTCCCACGGCCGTGTCGGCGGCTTCTTCACCGTCGCCGGCGGCGGCCCGGCCGCGGCCGGGCTGCGTGTCTGTGTTGCCCATGGTGCTAGATCCCCACCGAGAAGCCGTTGGACCACGACTGCGTCTGCTGAAGGATGCCGTCCCACACGCCGGTCACGAGCAGCAGCCCGGTGGCGACCATCATGCCGCCGCCGATCCGCATGACCCACGCGTAGTGGCGCTTGACCCAGCCGAAGGCGCCCAGGGCCTTGCGGAACGCGACGGCCGCGACCACGAAGGGCACCCCGAGCCCCAGACAGTACGCGACGGACAGCACGGCCCCGCGTCCGGCACTGGCCTGGCTGAAAGCGAGCATGTTGACGGCGGAGAGGGTCGGCCCGAGACAGGGCGTCCAGCCGACCCCGAACAGCGCGCCGAGCAGCGGCGCGCCGACCAGGCCCGAGACGGGCCGCTTGTGGATGCGCACCTCGCGCTGGGTGATCCAGGGCATCAGCCCGGCGAAGAAGAGGCCCATGAGGATCATCAGCACCCCGAGCACCCGGGAAAGGACGCCCCTGTGGTCCTGGAGGTTCTGCCCCGCGAAGCCGAAAAGCGCGCCACCGGAGACGAAGACGGCCGTGAAGCCGAGCACGAAGAGGCTCGCGCCGGTGACCATCCGGCCGCGCCGCGCCTGGCCGAGGTCGGAGCCCGTGACTCCGGTCACGTAGCTGAGGTAGCCGGGCACGAGCGGCAGGACGCACGGGGAGAAGAAGGAGACGAGGCCGCCGAGAACCGCGACGGGCAGCGCGAGCAGCAGCGCGCCGCTCGTGACGGTGGTGTTGTAGCCCGTCACCGCGAGGGCCTGTACGCCGTGCACGGGATCACTTCTCCGCGATCAGCGGGTCGATCATCTTCTTGAGTTTGGCCTCGTCAAGGGCCTGGAGGGCGCGCGCGGCGATCTTCCCCTGCCGGTCGAGCACGATCGTGGACGGGATGGCCTGCGGGTTGAGCGTCCCCTTGGGGAAGCCGGAGAGCAGCAGCCGCCCGGTCGGGTCGTACAGGCTGGGGTACGGGATCGCGTAGTTCTTCTCGAAGGCGACGCCCTGGTCCTTGTTGGTGTCCCGGGTGTCGATGCCCACGAACTGCACGCCCTTGCCCTGAGTGGCGCCCGCGACCTTCGCGAGGTGGGGAGCCTCGGCGCGGCAGGGCGAGCACCAGGAGCCCCAGACGTTGAGGACGACGACCTTGCCCTTGAGCGAGGAGACGTCCAGGGGCTTGCCGTCCAGGGTGGTGCCCTTGATGGCGCCCACCGCCTTGCGGTCGGCCTTCGGGACGGTGTCGATGCCGTCGGAGGTGCTCGCGACGAAGTTCGTGTTGCCGCCTCCGCCGGACTTGCCGCTGCCGCACGCGGTGAGCGCGAGGGCGGCGGTGACCACGGCGACCGGCAGGACGGCGGCGCGCGCCGCCCGGCGGGAGCGGGTGCGCGCGGTGGTGCGTCGGGGGGCGCGGCCGAAGTTCATGTGAAAAGTTTCGCATGGGCGTTTCGGGCAATCCCGCCCACCCCCCTCGGTGTCCGGGCCGCCCCAAGGGCCCGTTGTAAGGGCCGGGTGAGCCGGACCTGTGCCACCCGGCGGACCAGCGGCGGTCCCGGCACGGGGGCGGGTTTCACACCGACCGGCCCCCGTACGGGCGTTGTGTACGTGTTCGTCCCGGTCAGGCCGCCTTGAGGTAGGTGTTCCAGCCGCCCGTGGGCGCCTGCCCGACCTCCAGGCCCTGGAGTTTGCCGAGGATCGCGGGGTCCTGCGCGTCCAGCCAGTCGGTGAACTGGCGGAACGAGACGAGCCGCACCTCCGGCCTGCCCGCGATCTGCTTCAGGGCTTCCTCGACGGCGTCCATGTAGATGCCGCCGTTCCACGTCTCCATGTGGTTGCCGATGAAGAAGGGCGCGCGGTTGGTCTCGTACGCCCGCTGGAAGCCGGCCAGGTACGACTGGGTGGCCTGCTGGCGCCAGCCCGCGTAGCGGGAGGTCATGCCCTGGGTGGAGTTCTTCGACTGGTTGGCGAGGATGTTGTAGTCCATCGACAGCACCTCGAAGCTGTGCCCGGGGAAGGGGATGCCCTGGAGCGGGTAGTCCCACAGGCCCTGCTTCTTGGTCGGCCAGGTCTGCGTGCCGCCGGGCGACGAGGCGTCGTAGCGCCAGCCGAGCGCGGCCGCGGTCGGCAGCAGCTGCTCCTGGCCGAGCAGGCAGGGGGTGCGGCCGCCGATGAGCTCCTTGCGGTAGTCGAACGGCAGCGGCTCGCCTTCGGTGCTGCCGCAGTTGGTCTTCCAGGTCGTGACGAACGACATGGCCTGGTCGATCTCACTGCGCCACTGCTCGGGCGACCAGTTGGCGACGGAGCCGCTGCCCGAGCAGAAGTGGCCGTTGAAGTGGGTGCCGATCTCGTGGCCGTCGTTCCAGGCGCGGCGCACGCAGGCGAGGGTGTCCTTGATGTGCGCGTCGGTGAGGTAGCCGATGTCCGACGCGCCGACCGGGTTGTTGGGCGGCCGGTAGAGGTGCTTCTTCCCCTCGGGCAGCAGGTAGAGCCCGGAGAGGAAGAAGGTCATCTTGGCGTCGTGCTGCTGCGCCAGGTCGAGGAAGCGGGTGAAGAGGCCCGTACCCACCTCGCCCGCGCCGTCCCAGGAGAAGACGACGAACTGCGGCGGTGTCTGGCCCGGCTCCAGCGGCTCGGGGGCCGGCGGCTGGTTGGGCTGCTTGCCCGTGTCGGCGGTGGAGCCGTCCCCGATGAGGGTGACGGCCTTCTTCGGCGGGGCGCCGGCGGCGGCGTCCTTGCCCGCCTTGCCGGTCGCCTCGGCCGACGCGTGGTGGCCCGTGGCCTTCTCGGCGCCGCAGGCGGCGAGTCCGACCGCCGCCGCCGCGCCCATTCCTGCCCCGAGCAGATCTCTCCGGCTGATGCTGCGCATACCGTCCCCATCCGTGTGCGATCACTGGTGACCGGCAAGCACAGGTCAGGCACTTGTCGGTTCATCACATTTTTTACAAGCGACAAACCGTGAGACAGTGCACCAAACACGGCGGTTCATGGAATTATCGTATCTTTACGAATGCGAGACGCAGCGATGGGGCGCACGGTCCTTTACGCCCTACTCCGTCCGGGTATGTCCTATGCGCCGAACGCCTTGCCCGCCCCCGGCTGGGGTTTGCCGCCGGGCAGCAGGTGCGCGGGCACCAGGTCGCGGGCGGGCTCCGAGTAGCCCACCGAGACGATCCGGTCGCCCCGGTACGTGAACGTCGTCAGCGACGCCAGCGTGCACTGGCGGCGGCGCGGGTCGTGCCAGAGCCTGCGGCCCTCGACGAAGCTGCGCAGGATCCAGATCGGCAGCTGGTGGCTGACGCAGACCGCCTCGTGGCCGCGGGCCAGGTCGCGCGCCTTCGCCAGCGCGCCCGTCATCCGCACGACCTGGTCGACGTACGGCTCGCCCCAGGACGGGCGGAACGGGTTGGTCAGGTACTTCCAGTTCGCGGGCTTGCGCAGCGCGCCGTCCCCGACGCCGAAGGTCTTGCCCTCGAAGATGTTCGCCGCCTCGATGAGCCGGATGTCGGTCGCGACGTCGAGGCCCTTCGCCTTCGCGAGCGGCGCGGCCGTCTCCTGCGCGCGCTCCAGCGGGGAGGCGACGACCAGGGTGATGTCCCGGTCCGCGAGGTGCTCGGCGACCCGCTCGGCCATGCGCACACCGAGGTCGGAGAGGTGGTACCCGGGCCGGCGCCCGTACAGCACGCCGTCCGGGTTGTGCACCTCGCCGTGGCGCATCACGTGGACCACGGTCAGCTCGTCCGGGTCTGCGGCGTTGAGGCTGTTGCTCATCACGAATCCTTCGGCACTCTCGTATGACGACGGGCCGCCCCCGCGGGGGCGGTACCGCCGCGGGGCCGCCCCGCGACGGCGGTACCACCCGGCGGCGGTCCCACCCGGCGGGGCGGTCCCGCCCGGCGGGCGGCGGGTCAGGCTGCGGGCGGCGGTCCCGCCCGGGGAGGGCCCGCCCGGGGAGGCGGGCCGATCCGGCAACGGTCCCACCCGGCGGGGCGGTCCCGCGCTGCGGGGGCAGTCCCGTTCCGGCGCCCCGCCGGGCGGGGGCCGGCCCGCTCGGGCGGCAGACGGCAGATCGCGGACCGGGCCGTCGGCGCCGGCTCGCGGGTCAGGCCGCGGGCGGCTCGGCGCGGGCTGCGGCGCGGGCGGCCTCGGGCAGGGCGGCGGCGATCCGCTCGACCGCGCGCTCGTCGTGCGCGGTGGACAGGAACCACACCTCGAACGCCGAGGGCGGCAGGTAGACGCCCCTGGCCAGCATCGCGTGGAAGAACGCGGTGAAGCGGTATGTGTCCTGCCGCTTGGCGTCCTCGAAGTCCCGCACCTCCCGGTCGGTGAAGAACACGGAGAACATGTTCGACGCCGTCTGCACCCGGTGCGCCACGCCCTCCTTGGTCAGCGCCCCGGACACCAGCTCGCGCACCTGCGCGGAGACCGCGTCGACCGCGGCGTACGCGGCGTCGTCGAGGAGCCGCAGCTGCGCGAGGCCCGCGGCGGTCGCCACCGGGTTCCCCGACAGGGTGCCCGCCTGGTAGACCGGGCCCGCGGGGGCCAGGCGCTGCATGATCTCGGCCCGGCCGCCGAACGCGGCGGCCGGGAAGCCGCCGCCCATGACCTTGCCGAACGTCATCAGGTCGGGCGCCACGCCGTCGATCCCGTACCAGCCCGCCTTCGAGGTGCGGAAGCCGGTCATCACCTCGTCCGAGACGTACAGGGCGCCGTTGTCGTGGCACAGCTGCCGCAGGCCCGCGTTGAAGCCCTCGCGCGGCGGCACGACGCCCATGTTGCCCGGCGATGCCTCGGTGATCACGCAGGCGATCTCGCCGGGGTGCGCGGCGAACGCCTCGCGCACGGCGTCCAGGTCGTTGTACGGCAGTACGAGCGTGTCGCCCGCCTGCGCGCCCGTCACGCCCGGGGTGTCGGGCAGCGCGAAGGTGGCGAGGCCGGAGCCGGCGGACGCGAGCAGCGCGTCCACATGGCCGTGATAGCAGCCCGCGAACTTCACGACCTTGGCCCGCCCTGTGTAGCCGCGGGCCAGCCGGATCGCGGACATCGTCGCCTCCGTCCCGGATGACACGAGACGCACCTCGTCGAGCGGCGCGACCCGCGCGACCATCTCCTCGGCGAGCGCGACCTCCCCCTCGGTGGGCGCGCCGAAGGACGTGCCGCGCGCCACCGCCGCCTGCACCGCCTCGACCACCCGCGGGTGCGCGTGCCCGAGGATCATCGGGCCCCACGAGCACACCAGGTCGACGTACTCCCTGCCGTCCGCGTCGGTGAGGTAGGGACCGCTGCCGGAGGCCATGAACCGGGGCGTGCCGCCGACGGCGCCGAAGGCGCGTACGGGAGAGTTGACCCCGCCGGGGGTCACTCGGGCCGCACGCGCGAAGAGTGTCTGCGAAACTGGGGCATCAGCATCAAAGGGGAAGCTCACGCAATCCATGGTGTCAGAGGCCCGGATGTTCTTGCGGACAGGTGTTTCACGGAGCGTCTGCGGGGGAGGTCACTGTCACGATGATCGGGTTGCGCGGCCGGAGCTGCGAGTGGTCGGGTGGAGATATGCATCGCGGTGGCGGACTGGGCGAGGGGACGGACGGCCTGGGACCCGAGCCTGCCCGGCGGGGCAGGCACCGGCGCAACGACCGACAGCGCGAGCATCACGACCGCGAACGGCAGCGGCATGATCAGCATGATCAGCCGCAGCCGACGAGCAGGAGTGGTGGCCGCGTGGGGGTGACCTACAAGTACTTCGGCGCGCCGGACGGCGCGACGGCCGCCCGTGTCCCCATCTCGATGCGCCCCGAGGAACTCGGGGGCGACGAGCTCGGCATGGGCGGGATGTTCACCAAGATCAAGCCGGAGACCATAGCCGCGATGGTCCTCACCGGCATCCAGGGCATGCCCCTCTACCGGGTCCCGCCGCTCGAACTGGTCGTGCTGCACCCGGACTACGCGGTCGTCAAGCTCCCGATGACGGCGGTCGACCCGTTGCGCGGCGTCGGCGAGGAGTCGGTCGGCGCCGCGGCCTTCATCTGGTCCACGGTCCCCGACCGCGGCGGCCCGCGCGACGCCTTCGACGTCTACCAACTCCTCCACGAGTGGCAGGACTTCTCACACCGCCTGCACGAGGCCGGCCACCAGCCGTACTGCCTGGTCTGGCCGTAGCGCGGCGCTCCCCCGTGCGAACGCGGCCGGGGGCCTCGGGGGCGTCGAGCCCTGGTCCGAGGCCCCCGGCCGCTGGGGGTCGGGCGTCCGGGGCGACGGAGCAGCCTCACCGCTCCGCGTAGCGCAGGAACTGCCAGCCCAGTACCACCAAGGCGAGCGCCTGCACGAAAGAGAGGGCCACGAGAAGGGGTGGGACGGCGGGAGAGCACCAGAACACGGTCATGCAGATCACCGGCAAGGCCACGTAGGTGAACAGGTCCACGGCCGTCTGGAGACGCTTGCGCTTTCCCCTGCTCGTGAGGCCGAGCGCGACACGGCATGAGGTGCCCTGCACCGTTCCTGCCTCGAACCGCGTCCCGCGCTCATGACGGTGCACCTGCGGGCCGGTCAACTTTCGGCGCACTTCCTGATATTCGAGATGGAGGGCGGTGAGGATCACCACCAGGTCTCCGACATCCACCTCTCTCCCTGCGGGCGGCACAGGCCGGGTCAGCGGCCGGGGAAAGCACCCTCGTCGGTCCGGCCCGGTACAGCCGTGCGGGTCGTCCTCGCGTGGACCTGCGTTCGGAGCCGGCGGGGCGGCGGGCGTGGTGGTGTTGTGCGAGTCTTCGCCGGTGTGCCACATTCTTGACCGCATCGGTGGGCACACGTCCATGCGGCCGGAAGGGATGAAATGAGCACGGAGACGCTGGAGTTCCAGGCTGAGGCGCGGCAACTCCTGCAGCTGATGGTCCACTCGATCTACTCGAACAAGGATATCTTCCTGCGCGAGCTGATCTCCAACGCCTCCGACGCGCTGGACAAGCGGCGCCTCGCCGGACTCCAGGACGACCGCCTGCGGGCCGACGACCCGCACATCCGCGTCGAGGCCGACAAGGAGGCCCGCACCCTGACCGTGCGGGACAACGGCATCGGCATGTCGCGGGAGGACGTGGTCGGCCTCATCGGCACCATCGCGAGGTCCGGCACCGCCGAGACCCTGCGCAGGCTGAAGGAGAACAAGGAGTCCGCCGAGCTGATCGGCCAGTTCGGCGTCGGCTTCTACTCCGTCTTCATGGTCGCCGACCGCGTCACCCTCCTCACCCGCAAGGCCGGCGAGGAGACCGGCACGCGCTGGGAGTCGGACGGCGGCGGCACCTACGTCATCGAGTCCGTGGCGGACGCGCCCGAGGGCACCGAGGTCACCGTCCACCTGCGTCCCGCCGACGAGGAGGACGCGCTCCACGACTATGCAGACGAGTGGAAGATCCGGGAGATCGTCAAGCGGTACTCGGACTTCATCTCGTTCCCCATCCGGCTCGGCGACGAGACCCTGAACTCGATGAAGGCCCTCTGGGCCAGGCCGCGTTCCGAGGTGAAGGACGAGGAGTACCACGAGTTCTACCGGCACATCACCCACGACTGGTCGGACCCGCTCGAGATCGTCCAGATGCGGGCGGAGGGCACCTTCGAGTACGAGGCGCTGCTGTTCATCCCCTCCCGTGCCCCGCACGACCTCTTCCAGCGCGACGGCCGCCACGGCATCCAGCTGTACGTCAAGCGGGTGTTCATCATGGACGACACCCGTGAACTCCTCCCCCCGCACCTGCGCTTCGTGAAGGGCGTCGTGGACGCCGCCGACCTGTCGCTGAACATCTCCCGCGAGATGCTCCAGCAGGACCGGCACATCCGCATGATCCGCCGCCGGCTGGCCAAGAAGGTCCTGTCGACCGTCAAGGGCCTGATGCGGGACGACGCCGAGAAGTACCGCGCCTTCTGGCACGAGTTCGGCGCGGCGGTCAAGGAGGGCCTGCTCGACGGCGCCGAGGACCACAAGGCGATCCTCGACATCGCCTCGTTCACCTCCACCGTGGGCGAGGAGCCCACCACCCTGGCCGACTACGTCACCCGGATGAAGGACGGCCAGGACACGATCTACTTCATGACCGGCGAGAGCCGCGCACAGATCGAGAACTCCCCGCACCTGGAGACCTTCCGCGCCAAGGGGTACGAGGTGCTGCTGCTCACCGACCCGGTCGACGAGATCTGGACCGAGTCCGTGCGCGAGTACGAGGGCCACGCACTGCGGTCCGTCGCGCGGGGCGCCGTGGACCTGCCGGCCGACGACGAGGTCTCCGAGGAGCGGACGGGCGCGTACGCCTCGCTGCTGACCTGGCTCAACGAGACGCTGGACGACGTCAAGGACGTCCGGCTGACCACCAGGCTGACCAGCTCGCCGGCCTGTCTGGTGAGCGACTCCGAAGGACTGACTCCGGCATTGGAGCGGATGTACCGGGCGATGGGCCAGGAGGTCCCGAAGGTCAAGCGGATCCTCGAACTCAACCCGGAGCACCCGCTCGTCGACGGGCTGCGCGAGGCGTACGAGCGGCAGGCCGACGCTCCGGAACTGGCCGAGACCGCCGAGCTGCTGTACGGCACCGCCCTGCTCGCCGAGGGCGGGGGCCTGGCGGATCCGGCCCGCTTCGCCAGGCTGCTGGCCGATCGGCTCGCCAGGACGGTGTGACAGGCGGCACGGCGGCCCCCGGCACGGTCAGCGGCAGCGGCGGCCGCCCACCGGGCGCCGCACGCTGCCGCAGCCGGATCAGGGCGCCGTGGGCGGCGGCAGGAAGATCGCGCCGCGGGCGCTCGCGCGGGCCGTGCGGGCGGCGAAGGTGAGCCAGGCGCCGAGCAGCAGGGCGTAGAGGACCACCGCGGCGGCGGTGAAGAGGGTGGCGTGGAGGCGGGCGGCGTGGGCGCGGCGGCCAGGCACCACGGGATCAGCCGGCCGTCCGCGAGCGCCCGCATCCGCCACCTGGAGCGCAGGCTCGGCCTCCCCCTCCTCACCCGCGCCCCGCGCGGCTCCCGCCTCACCGAGCAGGGCGCGTTCGTCGCCGACTGGGCGAGGACCGCGCTCGACGCGGCGGGCGCCCTGGAGGCCGGCATCGCGTCCCTGCACCACACCGCGAGAGCAGGCTCGCGGTCGCGGCGAGCCTGACCGTCGCCGAGTACCTGCTGCCGCACTGGCTGGTCCGCTTCCACGGGCGCGTGCCCGGCACCACCGTCGCGCTGATCACGGGCGACTCCGACGACGTGGCCGCCGCGGTGCTCGGTGACCGCGTCGGCGTCGGCTTCGTCGAGGGCCCGAAGCCGCCGCGCGGGCTGAGCACGTCGCCCGTGGGCCGCGACGAGCTGACGGTGATCGTGCACCCCGGGCACCCCTGGGCGCGCCGCGGGTCCGGCATCACCCCGGCGGAGCTCGCGGCGACACCGCTGGTGAGCCGCGAACACGGCTCGGGCACACGCCAGTTCCTCGAACAGGCGCTGCGGGCGCACACCGGGGCCCTGCTCGCGCCGCCGCTGCTCGCACTCTCCTCCACGACCGCCGTCAGGACCGCCGTCGCGGAGGCGGTCGCGCCCGGTGTCCTCAGCAGCCTCGCCGTCTCGTCCGAGCTGCGCGCGGGCCCGCTGGCCGCGGTGCCGGTCACCGGCCTCGACCTCACCCGCACGCTGCGCGTCGTGCACCGCGCGGGCACCCAGCTCGTCGGCGCGGCAGCCGGCCTGGCGGCGGTCGCGCGCACGGCGGGGCGTGACGCGAGGCGGTGACGCGGGACGGGGCGGTGACGCGGGCGCCGCCGGTGCCGGGACCTCCGCTCCACGCGGGCACCGCAGGGCCCGGGGCCCGCGTGGCGCGGCGCGGTGCCCCCGACGCGTCACGCCGAGGCGCGGGACCCGGGCGCCCCCTGGCCGGGACCCGGCGTGGCGCGGACAGGTGCTCCGGGCCCGGACCCGCCGTGTGACCCGGGTGCGCAGCGCCCGGCCCCCTCGTGGCCTGTATTCTGGACATGAGCCACGGCCTTCACGGCCGTAGCGCGGCGGTGGGGCCCGCCGTATCCGAACCGCGGCACCTGGTGCCGCCAACGGTCCCTACTCGTGATCTGTCCGCCCCGTCCGTGACGTACGGCCGGGAGGCACACGCGTAGGGAGACGTATGCGTTCCGAGGAGTCCCGGTCGGCCGCCGCGCCGGAGCCCGTTGACCCCGATGTCGACATGACGGACATCCGTCAGCGCCGGGAGCTGCGGCGCTCGCACTACGGCGTGCTCGGGGTGGTCGCCGTCGGCGGTGCGATCGGCGCGGTCGCCCGGTACGAGGCGGGGCTCATATGGCCGACGCCCGAGGGCGCCTTTCCCTGGACCACCTTCCTGGTCAACGTCGTCGGCTGTCTGGTGATCGGGGCGTTCCTGGTCGCCGTCACCGAGATCTTCACCGCCCACCCGCTGCTGCGCCCGTTCTTCGGCACGGGGGTGCTGGGCGGGTTCACCACCTTCTCCACGTACTGCGTGGACGTCGAGCGCCTGGTCGACGGCGGACACGCGGCGACCGCGCTCGCCTACCTCGTGGCGACCCTCGCGGCAGCGCTCGCCGCCGTCCTCGCCGGCGCGTGGACCACCCGCAGGCTGCTGGCCGATCGGAGTGCATCATGACCGCACGTACCCGCCCCGCGGTGCGCCTGACCGTCCTGGTCGACGACACCGACACCTGGCACCACAAGCCCATGTGCAGCGAGATCGTGCACCGCGCCCACCGGGCGGGTCTCACGGGCGCCTCGATCTTCCACGGCATGGAGGGCTTCGGGGGGCGCCAGGTCGTGCACACCACGCGGCTGCTCTCGATGGCCGACGACCTGCCCGTGGCGGTGGTGATCGTCGACACCGAGGAGCGCGTGCGGGCGTTCCTGCCGCAGCTTGAGGAGCTGGACATCGAAGGGCTGATCACGCTGGAGCCTGTCCAGGTGGTCGGGTTCGACGGCGCAGAAGACGACGCAGAAGGGGACCAGCGGTGATCGACCTGCTGCTCGTGATCGTCGGTGGCGCGGTCGGCGCGCCCCTGCGCTACCTCACGGACCGCTCGGTCCAAGGCCGGCACGGCACGGTGTTCCCGTGGGGGACGTTCAGCGTCAACGTCGCCGGCTCGTTCGTCCTCGGTGTCCTGACCGGCGCCGCCATGTCGGGCGCCACCGGGCACCACCTGCAACTGCTGCTCGGTACGGGCCTGTGCGGGGCGCTCACCACGTACTCCACGTTCTCCTTCGAGACGCTGCGGCTGTTCGAGAGCGGCGCGCGGTTCTTCGCCGCGGCCAATGTCGTCGCCTCCGTGGTGGCCGGGCTGGGCGCGGTCTTCGTCGGGTTCGCGCTGGCCGAGTCCTTCTGAGGCGCCGCGAGCTGCCGCCGCTGCCGGAGGGCGCGCGGGTCGCCGGCCCGATTGTGGCGTAACGACCGGGGGCTTCGGCAGGTGGCCGTACCGGTCCACCGGCCGTGCGCGCGGGCGACGCACCGCCCGCCGTGGCCCCGACAAACGCCGCGGCCTCACTCCGCCGGCGCGTCGGCCGCCAGGCCGCCCAAATGCTCCGCCAGCTGGAAGAGGGCGGGCAGCGCGCCGGCGACGGCCCGGCGCTCCGCGTCGCCGAGCGCGGCGAGCGCGGCGTCCATGCGGCGCTCGTGCGCGGCGGTCCACGCGGCGAGCTGGTCGGCGCCCGCGTCGGTGAGGGCGACGACGGAGGCCCTGCGGTCGGCGGGGTCGACCTCGCGGCTGACGAGACCCGCGGTGATCATCTGGCCGATCAGCCCGCTGACGGTGCTGGGCGCGAGGCGCTGCCTGGTCGCGAGGTCGCTGATCCGCGCCGGCGAGTGCTCCCCGAGCACCTGCAACAGCTCGACCTGCGCCATCGGGAGGGTCTCCCACGGGTAGTCCGTACGGATCGACGCCCGCAGCGCACGGCGCAGCCGGGTCACGGCCTCGGTGAGCAGGCGGGCGTCGGGCGCGTCGCTCGCGGGCGCGGGCTGCGGCGCCCCGGGGCGGGACTTGGCGGGCATGGGGGCAAGGTTAGAGCCTCCCCCACGGGGAGGGCGGGGCATGCGGGCCCCGGCCTCCCCGCGCGGGCCGCGCCGGCTCGGGATCTGACGCCTCGGACCTTCGTCGGCCCGGGTGCGCGGTCGGAGACTACTTCTGCCAACCGACCGTCTCCGGCAGCGGGTTGTAGAAGATGGTCGCGCCGACGTTGGCGAGGCCCTTCTTCACGGCGTACGTCGAGGGGCCGCTGTACAGGGGCAGGAAGGCGTACTGCTTGAGCGCCTCGCGCTCGACCTTGTTGGTGGCCGCGACCTGCTGGTCGAGATCGGCGATCCGGGTGGTGGCACGGATCTCCTTGTCCAGGGCTGGTGTGCCCGCGCCCGTGATGTTGGAATCGCGGTCCGAGCAGTAGAAGTCGCACAGGTAACGGGCACCGAAGGGATCCATGGACCGGTTGCCCGAGAGGAAGAGGTCGAACTTCCGGTCGCTGATGATCCTGGAGAAGTCCGCTTCGTCGGCCTTCCTGACGACGAGCCGGACGCCGACCGGTTTCAGCATGGCGGCGAAGGCACCCGCGGTCGCCTTGCTCAGCGGCTCGTCGCCGAGGAGTGTGTAGCCGACTTCCAGCTTCCTGCCGTTCTTGGTGCGGACGCCGTCGGGACCGGGCTTCCAGCCGGCCGCGTCGAGCGTCTTCCTGGCCTCGGCGGGCGAGTACGTGAGGACGGCCGAGAGATTGTCCCGGTAGCCCTTCTGGAAGCTGTAGAGCACGGCCGAGCCCGGCAGGGGCTCCCGGTAGTCGAGCCCCTGGAACTGGATCTTCGCGATCTGCGAGCGGTCGACGCTCTCCTCCACGGCCTTGCGGACGGCCGGGTCGGAGAGGACGGAGGACTTCGTGTTGAAGTAGAGCGAGTACTCGAAGGGGCTGCCGCCGCTGCGGATCTCGGTGCCCTTGAGGCCCTTCAGTTGCTTGAGGCTCTCCGCGTCCACGGCTGAGGTGTAGTCGAGCTGGCCGTTCTTGAACGCGTTGGTCGCCGCGGTGGTCTCCAGGTTCACGTACACGCGTTTGTCGAGCTTGCCCTTGCGGCCCCACCACTTCGGGTTGCGCACGAAGGTGATGTCGCCCGAGTGGGTGTCCCACTGGGAGACGGTGTACGGGCCCGCGCCCCACTCCGGATGGGCCTTCTTCAGGTAGGCCTTGTTGAAGTTCCCGACCGTGGCGGCCTTGGGGTGCAGGAAGGTCGTGAACAGCGTCGACCAGGAGGCGTTGACCCCCTTGAAGTGGATCACTGCCTGTTTGGCGTTCTCGCCCTTCTCCACGGAGGTGATCTGGTCGTAGCCGTCGGTGGAGGACGCGTCGAACGCCTTGTTCGACCCGTTGTTCGCCTGCCAGGTGGCCCGGATCGCCGTCCAGTCGATGGGAGTGCCGTCGTTGAAGGTCGCCTTGGGGTTGATCGTCAGGGTGACCTGCTGGTTGCCGCCCACGACCGCGACCTTCACGTCGCTGTAGTAGTCCGGGTTGTACTGCACCGTGCCCGTGGGGGAGTAGGTGATCGCGTCCGCGTTGTACCAGGCCCAGACCCGGGCCGCGGTCAGGGTGGCGTTGACGTTGAACGGGTTGCCCTGGTCGTCGAAGGTGCCGGCGGTCGTGTAGGTGCCGCCGTCCTTGATCTTGTCGTAGGGCTGCGGGTTGTAGTCGACGGCGGCGGACGCCGCCTTCGGCGCGTCCTTCTCGTCCGGGCCCGCCGCCTTCTTCCCGGAGGAGCTCTGGCACGCGGTGGCGGCGACGGAGAGGGCGGCGACGAGGGCAACGGGCAGGGCCAGTCTTGCGCGCATGGCGAGAAGATCCTTCGGGGTCGGTGGAGCGGACGCGGGAGCGGCACGAGACGTGCCTGGGGCGGGAGGGGCCGGCCGGGACCGGACACCGCGGTGATCGGGGCGGCGGTGCGCCCGGCGCGGCGCCGCCGCCTCAGACGGCGTGGCAGGCGTACTGGTGGCCGGGGCGCCCGTCCGTGTCCGTCGGCAGGGGGCGTTCCGTGCGGCAGCGCAGGCGCACCTCGTCGCCTGCGAGGCGGTGGAGCGGACATCGGTCGACGAAGACGCAGCCCGCGGGCAGCCGGGCCGCGCTCGGCTGCTCGCCCTGGAGCACGACGCGTTCGCGTGCGCGCTCCCGCACCGGGTCCGGCACCGGGATCGCCGACAGCAGCGCCTTCGTGTAGGGGTGCCGCGGATCGGCGAAGACCGTCTCGGTGTCCCCGGTCTCGACGATCTGCCCCAGGTACATCACCGCCACACGGTCGGAGATGTGACGGACCACGGCGAGGTCGTGGGAGACGACGAGGTAGGCGAGCGACAGCTCGCGCTTCAGTCGCGCCAGCAGGTTGATCACCCCGGCCTGGACGGACACGTCCAGCGCGGAGAGTGGCTCGTCGAGGGCGAGCAGCTTCGGTTGTGTCGCAAGGGCCCTGGCGATGCCGACCCGTTGACGCTGGCCGCCGGAGAGAGCGGCGGGGAAACGGTCGCTGACCACGGGGTCGAGGCCGACGAGGAGCAGCAGTTCCTCGACGCGGGAACGGATCGATGCCCGGTCGCGCCCCGCGGCCCGCAGAGGCTCGGCGAGCAGCTGGAAGACGGGCAGGCGCGGATCGAGGGACCCCAGCGGGTCCTGCATCACGATCTGCACGTCGCGTCGCAGCGCACGGAGGCGCGCGCTGGGGCCCTCAGCGCCGACGTCGACACCGCCGATCTCGATCCGCCCGCTCTCGGGCCGCCTGAGCCGCAGGATTTCGAGCAGGGTCGTGGTCTTGCCGCTGCCGGACTCGCCCACCAGCCCCAGCGTCTCACCGGCCCGCAGCTCGAAGCTCACCCCGTTGACAGCGTGCAGGGTGCCGACCCGGCGCTTGAGGACGGCGCCCCTGGTCACAGGGAACGTCCTGGCGAGGTCCTCGACGCGGAGCACCACCTCGCCGGCCGCCGTGCGGGCGGAGTCCTGGCCCCGGTCGTCCGCCGCCGCGCTCCCGGTGGGATCGAGCGAGCCGTCGGCGACCGCGTCGGCGCGCACGCACGCCACGTCCCCGTGTCCCGGCACGGCCCGCAGTTCCGGCTCGGCCGTGCGGCACGCGTCGACGGCCACGGCGCAGCGGCTCGCGAACGGGCAGCCGACCGGGAGGCCGACCAGGGCCGGGGGCTCCCCGCCGATCGGGACCAGGGGCCGGGGCACGCCGCTTTCCACGGTCGGAACTGCGGCCAGCAGGCGCGCGGTGTAGGGCATGGTCGGCCGGCGGAACAGTTCCTCGACGCCGGCCCGCTCCACGAACCGTCCCGCGTACATGACGGCGACGTCGTCCGCGTGGCCGGCCACGACCCCGAGGTCGTGCGTGATCAGGACGAGGGCCGCCCCGGTCTCCTGCTGCGCCAGCCGCAGGACGTCCAGGATCTGCGCCTGCACGGTGACGTCCAGGGCGGTGGTGGGTTCGTCGGCGACCAGGACGGGCGGCTTGTTGGCGATCGCCAACGCGATGACGACGCGCTGCCGCATCCCGCCGGAGAACTCGTGCGGGAAGGCTCTCGCACGGTTGCGGGGGTCCGGGATCCCGACGAGGTCGAGCAGTGCGACGGCCTGCTCCCAGGCCACGCGCTTCGTCAGGTCCTGATGGGTGCGGAGGGCGTCCGAGAGCAGCCGGCCTACGGAGAAGATGGGGGTCAGGGCGGACAGCGGATCCTGGAAGACCATGCCGATGGACTTGCCGCGCACCCGGGACAGTGCCCTGTCGCCCAGGCCGACGAGGTCGCGTCCGCCGAGCAGCACCTGTCCCCCGAGGGACGCGCTCGGCGGCAGCAGGCCCATGATTCCCATGGCCGTGGCGGACTTCCCCGAGCCGGACTCGCCGACGATCCCGAGCGTGCGGCCCGGCAGCAGGTCGAAGCTGACGCCGCGCACCGCCTCTACCGTGCCCGCCTCCGAGGGGAAGGAGATCCGCAGGTCTCGCACCGAGAGCACGGGAGTGGACGTGCTGCCGGGCGGTGCGGTGGTGGACGGAGCCGTCGTGGGCGTCATCGACGTCCTCCTGCGCCGGTCGCTGATCCGGGGTCGAGGGCGTCGCGCAGCCCGTCGCCGACAAGGGTCATCGACACGGTGAGCAGGACGACGAGGCCCGCGGGGAAGACGAAAAGCCAGGGCGCGCTCGTGATGGTGCCCGCGCCGTCCGCGAGCATCGTGCCGAGGGAGACGTCCGGTGTCTGGACACCGAACCCGATGAAGGACAAGGCGGTCTCGCTGAGGACCGTCGCCACGACACCGAGCGTCAGATTGACGATCAGGAGCGACCCGAGGTTGGGAATGATGTGCCGCAGGATGATGCGCGCCGGGCTGATGCCCATGAACTCCGCGGCCGTCACGTAGTCCCGCTCACGCAGGGAGGTCGACACGGACCAGATGACCCGCGCGGTGGACATCCAGCCGAACACCGTCAGCACGACGATGAGGACGCGCCAGTCGCCGGCCAGCCGGTTGGAGACGAGGGCCAGGATCAGGAACGAGGGCACGACCAGCAGGAAGTGGATGACGGCGAGTGTCGCCTTCTCGACGCGGCCGCCGAAGTACGCGGCACTGGAACCGATCACCGCCGCGACGACCACGGTCAGCACGGAGACACTGACGGCGATGGCCAGGGAGCGGCGCAGACCGTGCACGGCGGACGCGTAGATGTCGTTGCCGCCCTGGTTGGTGCCGAACCAGTGCTGAGCGCTCGGCGGCTGGGTGAGGGCGGTGAAGTCCGCGTCGGAGTACGCGTAGGAGGTGAAGAGGTCGCCGAACACGCTGAACAGCACCAGCAGGAGAAAGATCACCACGCCGGCGACGGCGGGGCGGTTGCGCAGGAAACGCCGCGCGTAGAGCCCGGTGAGGCCGTGGCGCCTGCCGGTGGCGCGCGGGGGCGGGGGCGAGGGCCGTGCGGAGTGCGGCGTTGCCGGGGACGGGGCGCCGGCCGTCAGGTCCGCGACCACGTCAGCTCACCCGCACTCTCGGGTCGAGGAAGACCGTGGCGATGTCGGCAAGTATCGCGCCGATCGCCGTCAGAGCGGCGGCGAACGCGGCCGTGGCGACCGTGCCGTGGACGTCGTTCTTGCTGATGGTCTGGATGAAATAGCTGCCCATGCCGCTCCAGCCGAAGATCGTCTCGGTGATGATGGCTCCGGTGAAGATGGCCGGGACGCTGAACGCCACGGATGTCGCCGTCGGGATGAGCGCCGTCCGCAGGGCGTGCCTGCGGATGGCCTGGCTCCGGGTGAGCCCCGTGGCCTGAGCGGTGCGCACGAAGTCGGCGTTGATCGTGTCGAGCAACAGGGAGCGCTGGGTCAGGTGGTAGCCGACGTAGCCCATCAGGGTCAGGGTGAGGGTGGGCAGGATCAGGTGCAGGAGGCGGTCGCCGAGGGTGGGGAACAGCCCCTGGACGCCGGGCGAGTTCTCTCCTGCGACGTAGAGGAAGTGCAGCCCCGCGTGCTGGTTGAGCCAGATGGCGACGAACACGACGGCGAGCGCGGCGACCGAGGTCGGGATGTTGAACACCACGATGGACACCGCCTGGGACACCCGGTCGGCCCATCCGTAGTGCCGGGCCGCCGTGTAGACGCCGAGGGCGACGCCCACCAGCACGGAGAGGACCAGCGAGAGGACGACCAACTCCGCGCTGACGAGGGAGCGGTAGCCGATCTCGCCGTTGACGGAGACGCCGGTCGGCGACTTACCCCAGTCGAAGTGCAGCACGACGGAGGTGAGCCAGTCCCACCACCGGTGCGCCAGCGGCTCCCGCGGGTCAAGGCCGTACGGTGCGAGGGCCCGGTCGATCTGCGACTCGCTGCGGGCGGGCCGCAGGTCCTTGAAGTTCGACCGGGGGTCGAGGAACCAGCTGGCGAGGAAGTACGTGGCGTTGGTGGCCGCCACGATCATCAGGAGCCAACCCGCCGCCTTGCGTGTCACATGGCGCACCACGGGTGCCACCTCCCCTTCACGCGGGCGAGGCGCGCTCTGGAGTGCGCGGATCCTGGGGGTCTTCGCATGGGGACGTGGTGCTCTCTGGGGTGGTGGAAGGGGCGCACCGAGGTGGTGGAAGGGGCGCACCGAGATGGCGGGAGGGGCGCACTGACGTGCCGAAACAGTCTGACCACGGCCCGTTCCCCCGCACCAGCCCCAGGCCGCCGATGCCACGAGAACGACATGCCGCCGTATCAAACGACGCGCGGAAGCGGGGTCTCCCGTCGGCGCTCGACGCGTGCGTCCTGTTGTGAGGTGCCGAGGCGCCGCCGCCGGTGCCCCTGACGGGCGGCGGGAGTGGCAGGACCGGCGGCGGATTTCCGGCTCAGGTCGCCGGGTCCGCACGCGCGGGCCTGGCCGGGGCGCGCCCCGGCCTCACCGCGCGGTGGCGGCCCGGCCGTCGCGCCGTGGGCGCCCGCGCCCCGCGGCCGCCGCCGAGGCGATCGCGGCCCGC
>NZ_BAABEP010000077.1:0-27617 GCF_039540215.1 Streptomyces tremellae
TGCGCGGCCGGAGGGTCGGCGACGGCGTCGGCCGCCGCGTCGGCGGGCCGGGCGGGCGCGCCCGGGTGCGCGGGCAGCGCCCGCGGGGGCTCCCCGGTGTCGGCCGCGGCAGCCTCCGGGGGCTCGTGCGCCGCGTCGGCGGGCCGGGCGGGGACGGGGCCTCCCGGGGCCGCTCGCGGGGCCTCAGCGGCGGTCTCGGGCGCTTCGGGGACGTGGGCCGTCGCGACGGCCGGCGGTACGGCGGTCTCGGGCGCGGGCTGCGGCCGGGGGGCGGCGCCGGCCCGGCCGGGGTCTCCGGTCGGTGCGGCTTCTTCCCGCGGGGGCTCCTGGCCCGGCTCCGCGGGGTGGGGCGCGGCCGTGCCGGGGCCCTGGCCGAGGCGGCGGCGTGGCGGGTTCGTGGGCGGCATCGGGGTCCTGGTCAGGGGCGCCGCGCGGGGCGCCGGCCGGGCGGGCCGGTCAGCGGCCGCGCAGGCGCCGTACGAGAATGCTCGCGTCGCCGCGCGATTCGAGGTCCGCGAGGACCACGGCGACCGCTTCCCGGACGATACGCCCGCGGTCCACCGCGAGTCCGTGCTCGCCGCGCAGGACGAGCCGCGCGTGTTCCAGGTCCATCAGCTCCTCGGCGGAGACGTAGACCGTGATCTTCTCGTCGTGGCGCTCGCGCCCGCTCGGCCTGCGGTTGGCGCCGCGCCCGCCCTTGCGGCGCTGCTGCTGCGGCGCGGGTGCCGTCCCCGCCTGCTGCGGTACGCCGGAGCCGCCGCTCCCCGCCTCGGGGGCCCGGCGCTGCGTCCCGGCCGCGGCGGGCGCCTGGGCCTCCGCCTCGGCCGTGCGGGACCGCGCGGCAGCCGCACCGTTCCGGGAGTCGGGTTCCGCGGCGGCGGAGTGTTCCTCCGGCGCGGGGCGCGCCGACGGGGCCGGGGCCTCGGCTCCCGCCTCGGCCTCCCCCGCGGGGGCGGGGACCCGGGCCTCGCCGTTCGCGCCGCGGCGCCGGTCCGCGGGCGAGGACGCCTGGAGGGCCGTGCCACCGGTCGTGCGGAAGAGTTCGTCGGCGCCGGGCAGACTCACTCGGCGTGACACCGGGCGAGCACCTCCCTGGCGAGCTGTCGGTACGCGGCGGCGCCCACGGAGTTGGAGGCGTAGGTCGTGATCGGCTCACCGGCGACGGTGGTCTCGGGGAAGCGGACCGTACGGCCGATCACCGTGTGGTAGACGTGCTCGTCGAAGGCCTCGACGACGCGCGCGAGCACCTCACGGCTGTGCACCGTGCGGGAGTCGTACATCGTGGCGAGGATGCCGTCGAGCTCCAGGTCGGGGTTGAGCCGCTCCTGGACCTTCTCGATGGTCTCGGTGAGCAGGGCCACCCCGCGCAGCGCGAAGAACTCGCACTCCAGCGGCACGATGACCTTGTGCGCCGCGGTCAGCGCGTTCACCGTGAGCAGGCCGAGCGAGGGCTGGCAGTCGATCACGATGTAGTCGTAGTCCTGCATCAGCGGCTTGAGCGCGCGCTGGAGCGTCGACTCACGGGCGACCTCGCTGACGAGCTGGACCTCGGCGGCGGACAGGTCGATGTTGCTCGGCAGCAGGTCCATGTTGGGGACCGCCGTCTTGAGCAGGACCTCGTCGGCCGCCATCCCCCGCTCCATGAGCAGGTTGTAGACGGTCAGGTCGAGCTCCATCGGGTTGACGCCGAGCCCCACGGAGAGGGCGCCCTGCGGGTCGAAGTCGACGAGCAGGACGCGCCGCCCGTACTCCGCGAGCGCGGCCCCCAGGTTGATGGTCGACGTGGTCTTGCCGACGCCGCCCTTCTGGTTGCACATCGCGATGATCTTCGCGGGGCCGTGGTCGGTCAGCGGGCCGGGGATCGGGAAGTACGGCAGCGGCCGCCCCGTGGGGCCGATGCGCTCCCGGCGCTGGCGGGCCGCGTCGGGGGCGAGCGTGGCCGCGTACTCGGGATCGGGCTCGTACTCGGCGTCTGGGTCGTAGAAGTGCCCCTCGGGCGCTTCCTCGTAGTCGGCGAATGGGGTGGGCTCGCGGCTTCCCTCGTTGCCGGCCATGGCGTTCACGTGTTGGCCGTCCATCGTCTGGTGGGCTGTCGTCAAGTGCTGGGTGGTGGCGGAGGTGCGGACAGCGACGGAGCCGACAGCCTCGAAGCCGGACGGAGCGCTCGCGCCCTCCGCAGGCATTCCTGGTTGACCACCCCCGGGAGTAAATGTCGACTCATTCACAAGTCGTCTTACCTCCTCGGGTGCAACCAGGAAACTTATCGATAGGTCAGCGTGGCACCATGCCGACGGTTGGCGACTCTATGGCGTGTCACCGGTCCGCAGCAACACAATCCGCCGGACCCGGCCCGATGTGTCGGCAACGGAACACCCCCATGTCAAGGGCGCAGACCCCTCTCACCAAGGCACGGCGCACGGTCGCGCCCGACGAACAAACCGGAACAATCGTTACTTTCAGCGCGTGTTGGCGCCGGGCGGGTCGTGGCCGGTCGTGGCCGGAAGACGACCCGTTACGCACCGGGGCCGGACCTCGTCGCGCAAGGTCCGGCCCGGGGTGCGGCGTTGACCGCGTCGATTGACGACTCAGCCGAGAAGCGCGCCCAGTTCGACGTGGTCGAGGTCGTGGGCCTGGGCGACCTCACGGTAAACCACCTGGCCCTCATGGGTGTTGAGGCCCCGGGCGAGCGCGGCGTCGCGGCGCAGCGCCTCCCGCCAGCCGCGGTCGGCGAGCTCCACGACGTACGGGAGGGTGGCGTTGGTCAGCGCGTGGGTGGAGGTGTTGGGGACGGCGCCCGGCATGTTGGCCACGCAGTAGAAGACCGAGTCGTGCACGCGGAAGGTCGGCTCGGCGTGGGTGGTCGGCCTGGAGTCCTCGAAGCAGCCGCCCTGGTCGATCGCGATGTCGACAAGAACACTTCCCGGCCTCATCTTCGCGACGAGCTCGTTGGTGACCAGCTTCGGCGCACGGGCGCCGGGGATGAGCACGGCGCCGATGACGAGGTCCGCGCCGGTGACGGCACGCTCCAGCTCGTAGGCGTTGGAGACAATCGTCCGCACCTTCGTGCCGAAGATCCGGTCGGCCTCGCGCAGCTTGTTGATGTCCTTGTCGAGCAGGGTCACGTGGAAGCCCATGCCGACCGCGATCTGGGTGGCGTTCCAGCCGGAGACGCCGCCGCCGATGACGACCGCGCTGCCCTGCCCCGTGCCGGGCACCCCGCCGGGCAGGACGCCGCGACCGCCCGCCGACCGCATCAGGTGGTAGGCGCCGACCTGGGGCGCGAGCCGGCCCGCGACCTCGGACATGGGGGCGAGCAGCGGCAGCGCGCGGCTCGCCGTCTCGACGGTCTCGTAGGCGATGGCGGTGGTGCCCGAGGCGAGCAGCGCGTCGGTGCAGGCGCGGGAGGCCGCGAGGTGGAGGTAGGTGAAGAGGGTCTGGCCCTTGCGGAGCCTGTGGTACTCCTCCGCGACCGGCTCCTTCACCTTGAGCAGCAGGTCCGCCGCGCCCCACACCTCGTCGGCCGTGGGCAGCACCGCCGCGCCCGCCGCCGCGTACTCGGCGTCCGTGATGGACGACCCGGCGCCTGCGTCCTGCTCGACGACCACCCCGTGGCCGTGGCGCACCAGCTCGTGCACGCCTGCGGGGGTGATCGCCACCCGGAACTCGTTGTTCTTGACCTCGCGGGGGATGCCGACCTTCACGTCGATCACGGTCCTTGGCTCAGAGGGGTGCCTGATGAACTCATACCCGGGCAATCGGCGCACCGACGCGCGAAGGCGCCGAGACGGCAACAAGTCGACGCATCGGGCAACACCGCGAACGGCCGCGGCAGAGCCAGTCTAATGAAGGATTTCCCGGTGTCTAGCCTTGCAATAGAGGAATCTCTCCGGGATGAGGTACGGAATTCGTAGGTCAGGCTGCGTCAGGCCCGTGCTTCCTCGGGTCCGAGAAGTCGCTTGGCGCGGGTGCGGTGCAGGGCGGCGGCGGCCGGGTCGCCGACACGCTCCAGGGTGTCCGCGAGCCGGAGGTGCAGCGCGGCGCGCAGCCGCTCGTCCTCGGCGAGGGACGCCCACTCCAGGGCCTCCTCGCACGTGCGCACCGAGTCGTGCGGGCGCCCGGCGGCCTCAAGCACCCGCGCCACCTCGCTCAGCGCCCGCGCCACGCCCGGGGTGTCACCGAGGCGCCGGTGGCAGGCGACGGCGGCGCGCCACTCGCGCAGCGCCTCGTCGTGGTCGCCGGCGTACGCGTGGACGGCGCCGAGGCGCCCGTAGAGCCGCGCCTCGTCGGCCCGCTCGCCCCGGCTGAGGCGCTGGGCGAGGGCGCGGCCGTACCAGTCGGCGGCCCGGTGCCAGTCCTCCAGGTCCTGGTACGCGCCGCCGACGGATTCCATCGCGCGGCCGGTCGCGTAGTGGTCGTCGGCGGCGCGGCCCGCGTCGAGCGCGGCGCGGTAGCGGGCGAGGGCCGCGCCGGTGCGGCCGGTGCGGGCGTCGAGATCGCCGATGTTCAGCAGGGCGGCGGCCCGCTCGCGGTGCAGCCCGCGCCGCTCGGCGACGCCGAGGACGAGGTGGTGGAGCCCGTAGAGGTCGGGCGCCGCCGCCTCGGTGCCCTCGTGGGCGGCGAGCGCGCGCACCAGGGCGGCGACCAGACGTCTTGCCAGCGTGTCGAGTTCGCCGTCCGCGACGGCGAGACGGGCGGCGGCGAGCAGCGAGGCCCTGTTCACCCGCAGCCAGGCCGCGGCGGCCGCCGGGCTCGGGAAGCGCAGCGCGCGGGGCAGCCCGGCGAGCTGCTTGCGTGCGGGCGAGCCCTCGGGCTCGGTGACCGCGCGGCAGGAGCGCAGCAGCCGTACGGCCCGCTCCAGCATGCGCGCCCGCGCGAGCCTGAGCTCGCCCGGCCTGTCCTGTTCCCCGGTCCGCGCGCGCAGCAGCGGCACGAGGCAGCCCGGCAGGACGTACCGGCCCTCGGGGCCGCGCCCCGCGGGCAGCAGGCCGGGCCCGGCGGCGCCGGCCGGCGGCGCGGGCCTGAGCAGTCCGAGGGCGGCGAGGTCGCGCAGGGTGGCCTCGGCGGCGGGGACCGAGCACCCCGCGAGCGCCGAGGCGGTGTGCGCGTCGGCGAGTCCGGCGGGGGCGAGGGTGAGCAGTCGCAGCGTGTACGCGGCGGACGGCGCGAGGGAGGCGTACGCGAGGCGGAAGACCCGGGCGAGCGGCCGGTCGCCCACCGGGACGCCGGGTTCTGGCGGCAGTTCGCGCAGCCGCCTCGCCAGGTCCGCCACGGACGCGGTGGGGCGTGCGGCGAGCCAGCCGCCCGCGAGCACCAGGGCGGCGGGCTGGCCGCCGCACTCCTCGACGAGGGACTCGGCGGCCTGCGGGTCGACGGTGATGCGCACGGCGCCGGTGCGGCGGCCGAGCAGTTCGACGGCGGCGGCGGTGTCGAGTCCGCCCACGGTGCAGGGCCGCACGTCGGGGATGCCGGTGAGGGGGCCGCGCGACACGGCGACGACCAGGCAGTCGGCGGAGTCGGGCAAGAGCGGGTCGACCTGTTCCGCGTCGACGGCGTCGTCGAGCAGGAGCAGCGCCTTGCGGGCGGCGAGCGCCCCGCGGACCCGCTGGGTGAGGGAGTCCTCGTCCTCACCGGGCGGCGCCTCGACGCCGAGCGCCGCGAGGACCTCGCGGGCCGAGCGCTCGCCGGGCACGGGCTCGCCGCCCGGTTCGCTCAGCGCGGCCCGTACGACACCGCCGGGGTAGCCGTCGCGCAGCCGGCGGGTGATCTCCTCGGCGAGTGCGGTACGCCCCGACCCCGGCCTTCCCGCGACCAGCAGCACCCGGGCGCGGGGCTGCTTGCGGCCCGCGAGGGTGTTGAGCCCCGCGCGCTCCAGGTCGGCGCGGAGCTCGGTCAGCTCGCGGTGGCGGCCGAGGAAGGGCGTCCCCGCCACCCGGTCGGGACCGTTCACGTCCACCGCCTGATCCGTCACGGGATCACGCTCCGTCCACCTGACCACAACCCGGACCCACGGGGCCCCGCGGGCGCCCCGAGCCTAGTTGAACCCGGAACGCCGGAACGCCGGGACGTGCCCGGTGGATCACTAGATCGGATCAACGGACAGTACGACCGGAGGGTCGCCGCGCACGGCCGCTCGCCGACGCGGCGGGGGTGGGATCCGCGGCCGGGCCCGGTCGGCGCCTCAGCTGGTGAAGGGCCTGGCCGGCCACGGCGCGTCCGCAGGGCGCAGGGCGTCGAGGCCCTCGCCCGCGAGCGCCGCGGTCAGTGCGAGCACGCCCACCGCGAGGCAGGTGTTGTGGAGGTCGCCCGCGAGCACCCCGCGCGCCAGCTCGCCCAGCGGGACCCGGTCGAGTTCCATGTCGGCCTCCTCCTCCGAGACCTCGAAGCGCTCGCCCTCCGCCTCGCCGAGGTCGCGGGCGAGAAACACCCGCACCGCCTCGTCGGAACCGCCCGGCGAGGTGTAGACGTCCGCGAGCACCCGCCAGTCCCCCGCCTTGACGTGCGCCTCCTCGTAGAGCTCGCGCTGCGCCGCGTGCAGCGGGTTCTCACCCTCGACGTCGAGCAGGCCCGCCGGGATCTCCCAGAGCTTCTGCCGTACGGGGTGGCGGTACTGGCGCAGCACGACCACCCGCCCGTCGTCGTCGAGCGCGAGGATCGCGACGGAGCCCGGGTGCACCTGGTAGTCGCGCTTGACGACCGCGCCGTCCGGCATGACCACCTCGTCCGTGCGGACGCCGGTCTTGTTGCCGCGGAACGGCATCGCGGTCCCGGTGACCCGCCACTCCTCGTGGGCGTCCTTGACGGTCATGAAACGGCCTCCACGTGCCTCGCGAAACGGACAACCGGGGCGCCGGATCTGTCCGATCCGTGCGCCCCGGTCCCACCGTATCGCCAGCCGGCGGACCCGGACCTGCCGCCGGGCCCCGGCTACGCGTCGGTGCCGAGCTTGCGTGCGACCGCGGCCTTCACCAGCCCCGCGAAGAGGGGGTGCGGGCGGGTCGGGCGGGAGCGCAGCTCCGGGTGCGCCTGGGTGGAGACCAGGTACGGGTGGACGCTGCGCGGGTACTCGACGTACTCGACGAGCTTGTTGTCGGGCGAGGTGCCGGAGAAGACCAGGCCCGCCTTCTTCTCCAGCTCGGCGCGGTAGGCGTTGTTGACCTCGTAGCGGTGCCTGTGGCGTTCCTCGACGTACGGCTCGTCGCCGTACGCCTCGCGGACCAGGGACCCCTCGGCGAGCTTCGCCGGGTAGAGGCCGAGGCGCATCGTGCCGCCGAGGTCGCCCGCGCCCTCCACGTACGCGAGCTGCTCCTCCATCGTGGAGATCACCGGGTGCGCGGTGCCCGCGTCGAACTCGGTGGAGTTGGCGTCCGGGATCTCCGCGAGGTTGCGCGCCGCCTCGATGACGATGCACTGGAGCCCGAGGCAGATGCCGAGCAGCGGGATGCGGTTCTCCCGCGCGTACCGGATCGCGCCGATCTTGCCGGTGACGCCGCGGTCGCCGAAGCCGCCGGGGATCAGCACGCCGTCCACGTCGGCGAGCTGCCGCGCGGCGTCCGCCGGGGTCTTGCAGTCGTCCGAGGTGACCCACTTCACGTTGACCCGGGCCCGGTTGGCGAAGCCGCCTGCGCGCAGCGCCTCCGTGACCGAGAGGTAGGCGTCCGGCAGGTCGATGTACTTGCCGACGAGCGCCACGGTGACCTCGTGGTCAGGGTGGTGCACCCGGTCGAGCAGGTCGTCCCAGACCGTCCAGTCCACGTCGCGGAACGGCAGGTCGAGCTTGCGCACGACATAGGCGTCGAGGCCCTCTGCGTGCAGCACCTTCGGGATGTCGTAGATCGACTTGGCGTCGATCGCGGCGACCACGGCGGCCTCGTCGACATCGCACATCAGCGAGATCTTGCGCTTGATGGAGAGCGGGACCTCGCGGTCGGCGCGCAGCACGATCGCGTCGGGCTGGATGCCGATGCTGCGCAGCGCCGCCACCGAGTGCTGGGTCGGCTTGGTCTTCAGCTCGCCCGAGGGGCCGATGTACGGCAGCAGGGAGATGTGCACGACGAAGACGTTGTCGCGGCCGACCTCGTGTCGCACCTGACGGACCGTTTCGAGGAACGGCTGGGACTCGATGTCGCCGACGGTGCCGCCGACCTCCGTGATGACCACGTCGACGTCGTCGGTGGCCATGCGCCGGATGCGGTGCTTGATCTCGTTGGTGATGTGCGGGATGACCTGCACGGTGTCGCCCAGGTAGTCGCCGCGGCGCTCCTTGGTGATGACCGTGGAGTAGACCTGCCCCGTGGTCACGTTGGCGCTGCCGTCGAGGTCGACGTCGAGGAAGCGCTCGTAGTGGCCGACGTCCAGGTCGGTCTCGGCGCCGTCGCCCGTGACGAAGACCTCGCCGTGCTGGAACGGGTTCATCGTGCCGGGGTCGACGTTCAGGTACGGGTCGAGCTTCTGCATGGTGACCCGCAGGCCGCGCGCCTTGAGCAGCGCTCCGAGGCTGGAGGCGGTCAGGCCCTTGCCGAGGGAGGAGGCAACACCCCCCGTGACGAAGATGTGCTTGGTCGTCGAGGATGTCGAGGATCGGTTCGGCATGGCCAAGAGGGGGCTCCCGTGGTCGCGGTCTGGGGTGGCGTCGCTGCGGCTTCGGTGCGCCCTGTCTGCGGATTTCACGCCTGAGGGAGACCACCGGTCCACGGGCTACCAGACTAACAGCGCCCGGGACCGACTGCTTCCGGCCACACGTCACCCCGGACACCGGCCGCCTCACCCGTGACTCACTCGTTCGTCGGACCTAGGGTGCCGTGAGCGGTCACAGAAGGGCGGGGTCGCGTCGTATCCTGCTCGGACATTCGCTGCCGAGTCAGGCCGGCAAACGGCACCACCCCCGCCCGTATTCCCGGAAAAAGAGCTCGTCAACGACCCCTTGACCGCAGTAAGAGCCCCCTTGGGGGCGACGTGGCCGTTGGACTGGAGATGCACGTGGCAGGGCGCATCGAGGATTACGCACTCATCGGAGACATGCAGACCGCCGCACTGGTCTGCCGGGACGGCACAGTCGACTGGCTGTGCCTGCCCCGCTTCGACTCCCATGCCGTGTTCGCCGCCCTTCTCGGCACGGAGGAACACGGTTTCTGGCGGCTGGGGCCCGCTTGCGCTGCGGGTTCCGAGCCACCGCGGGCGGACCGCCGCCGCTACGTCGGCGATTCGCTGATCCTGGAGTCCGAGTGGGACACCCCGCACGGAATGGTCAGAGTGACCGATTTCATGCCCCCGCGCGACGGCGCGCCGCAGGTGATCCGCATCGTGGAAGGCGTCAGCGGCCGGGTGCCGATGCGCTCCACCCTGCGTATGCGGTTCAGCTACGGACGGGTGACCCCGTGGGTGCACAAGGTCGGGGAACGCACGGTCGCCGTCGCGGGGCCCGACTCGGTGTGGCTCGACACCGAGGCGGAGACGCACGGCAGGGACCTGACGACCTACTCCGACTTCACCGTCTCCCCCGGCGAGCGGATCGCCTTCACGATCAGCTGGCAGCCCTCGCACCGCGACCAGCCGGCGCTGCCCGACCCGGAGGGCTCACTGGTCGCGACCGGCGAGTTCTGGCGGGACTGGGTCGGTCAGTGCACCTACCACGGCCCCTACCGCGAGGCCGTGGTCCGCTCGCTGATCACGCTCAAGGCCCTGACGTACGCGCCGACCGGCGGCATCGTCGCCGCGCCGACGACGTCCCTGCCCGAGGAGATCGGCGGGGTGCGGAACTGGGACTACCGCTACACCTGGCTGCGGGACGCGGCGATCACCCTGTCGTCGCTGCTGCGCACCGGCTACCGCGAGGAGGCCCGCGCGTGGCGCGAGTGGCTGCTGCGGGCCGTCGCGGGCGACCCGGAGAACCTCCAGATCATGTACGGCATCGCCGGTGAGCGGGAGTTGGGCGAGGCGGAGCTCGACTGGCTTCCCGGGTACGAGCGTTCGTCGCCCGTCCGGGTGGGGAACAACGCGGCGCACCAGCTCCAGCTGGACGTGTACGGCGAGGTGACGGAGGCGCTGCACCTGGCGCACATGACGGGCCTCGCCCGCAACGACTACGCGTCGGTGCTCCAACTGCGTCTCATCCGCTACCTGGAGACCCACTGGCACCAGCCGGACGAGGGCATCTGGGAGGTGCGCGGGCCGCGCCGCCACTTCGTGCACTCGAAGGTGATGGCGTGGGTCGCCGTCGACCGGACGATCAAGCTGCTGGAGGCCGGTGAGACGGAGGGCCCGCTGGAGGAGTGGCGCGAACTGCGCGACGACATCCACCGCGACGTGTGCGAGAAGGGCTACGACGCGGAGCGCAACACCTTCACGCAGTCGTACGGCTCGCAGGAGCTGGACGCGTCGCTGCTGCTGATCCCGCAGGTCGGCTTCCTGCCGCCGGACGACAAGCGCGTCATCGGGACGATCGAGGCGATCCAGCGGGAACTGTCCACCCCCGACGGGTTCGTGATGCGCTACCCGACCTCGGGCGACGAGGCGGGCCTCGACGGGCTGGCGGGCGACGAGGGCGCGTTCCTCGCCTGCTCGTTCTGGCTCGCGGACGACCTCGCGATGATCGGCCGGGTCGACGAGGCCCGCAGGCTGTTCGAGAAGCTGCTGAGCCTCCGCAACGACCTGGGCCTGCTCGCCGAGGAGTGGGACGCGCGCTCCCAGCGCCAAGTGGGCAACTTCCCGCAGGCGTTCAGCCACGTCCCGCTCATCGACACGGCGCTGCGGCTGACCGCGTCCGGCGCGTACTCGGGCTGACGCGGGCCGGGGATCCGCGCGGGGCGGCCGCGGCGCACGGGGTGCGCCGCGGCCGGTCAGGCGTCGGCGCGTTCGACGGCGTCCTCCAGGACGACGCGGCCGATCAGCTCGTACCGCCGCGGCCTGCGGGCGCGCAGCCACAGGCCGAGGGCGAGGCCGCCGAAGAAGACCGCGCCGATGATCCACGGGATCAGGTGGAAGAACAGCGATCCGGCCGCGGTGCCGGCCGCCGTGTCGAGGTTGAGCACCAGCAGGACCACCACCGCGATCATCCCGACGCCGCCGAGCAGCGGCGCGGTGAAGGTGCGGAACCAGTGCCGGTCCTCGGGGTGGTGGTGGCGGAAGTAGCCGATGACCGCGAACGAGCAGAGGGTCTGCACGATGAGGATCGCCATCGTGCCGAGGATCGCGAGCAGTGTGTAGAGATGGGTGTAGGGGTCCTGCCCGGTCGCCCAGAACGCGGCGACGAGTCCCACCGCGATCACCGACTGCGTGAAGGACGCGGCGTACGGCGACCCGTGGCGCGGGTGGGTGCGGCCGAGCGCCCGGTGGATGAGGCCCTCGCGGCCGATGGCGTACAGGTAGCGCGAGGCGCACTGGTGGAAGGCCATGCCGCAGGCGAACGAGCCGGTGATGAGCAGCCATTGGAAGGCCCGCACGGCCCACGCGCCGATGTAGGCGTGCGCCGGGTCGAAGAACAGGTCGAGCGGGTTCGCGCCCGCCGACACCTTCACCGCGCCGTCGAGGCCGTTGCCCGCGATCGTCATCCACGACACGTAGATGTAGAACAGGCCCACGCCGACGACGGAGATCAGGGTCGCGCGCGGGATGACGCGCTTCGGGTCGCGCGACTCCTCCCCGTACATCGCCGTCGACTCGAAGCCGACCCACGACCAGAACGCGAAGAAGAGGCCGAGCCCCGCGGAGGTGCCGGTGAAGGCGTTCCGCGGGTCGACGGGCCGCAGCGGGATGCCGTCCGGCCCGCCGCCGTGCACGAGGACGGCGGTGGCGACCGCGAACAGCACCGCGATCTCCAGGACGAGCATGACCCCGAGCGCCTTCGCGGTCAGGTTGATGTCGAAGTACGACAGGACGCCGGTGACGGCGAGCATCACCGCCGCGTACGCCGCCCACGGCACGTCGACGCCGAGCTGGTCGCGCACGGTGGTCTGCGCGAAGTACGAGAACACGCCGACGATGGACGCCTCGAAGACGATGTACGCGAGGACGGCGAGCAGCCCCGAGGCCATGCCGACGGTGCGGCCGAGGCCGTGCGAGATGTAGCCGTAGAAGGCACCAGCCGCGGTGATGCGCTTCGCCATCGCGACGTAGCCGACCGAGAAGACGGTGAGCACGACCGTCGCGAAGAGGTAGCCGGCGGGCGCGCCGTCACCGTTGCCGAAGCCCACCGCGATGGGCAGGTTGCCGCTCATCGCGGTGATCGGCGCGGCGGTCGCGACGGCCATGAAGACCACGCCCGCGAGGCCCACGGAGTCGGCCTTGAGCCGGTGTACCTCGGGCGGTGCGACCGCGCCCCGCGCGGTGCCTTGCTGTGTGCTGCCTGCTGCCATGGGGTGGCTGCCTTCCTTGTCCGTGCGCGGCCCCGTGTTCCCTTCCCCCCTGCCCCCGCAGATCGCGACCTGCGGGTGGTCGGCGATCTTCGCGGGGGTACCGGGGGTCCGCAACCGACAGGTGGTCACGGAATCCGGCGCCGTGCGCGACGGGCTGCCGGGTGTGCCGGGCCGGGGGCCACCGCCCGTGACGCGCCCGAGACGTCCGGGCAACACGGCCGCGGGTAGGGTCCCCGGCATGGAGGCTCGGGGCGGCATCACCGTACGGCAGGCGCTCGGCCTGCCGGCGCTGCGGGGCGGGCTGCCGGAGGTCGTGGCGGGCGCCGAGCGGCTCGGTGGCACGGTGCGCTGGGTGCACGCGGGCGAGGTGCCGAACATCGCGTCGCTCCTCAAGGGCGGCGAGCTGCTGCTGACGACGGGCCTCGGGCTCGGCCACCGGGCCTCGGAGCAGCGGGCGTTCGTGAGGCGCCTCGCCGAACGGGGCATCGCCGCGCTGGTGGTGGAGCTCGGGCCGCGCTTCGAGCGGCTGCCGCGGCCGCTGGTGGAGGCGGCGCGCGCGGCCGGGCTGCCGCTGGTGCAGCTGCACCGGGAGGTCGCCTTCGTCTCGGTCACGGAGGAGATCCACACCGAGATCGTGAACGGCCACTACGCGCTGCTGCGGCAGGCGGAGGAGGTGCACGCGCGGTGCACGCGCGCCCTGCTCGCGGGCGGCGGGGTGCCCCACGTGCTGCGCGTCCTCGCGGACTTCGCCCGCGGCCCGGTCTTCCTGGAGACCCCGGAGGGGCAGCTGCTGTACGCGGCGGGGCCCGGCCGGGCCCCCGAGAACGCCTCCGAGAACCCCGAGAACCCTCCCAGCCCCGCGAACCCCGCGAGCCTTGATGACCATGGCAAACCTGACAGCTTGGACGCTCTCGCCGTGTGGGAGGGGCTGCGGAGTGGCCGCGCCGCGCGGCAGGCCGGGCCGCCCGAAGGGTCGGTACTGGTGGACGTGGCGGGCGGTGGGCAGGGCACAGGGGCGGTACGCGCCAGGCTGGTGCTGCCCGCCGTGTCGGCGCCGCTGGGCCAGGCGCACCGGCTGGCGGCCGAGCGGGCCGCCGGCACGCTCGCCGTGGTGCTGATGCAGGCGCGGCAGGAGGAGGAACTCGCGGCGCGCGGCCGGGGCGACTTCCTGACGGACCTCGCGGAGGGCCGGGTCGCGCCCGGGGACGCGCCTGGCCGGGCGAAGACACTCGGCTTCAGGCCGGGCGGCGGCCCGCTGCTTCCCGTGGTGATGCGGCTCGCGCCGCAACTCACCCCGTCTGGCGACTGGGCGGTGCTCGCGCGGGCGGTGCTCGGGGAGCTGGCGTCGGTGGGCGTGCCGGTGCTGCTGGGGGTGCGGCCCGTGGAGGGCCGGGTGCCGCTGCTGCTCGGGCTGCGGGCGGAGGGCGAGCGCACGGCGGTCGCCGACCGGGTGGCGACGGCGCTGCGCGCGGGTGTCGAGCGGGCCGGCCTCGAACGGGCGGGCGCGCAGCGGCCGGTGGTCGTGGTCGGCACGGCGGGCGGCTGGGCGGCGGCGAGCGCGGGTCTCCGGCACGCCGCGGAGACGGCCGCGGCGGCGCAGGGCCTCGGCGAGCGGCCGTGGTACGACGCCCGCGGCCTCGACATCGAGCTGCTGCTGTGGCGGCTGCGCGAACACCGTGACCTGGCGGCCTTCGTGGAACGCGCGCTCGGCCCGCTGCTCGACCACGACCGGGCGTCGCGGCCCCCGCTGCTGCCGACCCTTGAGGTCTATCTCGCCCACGCGGGCCGCAAGGCGGAGACGGCGAGGGAGCTGCACCTGAACCGGCAGACGCTCTACAACAGGCTCGCCAGGATCGGGGAGTTGCTCGGCCGCGACCTGGACGACCCGGGAACCGTGCTGACGCTCAGCCTGGCGCTGCGGGCGCGCCGCCACACGCCCTGAGCGCGGCGGACCGTCCATCCGGACGAGGGCCGCGATGCGCCCCGGGCGCGGTGCGGGTGCGCCCTCACAGGCCGGGCCGCGGGCCCCGGCCGCCGTGCGGGTGCGCCAACTCGTCGTAGACGCTGAGTACCTGGCCGACCGTCTCGTCCTCGGTGGGCCAGGTCGCGGCCTGCGCCCGCCCGGCCTCGGCGAGTTCGGCCCGCCGCCGTGGGTCGCCGAGCAGCCGCAGCAGCGCGTCGCTGAGCGCGGCGGGGTCTCCGTACGGTACGAGCTCAGCGGCGCGGCCCACCAGTTCGGGCACGCCGCCCACGGCGGTGGCGACGAGCGGCACCCCAATGCGCAGGGCCTCCTGCGCGAGGACGGAGCGCGATTCCCAGCGGCTCGGCAGCACGGCCACGTCGGCGGCGGCGAGCAGTTCCGCGACGTCGTCGCGGCGGCCGAGGAAGCACACCGGCAGGTCCTCGTCCTCGACGCGGCGTTGCAGCGCGGGCCGCTCCCTGCCCTCGCCCGCGACGACGAGCAGCGGCAGCGGGTCGGCGCCCGCGGTCCGCCAGCGCGCCACCGCGTCGAGCAGGAGGCCGTGGCCGCGCTCGGGCACCAGGCTGCCGACCGCCATCACCAGCGGCCTCTCCACCGCGCCGAGTTCGGCGCGCGCCTTGCTCTCGGTGCCGAGCGCGCGCGGCGGCCGGGACGCGGGCACCGCGAGGGGCGCGAGCCGCACGTCGCGGGCGCCTCGCGCGCGGGCCGTGTCGACCAGGTCGGACGAGGTGGCGAAGACCACGGAGGCCGCGCGCAGCGCCCGCCGCTCCAGCAGCCGGTTGACCGTGCCGCGGGCGCCCTCCCGGGCCGCACGGGTGTGCCAGGTGACGACGAGCGGCACGGCCCGGCCGCCGAGCGCGAGCGCGGTGCGCGCCGCGGCGTGCAGCCCGTGGGCGTGCACGAGGTCCGCACCGGTGCAGGCGGCGCGCAGCGCGGCCACCGCCGCGGGGTCGCTCCTGCGCGGCACGGGGAGGTGCCGGGCGCCGCAGCCGTGGAAGTCGTAGGCGCGCTCGACCGCGTCGGGCGCGCACACCGTCACCCGCACCCCGTGCGCGACGAGCCCCGACGCGAGTGACCTGACGTGCGCGCTGCTGCCCGCGCTGCCGCCGCCGAGCACCTGGACCGTACGCAGCGGTGTCACCTGGAGGGGCTCCCGGGTTCGAGATGGGTTGCTCACGTCGCTCCCAAGGATGCCAGTTCGCCCGGCCGCCACTCGGCCGACGGCGTCACTCGTGGGAGTGATGGGCGGTCCGCCCGCCGTACGCACCGCCCCGGCTGCGGCACCTTGCTGCGGCGAACGGCCCGGCACCGGGCGGCACTTCGGCACCCGCACCGGCGCGCCCCCGGCACCCGGCCGGGCGGCTCGGGACGCGCGCGGGACCACTGGGGTCTTCTATCCGAATCAGGGCGGATCAGGGAGCGGGGTCCGGTGCCTGGGGCCCCGGCCGGAGGCTGGGGGTGCACCGCACGGCGGAGGAGGGGGCCATGGCGGAACCCCGGCGACCGACGACAACGCCACGAGACGCGGTGCCGGGACACGCGAGCCCGGCATGACCCACAGGAGAGGCCCTAGGCGTCCGCCTGCGCCGACGCCAGGAGTTCCTCCGCGTGGGCCCGTGCGGAGGACGAGTCGGACTGGCCCGCGAGCATCCGGGACAGCTCCCGCACCCGGTCCTCGCCTTCGAGGGCGGTCACGCCCGAGCTGGTCACGGAGCCGTCGTGGGTCTTCTCCACGAG
Organism: Streptomyces tremellae; assembly: GCF_039540215.1. Lineage (NCBI taxonomy): Bacteria > Bacillati > Actinomycetota > Actinomycetes > Kitasatosporales > Streptomycetaceae > Streptomyces > Streptomyces tremellae. The sequence continues at coordinate 16,069 of NZ_BAABEP010000077.1, forward strand.
CAGTTGCCGGTCGGCGAACGCGGCGACCTGCGGCAGGTGTGTGACGACCACGACCTGCGCCGACCTGGCGAGCTTCGCGAGCCGCCTGCCGACCTCGACCGCGGCCTTGCCGCCGACGCCCGCGTCGACCTCGTCGAACAGGTACGTCGGCACCGGGTCGGAGCCCGCGAACACGACCTCCACCGCGAGCATCACCCGGGACAGCTCGCCGCCGGAGGCGCCGCGGGCGATGGGGCGGGGCTGCGCGCCGGGGTGCGGGGCGAGCAGCAGCTCGACCTCGTCGGCGCCGTGCGGCCCGTACGCCACGGTGCGGCCGCCGACCTCGATGCCGTCCTCCGCGGCCACCTGGCTGATCGCGAAGGACACCCGCGCGTGCGGCATGGCGAGCGACGCCAGCTCCTCGGTGACTGCCGCGGCGAACCGCTCGGCCGCCTCCGTGCGCGCGTCGGTGAGCGCCTGGGCGAGCCCGGCCAGCTCACCGCGCAACGCGTCGCGCTCCGCGGTCAGTTCGCCGATGCGGTCGTCGTCGCCCTCCAGCTCGGTCAGCCGCGCGGCGCTCGCCTCGGCCCAGGCGAGGACGGCCGCGATGTCCTCGCCGTACTTGCGGGTGAGCGCGGTGAGCGCCGCGCGCCGCTCCTCCACGGCCGCGAGGCGCAGCGGGTCGGCGTCCAGGTTGTCGGCGTAGCCGGCGAGTTCGCCCGCCACGTCGGTGAGGAGGATGGAGATCTCGCCCATCCGCTCGGCGAGCCCGCCGAGCACCGGGTCGTGGGCGCGCACCGCGTCGAGCGCGCGCCCGGCGGCGGCGACGAGCGTCGTGGCGTCGACGGCCTCCGGGTCCTCCGGCACACCCGCGAGCGCCGCGTGCGCGACGGAGGCGGCGGAGGCGAGGGCCTCCGCGTTGCCGAGGCGCTCGGCCTCGGCCGCGAGTTCGGCGTCCTCGCCCGCCACGGGCTCCACCGCGGCGATCTCACCGAGCCCGAACCGCAGCAGGTCGGCCTCCTGCGCCCGCTCGCGGGCCCGGGTCGTCAGCTCGTCGAGTTCGGCGGAGACGTCCCGCAGCCGCCGGTACGCGGCGAGGTACTTCTCGTGCGGCACGGACACCGCGTCGCCCGCGTACCGGTCGAGCGCGCCGCGCTGCCTGGCCGGGCGCAGCAGGCCCTGCTGGTCGGTCTGGCCGTGCACGGCGACGAGGTCGTCGGCGAGTTCGCCGAGCACCCCGACCGGCACGGACCTGCCGCCGAGGTGGGCGCGGGAGCGGCCCTCGGCCGAGACGGTCCTGCTGATCAGCAGCGCGCCCTCGTCGAGTTCCGCGCCCGCCTCCTCGGCGCGTGCCGCGGCCGGGTCGCCGGGGGCGAGCCGCAGCCTGCCCTCGACGACGGCGGCCTTGGCCCCGATCCGTACGAGCCCGGGATCGGCACGCCCGCCGAGCAGCAGCGCGAGGCTGGTGACGACCATGGTCTTGCCCGCGCCGGTCTCACCGGTCACCGCCGTGAAGCCGGGCGACAGCTCGACCACGGCGTCGTCGATGACACCGAGCGACCGTATCCGCATTTCCTCCAACACGGTCATGACCATACGAGGTGCACGCCCGCGCACGCCACGTCGAGGGGTCCCGCGTCAGCGCGGCGCGCCGCGCCACCCGGAGACCGGCAGTGCGAATTTCGCGACGAGCCGGTCCGTGAAGGAGGCGTGGTGCAGCCGCGCGAGCCGTACGGGCACGGCGCCGCGCCGCACCTCGACCCGGGCGCCCGCGGGCAGTTCGACGGTCCTGCGGCCGTCGCACCACAGCACGCCGTGCGGCCCGTCCGCCTGCACCTCGACCGCGAGGACCGTGGTGGGCGAGGTGACGAGCGGCTTGGCGAACAGCGCGTGCGCACTGATCGGCACCATCAGCAGGGCCTCCACGTCCGGCCACACCACGGGCCCGCCCGCGGAGAAGGCGTAGGCGGTGGAGCCCGTGGGGGTGGCGCAGACGATGCCGTCGCAGCCGAAACCGGTGACCGGCCGGCCGTCGATCTCCAGCACGACCTCCAGCATCCGCTCGGGGGAGACCTTCTGGACGGCGGCCTCGTTGAGGGCCCAGTCGGTGTGCACTATGTCGCCGTCCGCGTGCACGACCACGTCGATGGTCATGCGTTCCTCGACGTCGTACGAGCGGCTGACGACCCGGTCGACGACGCGGGCGAGGTCGTCGCGCTCCGCCTCGGCGAGGAAGCCGACCCTGCCGAGGTTGACGCCGAGCATCGGCACGCCGGAGGCGCGGGCGAAGGCGGCGCCGCGCAGCAGGGTCCCGTCACCGCCGAGCACGATCAGCAGCTCGCACCCGTCGAGGACCTCTGGCGTGGCGTCCTCGACGGTCCGCACGGCCTCCGGCAGGCCCGGCAGGTCGGCCGCCTCGGCCTCCAGCACGCGCACGCCGATGCCGCCCGCGACCAGCGCCTTGACGACGAGTTCCGCGCTGCGCACGGCGGCCGCCCTGCCGGTGTGCGCGAGCAGGAACACCGTACGGCCGGGCTCCGTCGCCGCGGCCTTCGTCCCTGACGTCACCTGGGTCCCTCCGAAACCGCTCGGTCCACCGCTGCCGGGTCGAGCGCAGGCGCGTCCGCCCGTAGCCACAGGAAGTACTCGACATTGCCCGAGGGCCCCGGCAGGGGGCTCGCCGTGACGCCCCTGACGCCGAGTCCCAGCTCCGCCGCGCGCCGCGCCACCCCGGTCACGGCCTCGGCGCGCAGCTGCGGGCTGCGTACGACACCGCCGCTGCCGAGGCGCTCCTTGCCGACCTCGAACTGCGGCTTGACCATCAGCACCAGGTCGGCGCCGGGCGCCGAGCAGGCCACCAGGGCGGGCAGCACCAGGCCGAGCGGGATGAAGGAGAGGTCGCCGACGACGAGGTCGACGGGGATTCCGCCGAGCGCGTCGAGCGTCAGTTCGCGGACGTTGGTGCGGTCCTTGACGGTGACCCGCTCGTCGTTCCTGAGCGTCCACACGAGCTGCCCGTAGCCGACGTCGACGGCGACCACGTGCGCGGCGCCCGAGCGCAGCAGCACGTCGGTGAAGCCCCCGGTGGACGCCCCGGCGTCGAGCGCGCGCCGGCCCTCGACGGCGAGCCCGAGCGGGCGGAACGCGTCGAGCGCGCCGGCCAGCTTGTGGCCGCCGCGCGAGGCGTAGCCGGGGTCGGAGGCGTCCTCGGTGACGACGACCGCGGCGCTCGTCTCGACCTGGGTCGCGGCCTTCGTCGCGGTCATGCCGCCCACGGTGACGCGGCCCGCGGCGATCAGCTGGGACGCGTGCTCCCGCGAGCGCGCCAGTTCGCGGCGCACCAGCTCGGCGTCGAGGCGTCGGCGTGCCAGTCCTGCCACGTGGGTCTCAGCTCCTGTGCTCGTGCGGGGGTGGTACGGGTCGGGCGTCCAGCGCGCTGAGCGCCTCACGCAGTCCCTGGTGAACATCCTCGTACACCGAGGTATGCCCGTCGGTGGGCAGGTGGTCGGCGTCGGCGAGGCGGGCGAGGCGGGCGTCGACCCGCGCGTCGCCCGTCGGGGTCCGCTCGACGCCGAGCGGCGCGGGGCCCGCGGGCTCGGCGGGCCGCGGCCCCGCCGCGTCCGTGCCGTGCTCCCCCTCCACGGGCTCGTGCGCGGCCGTGTCCTGCCTGCCGGCGGCGGCCGGCGCCTCGGGCCCGCCGGGGTGCTCGCGGCCGTCCTGCGGCCCCTGGTGCTCCGCCTCTTCGCGGGCGGGGGTCGTGTCGCTCATGGCGGAACGCTACCGCGCCGGACCTCCGGTACGGTCGTCCCCCATGGCCACCCCCCAGCAGTGCAGGGACGCACTCGACCGGCTCGCACGGAGCCTCGCGGGCGCGGACGGCGCCGTGCGCGCGGCGGCCCGGCTCGACCGCTCGCTCAGCTGCCACGTCACGGACCTCGGCCTCACGTTCACCGGACGGCTGCGCGGCGGCACGATCGAGGTGGACGAGGCCGTCGTGCAGGGGCCGCCCGCCGAGCGGGCGCAGATCAGGCTCGCGATGACGGGCGACGACCTGGTGGCGCTGGTGGACGGGCGGCTCGACTTCGTCCGGGCGTGGGGCTCGGGCCGGGTCCGGTTCGAGGCGGGCCTGCGGGACCTGCTGCGGCTGCGGTCACTGCTGTAGCGACGCCTCGGCGCGCTCCTGGCCCGCCCCGGTGGCACGGGCGCGGCGCCCGGCGGGCACGACGAGGGGCGTCCCGGTCTCCGGGTCCTCGATGACCTGGCAGCGCAGCCCGAACACCTTCTCCACGAGCGGCGCCGTGACGACGTCGGCGGGCGCGCCCTCCGCCACGACGCGCCCCTCGCGCATCGCGATCAGGTGGGTGGCGTAGCGGGCGGCGTGGTTGAGGTCGTGGAGCACGGCGACGAGCGTGCGGCCCTGCGTCTCGTGGAGCTCCGCGCACAGGTCGAGCACATCGATCTGGTGCTGGATGTCGAGGAAGGTGGTGGGCTCGTCGAGCAGCAGCAGCGGCGTCTGCTGGGCGAGCGCCATGGCGATCCACACGCGCTGGCGCTGGCCGCCCGACAGCTCGTCCACGTACCGCTCGGCGAGCTCCGCGATCCGGGTCGCGGCCATCGACTCGTGCACGATCCTCTCGTCGTCGGGCGACCACTGCCGCAGCAGGCCCTGGTGGGGGTAGCGGCCGCGCGCGACCAGGTCGGCGACGGTGATGCCGTCGGGTGCCGTCGAGGACTGCGGCAGCAGCCCGAGCGTCCTCGCGACCTTCTTGGCCGGCATGGTGTGGATCGCGGCCCCGTCGAGCAGGACCCGGCCCTGGGCGGGCTTGAGCATCCGGGACAGGGCGCGCAGCAGGGTCGACTTGCCGCAGGCGTTGGGGCCGACGACGACCGTGAAGGAGTGGTCGGGTATCTCCAGGGACAGGTCGCGGGAGATGACCCTGCGGTCGTAGCCGAGGGTCAGGGACTCCGCGGTGAGGCGCTGCATCGTCGTACTCCTGGAGGGCTCGGGGTGTGCCGTCGGTGGGTGCGGTGCGCCGGACGGCGCGCGGGGTGTCATATCCGGCCCGCCCTGCGCTCGGTGACCAGCAGCCAGAGCAGGTAGACGCCGCCGACCACGGCCGTGACCACGCCCGCGGGCAGCTGCCTGTCGCCGAAGGCGCGCGTGGCCAGCAGGTCGGCCACGCACAGCAGCAGCGCCCCCATGGCCGCGGACGCCGCCAGGTTGGGCCCGGGGGCCCGGGTGAGCCTGCGGGCGAGCTGCGGGGCGCTGAGGGAGACGAAGGTGATGGGCCCGGCGGCGGCCGTCGCCGCCCCGACGAGCAGGACCGCGCACGCCATCAGCAGGATGCGGGTGCGCTGGACGGGCACGCCGAGCGCGTACGCCGCGTCGTCGCCCATCTCCATCATCCGCAGCCGCCGCCCGCCGGAGAGGGTCAGCGGTACGAGAACGGCGCACAGGACGAGCAGCGGCCACACCTGGCTCCAGGCCGCGCCGTCGAGGGTGCCGGTCATCCACAGCACGGCGCGGGTCGCGTCGACGAGGTCGGCCTTGGTGATCAGGTACTGGGTGACGGCGGTGAGCATCGCGGCGGCGCCGACGCCGACGAGCACGAGCCGGTAGCCGTGCACGCCGCGCTTCCAGGCGAGCAGGTAGATCGCGGCGCCGGTCACGAGCCCGCCGACGACGGCGCCGAGCGCGGTCTGCGCGGCGCCGCCGTGGAGGAGGATGATGGCGCTCAGCGCGCCGACGGAGGCACCCTGGCCGAAGCCGATGACGTCGGGGCTGCCCAGCGGGTTGCGGGTGACGGACTGGAAGACCGCGCCGCCGATGCCGAGGCAGGCACCGACGAGCAGCCCGACGAGGGCGCGCGGCAGCCTGAGGTCCCGCACGATGAACTCCTGCGCGGGGCTGCCGCCGCCGGTCAGGGTGGTGAGCACCGTGCCGGGCGACATCGGGTAGTCGCCGCTGCCGATGACGACGACGCCCGCGAGCAGCGCGGCGGCGAGCAGCAGCAGGAGCACCAGGGCCGTCCTGCTCTCGACCCGTACGGACAGCAGCCCGCCGGGGGTGCGCACGGCCCTGACCGCGCGCCCCCGGCGCGGCGGCCGACCGCCCGACAGGGTGTCAGGGGCGGCCGGGGGGGAGGGAACGCGGGCGGTCACAGCTTCGCCATCCTCTTGCGCCGTACGAGGTGGATGAAGACGGGCCCGCCGATCAGCGCGGTCACGATGCCCACCTGGATCTCGGAGGGCCGCGCCACGACCCGGCCCACCACGTCGGACCCGATCAGCAGCACGGGCGCGAGGACGGCCGCGTACGGCAGGATCCACCGCATGTCGGGTCCGGTGATGCCCCGCACCAGGTGCGGCACCATCAGGCCGACGAAGACGATGGGGCCGCAGGCCGCGGTCGCCGCCCCGCACAGCAACGTCACCGCGGCCATCGCGAGGACACGGGTGCGGGTGAGGTGCGCGCCGAGAGCGCGCGCGGTGTCGTCGCCCATCTCCATCGCGTTCAGCGGCCGCGCGATGAGCAGCGAGATCAGCACTCCGGCCGCGATGAACGGCCACATCTTCCGGATGGTCGACATGTCGGCGGAGGCGAGCGAGCCGACCGTCCAGAACCTGAGCTGGTCGAGCGCCGCCGTGTTGAGCAGCTGCACCGCGTTGACGTACCCGTACAGCGCGGCGCTGGCCGCGGTGCCCGCGAGGGCGAGCCGCACGGGCGTGGAGCTGCGGCTGCCGCCCAGCACGTACACGGCGGCGGAGACCACGGCGGAGCCGAGGAACGCGAACCACACGTATCCGGTGAAGGAGCTGACGCCGAGGAAGCTGATGGCCGACACGACGGAGGCCGAGGCGCCGGCGTTGACCCCGAGCAGGCCGGGCTCCGCGAGCGGGTTGCGGGTGAGCGCCTGCATCACCGCGCCCGCGAGCCCGAGCGCGGCGCCCGCGAGCAGCCCGATCACCGTGCGCGGCACCCGCACCTGGCTGACGATCACGTCGTTGCGGGTGCCGGTGGACGAGAACAGCCCGTGCCACACGTCGCCGACCGGCATGGACTTGGCGCCGACGGCGACACTCAGCACGCACACCGCGGCGAGCAGCGCCAGGGCCACGACGAGGCCCGCGCCCCGCACGGTCCTGCGGCCTCGGAGCGGCGGCGCGGCGACCGCCTGCGCGCCGCTCTGTTCTGGAGGGCTTTCGACCAACACAAAGGTTAGGCTAGCCTACCCTCCTCGCAGGATCGATGGTGAGTACCTCACGATCCGTCCCCGCGCCCTGCCGCAGCGCGGCCCCGCTCCCCCTCGCGGGACCTCCTTCACTCCGCCAGGCGGGCCAGCGCCTTGTCCGCGTCCAGGTCGCAGCGTCCGTCGCCCGCGCGGGTCCAGGCCGCCGCGCACAGCGCGCGCAGCGCGTCCATGCGGTCCCGGTCCGCGCCGTCCGGCCCGCCCGGGGCGCGCGCACCGTCCTCGCCGCGCTCCCCCGCGGCGTCGAGGCGGAGCGCGCCGCCGTCCGCCGACGCCGTCCACCGGCCGCAGCAGAACGCCCCGCCGCCCGCGTCCGCCACCTCGGGCTGCCCGGTCAGCAGCCCGCGCAGGTCCGCGTCGACGTAGGTCGGCCGGTGCCGGGGCCCGGCCGCGAGGAGCTGCCGCGCACGGGTCACCCCGGTCAGGACGAGCAGCGAGTCGACGCCCCCGTTGAACGCGCCCTCGATGTCGGTGTCGAGCCGGTCCCCCACCACCAGGGGGCGGCGCGCGCCGGTGCGCAGGATCGTCTCCCGGTGCATCGGCGGCAGCGGCTTGCCCGCGACCCGGGGCTCCGCGCCCGTCGCGATCCGCACGACCTCCACGGCCGCGCCGTTGCCCGGCACGATCCCCCGCGGGCTCGGGATGGTCAGGTCCGTGTTGGACGCGAACCACGGCACGCCCGCGTTGACCGCGGCGCACGCCTCCCAGAACCGCCGCCACGCCATGTCGGGCCCGCCGTAGCCCTGCGCGACGGCCGCGGGCCCGTCGTCCGCGGAGTCGACCGGCACGAGGCCGCGCTCGCGCAGCGCGAGCCGCAGCCCCTCGCCGCCGACGACCAGCACCCTGGACCCCTCGGGCACCTCGTCCGCGATCAGCCGGGCCACCGCCTGGGCCGAGGTGATCACGTCCTCGGCCGACGCGGGCACCCCCAGCTCGGTGAGGTGCTCCGCCACGTCGCGCGGGGGCCTGAGCGCGTTGTTGGTGACGTACGCGAGCCCCATGCCCGCCTCGCGCGCCGCCGCCAGCGCCTCCACGGCGTGCTCCACCGCCTCGCCGCCCGTGTACACCACCCCGTCCAGGTCGAGCAGCGCCGTGTCGTACACCGCGCTCAGCGCGGCGCCGCTGCCGCTCGGCCTGGTCCTGCTCGGCTGACTCATCGCCCGTACTCCTCGCTCCGGCTGTCACCCGATCATCGCTCATGCCGGCTGCGCACATACGATGCACGGATGAACAGCACAGGCCAGGCAGGCGGGGGGCTCCGGCTGGCCGCGTTCCAGGGCGTGCGGTACGTGCCGGAGCGGGTGACCGGCCTGTCCGCGGTGATGTCGCCGCCGTACGACGTGGTGGTACGCCCCGACGGCCTGCACCATCTGGAGTCCGCGGACCCGCACAACATCGTGCGGCTGATCCTCCCGCAGGGCCCCACCCCCGAAAGCCGCCACCGGCAGGCGGAGCGGACCCTGGAGCGCTGGCTCGCCGAGGGCGTGCTGGCCGCCGACCCCGAGCCCGCTCTCTACGTGTACGAGCAGCGCGGCGACGGCCTCCTCCAGCGCGGGGTGATCGGGGCGCTGGCGCTCTCCGAGCCCGCTGACGGCGTCGTGCTGCCGCACGAGGACGTGATGCAGGACGTCGTGGAGGACCGCGCCGACCTGATGCGCACCACGGCGACCAACCTGGAGCCGCTGCTCCTCACCTACCAGGGCGGTGAAGCGGACCCCACGGCGCGCGTGATCGACCGGGTCGTGGGGCGCGCCCCACTCCTCGCCACGACGACGGAGGACGGCTTCGCGCACCGCCTGTGGGCGGTGACAGGACCGGCAGAGCAGGCGGAGATCGCCGGCGGGCTCGCCCGCCACCAGGCGCTGATCGCGGACGGGCACCACCGCTGGGCGACCTATCTGCGGCTGCGCGCGGAGCACGGCGGCACGGGCCCCTGGGCCTACGGCCTCGTCCTGCTGGTCGACACCGCGCGCCACCCGCTGCGCGTGCGCGCCATCCACCGTCTGCTGCACGGCCTGCCGGTGGCGCAGGCCGTGTCGACGCTCGACGGCGTCTGCCGGGTACGGCGCCTCTCCGCCGGCCTGCCTGAGGCCCTGGACGCGCTCGCCGCAGCGGCCTCCGAGGGCAACGCGTACCTGCTCGCGGGCGACGGCGGCTTCCACCTCGTGGACCGCCCGGATCCTGCGCTGCTGGCCCGCAGGGTCCGCGCGGACCGCCCGGCGGCCTGGCGCTCTCTGGACGCGACGGTCCTGCACAGCGCCCTGCTCGACGAGGTCCTGCGCGTCCCGGACGCGCCGGAGCACATCGCGTACATCCACGACGCGGACGCCGCGGTCGGCAAGGCGGAGCACGACGGCAGCACGGCGGTGCTGCTGCATCCGGTGCGCGAGGAGGTCGTCCGGGACCTCGCACGCCAGGGCGTCACCATGCCGCGCAAGTCGACTTCGTTCGGCCCGAAGCCCGCGACTGGCCTGGTGCTGCGCACCCTGGGCACCGCCTGACCGCCCGTCGCCCGGCTTCCCCTGACATGCCGAGGGGCCCGCGCCCTGGTGCAGGTGCGGGCCCCTCGGTCAGGGCGACGGTCAGTCGTCGTCGGCGCCGGCCTCCCGCGGGGTCGCCCGCGGCGCCTCGCCGTCCGCCCCGGCCTCGGCCGTCTCGGGCCGGACCGTCTGGGTGTGAGCCGTCTCGGGCTCGGTCCCGGTGGCGGCGCGGGGCTCGTCCTCCGCGTCGGCGGAAGCGGTGTCGGTGTCCCCGGCGGGCTCGGCGTCCTCCACGGCGTCGGTGTCCCCGGCGGGCTCGGCGTCCTCCACGGCGTCGGTGTCCCCGGCGGGCTCGGCGTCCTCCACGGCGTCGGTGTCCCCGGCGAGATCGCTGTCGGCGGTGTCGGCGGTATCGGCGTCGGTGCCGGAGGCCTCCCCCGCTGCCTCGACGGAGCCGTCCTCCTCGCCCAGGGCGTCCACGAACTCGATGCCGTCGAGTTCGGCGAGCCGGTCGGAGGCGTCGGTGGTGCCGTCCTTGTCGGCCTCGATGGCACGGGCGAACCACTCGCGGGCCTCGCCCTCACGACCTGCGGCGAGGAGCGCGTCCGCGTAGGCGTAGCGCAGCCGCGCGGTCCACGGGTGGACGGCATGCGAGGCGAGTTCCGGGCTCTGGAGCGTCACGATCGCCGCGTCGAGCTGCCCCATGTCGCGGCGCGCGCCCGCGGCCACGAGCCGCATCTCGACCTGTCCTGCCTTGTCCAGCTTCTGCACCTCGGGCTCGCCCGCCATGGCGAGCGCACGCTCGGGCCTGCCGAGTCCGCGCTCGCAGTCGGCCATCACGGGCCACAGGTCGACATTGCCGGTCATCCGCCGTGCGGCCCGGAACTCGGCCAGCGCCTCGGAGTACTTCTGCGTGGCGTACGCGGCGAACCCGGCGGCCTCCCGCACGGCGGCGACGCGGGACGCGAGCCGCAGCGCGATCCGCGAGTAGGCGTACGCCTGCTCGGGCTCCTCGTCGATCAGCCGCGCCACCATCACCAGGTTGCGGGCGACGTCGTCGGCGAGGGTCTTGGGCAGGCTCATCAGCTCCTGCCTGACGCCCTTGTCGATCTCCTCACCGGTGACCTCCGGGGGGATCGGCAGGCGCTTCACCGGCTCGCGGTCGCCCCTGTCGCGGTCGCGGTCCCGGTCGTCGCGGCCCCCGTAGCCGCCGCGCCGGTCGTCACGCCGATCGTCCCTGCGGAAGCCGCCACGGTCGTCGCGCCCGCCGCGGTAACCGCCGCGGTCCCCGCTGTCCCGGTCGTCACGCCGGCCGTAGCCGCCGCCTCCGGGACGCCCGCCCCGGTCACGGTCGTCGCGGCGCCCGTAGCCACCGCCGCCGGGGCGCCCCCCACGGTCGTCCTCACGGCGCGGCCCACGCGGCCGGTCGTCACGACGGTCGTCCCTGCGGTCGTCGTACCGCCCGGCCGGCCGGTCGTCCCTGCGGTACGGGGGGCGGTCGTCACGACGCGGCCCGTTCCTGTCGTCGCGCCGGAACCCGCCGCGCTCGCCGCCACGGTCGTCACGACGGGCGCCGGACGGTCGTCACGACGGGGCGCCGGACGGTCGTCACGGCGGAAGGCGGGACGGTCCCCGCCCCGCTCGTCACGGCGGGGTGCGGGACGGTCATCACGGCGGAACCCACCGCGGTCGTCACGCCGGTCACCACCGCGGTCGTCACGCCGGAAGCCACCACGCTCGCCGCCACGGTGGTCATCACGACGGTCATCGCGCCGGTCGTCACGGCGGTCGTCCCTGCGGTACGGGGGGCGGTCGTCACGACGCGGCCCGTTCCTGTCGT
>NZ_BAABEP010000078.1:0-27587 GCF_039540215.1 Streptomyces tremellae
ACTTGCAGGGGCGGCGCCGACGCGGGGCGCGCGGCGGCCCGCGGGCGGCGGCGCGGGTGCGCGGTGGCGCGGGTCGGGTCGAAGTGGCTGCGGTCGGTGGTCTCGTTCGTCGTCTCCGGCATCGCGGCAGCGGCCATCAAGAACCTCCAAGCGGTGGCTGGCGCACGGTCGTTCAGCTCCTGCGAACTACCCCCATTTTACGGCAGCCCACTGACAATCCCCGCTGGCCAGAAGGGCTTTGGGGCTGCTGGAGCGGGTGTTCGTGGAGGGGTGGAGGGGCGGTACGGGTCGCGCGCAGCGGTCGGGCCCGTCCTCCGCCCTGCGACGCGGAGGACGGGCCCGGCCCCGGGCGGGGAGCGTCACGCACCGCTCGCGCCGGACGCCGCGATGCCGTGCTCGGCCTCGGCGAGGATCTCGGTGACGCGGGCGGCGAACCGTGCGTCGACGTCGTGCGGCCTCCCCGTCCGCACGGCTTCGAGCAGCGCGTCGATCGCGGACTCGAAGGACTGCTGCGCGCCGCCCCGCCCCTCGGGCATGCGGGCGACGCCGTGCCGGCCCCTCAGCTCCACGGCGTTGCCCGAGCCCGCCTTGGGGGCGCTCAGGCTCAGCGCGACGGAGCTCGCGGCGCCCGCGGCGTGCCGCAGCACCAGGTGGGTGAGGTCGGGTTCGGTGCGTACGGCGGTCACGTCCGCCACGTCGCCGAGGAGCGGCAGCAGGACCGAGAGGGCGTGCGGGCCGACGTCCCACAGCCCGCCCTTCTCGCGCCGCCACGGCGAGGCGGCGAAGGGGTTGTCAGTTTTGTCAGGGTTATCGGGGTTATCTGTGTTGTCGGGGTTGTCGGGGTTGTCGGGGTTATCGGGTTTCTGCTGCCCCTCGGGGTCTTCGGGGTAGAGCGAGCCGAGCCAGTGGGCGTGGGCGGTGAACCAGTCGCCGGCCGCGGCCTGTTCGTCGATCCACCGGGCCGTGGCCGGCTCGAAGCGCGCGGTGAAGAAGACGACGGAGAAGACGCCGGCGCGGACGGCGGCGTCCGCGACCTCGCGGGCGCCCTCGACGGTCGTGGCGACCGGCTTGTCGAGGAGGAGGTGCTTGCCGGCCGCCGCGGCCCGCGCCGCGAGCGGTGCCTGGATGTCGGGCGGCAGGGCGAAGGCGAGGGCGTCACTCGCCGCGATCAGCGCGTCGACGCCGTCGTCGCCCGAGTACGCGCTCGTGGCCAGCGTGTCGGCGAGGGAGCCCGCGGCGTCCGGGCGGCGGCCCCAGACACCGCTCAGCTCTATGCCGGGATGGGCGGCGAGGGCCGGGCCGTGGGTCATCTGCGCCCACGGCCCCGTGCCGAAAAGTCCGATGCGTGGCTTACTCATGCCGCTCAGTCTGCCGTGTTCGCAGCGGCCGTGGGCGCTCGGCACCCGCGTACCCGTGGTAAGGCCATGGCTACTTGGCGGTAGGGGGCCGCGGTCCCCCGGTGGGGCGGTCACGGCCCCCGGCGGGGCCCGTGGCGCCCCGGTACGGGCCCCGCCGCGCGGGAGCCGGGGGACAGACAGGTAACACTCGGTTCACAACCGGGCAACGGCCGAGAAATCGCGCATTGCGAGCCTTGGCCGCAGAGCCGCCGCGCGGCGCGCCCGCCGTACCCGCGGCGCACGCCCGCGTGTACCCAGCAGAACGAAGGATGAGGACCGTGGCGTTCAAGGCCGAGTACATCTGGATCGACGGCACCCGGCCGACGGCCAAGCTCCGCTCCAAGACGAAGATCATGCAGGACGGCGCGGAGCCGCCGGTCTGGGGCTTCGACGGGTCGAGCACCGGGCAGGCGGAGGGCCACGCCTCGGACCGCGTGCTGAAGCCGGTCTTCACCTGCCCCGACCCGATCAGGGGCGGCGCCGACGTGCTGGTGCTGTGCGAGGTGCTCGACATCGACATGACACCGCACGAGTCCAACACCCGGGCCGAGCTCGCCGAGGTGGCCGCGCGGTTCGCCGGGCAGGAGCCGGTCTTCGGCATCGAGCAGGAGTACACGTTCTTCAAGGGCTCGCGCCCGCTGGGCTTCCCCGAGGGCGGCTTCCCCGCCGCGCAGGGCGGCTACTACTGCGGGGTGGGCGCGGACGAGATCTTCGGCCGGGACGTCGTGGAGGCGCACCTCGACAACTGCCTGAGGGCGGGCCTCGGCGTCTCCGGGATCAACGCCGAGGTCATGCCGGGGCAGTGGGAGTTCCAGGTCGGCCCGCTGGCGCCGCTTGAGGCCGCGGACCACCTGTGGGTCGCGCGCTGGCTGCTCTACCGCACCGCGGAGGACTTCGGAGTGTCGGCGACCCTCGACCCGAAGCCGGTGAAGGGCGACTGGAACGGCGCGGGGGCGCACACCAACTTCTCGACCCGCGCCATGCGCGAGGCGTACGGGCCGATCATCACGGCGTGCGAGGCGCTCGGCGAGGGTTCGAAGCCGATGGACCACGTCAAGCAGTACGGCGCGGGCATCGACGAGCGGCTGACCGGGCTGCACGAGACCGCCCCGTGGGACGAGTACAGCTACGGCGTGTCGGACCGCGGCGCCTCGGTCCGCATCCCCTGGCAGGTGGAGCGGGACGGCAAGGGCTACATCGAGGACCGCCGTCCGAACGCCAACGTCGACCCGTACGTGGTGACGCGGCTGATCGTCGACACCTGCTGCACCGCGCTGGAGAAGGCCGGACAGGCCTGACCGTCAGGCGGTCGCCCGGGGCCGTGCCCCGGGCGCCGCACCGCGCCCCGCCCGTGCGGCGGGGCGCCCCTGGACGCGGCGTAAGCCGCGGGGGCCGTGGGGGCCCCGGGGTACGTGGGGGGTGGCCGCCTGCACCGGCCATCCCCCACACTCGTGCGCCAGGACACGCGTGCGCCCTGGTGCGCCGGGGTGGTGCACGGCACGGGCGGCGCGGACCCCGCGAGGGGGTCGGCCTCGCTGGGCTCGAACGCGGGCTCGGCGCATGCGACGGGGTCGGTGCATCCACGGGGTCGGTGCATCCACGGCGTCGTGGCCGTCAGCAGCCCCGCGGGCGGTCCCACGACGGCGGCCCAGGAGATCCCGTGCGCGTTGTCCTGGCCGACGATCTCCGCCTGGCGCGGGACGGCCTGGCGCGGATGCTGGAGGCGTACGGCTCCGAGATCCTCGCGGCGGTGCGGAACACCCCCGGATTGGCGAGGCCCTTCGCCGGGTGGGAGCCGGACGTCGCAGTGGCCGACGTCCGGCTGCCGCCTCCGTACACCGACGAGGGCCTCCCGTGCGCGCTCGCGGCCAGGCGGGCCCGCCCCGGGCTGCCGGTGCTGGTGCTCTCGCAGCACGTCGAGCATCTGTAGCCGCGGGAGTCGCCGGCGGACGGCACCGGCGGCGTCGGATGTCCGCTCACGGACCGGGGGTTCGACGCGGACCGGTTCGCCGGCGCGGCGCGGCGCGGCGCGGCGCGGCGCGGGCGGCGGCGCGGCGGGGCGCGGGTGGCGGCGCGGCAATGGATCCGCAGGCATCCGGCAGCCGCTGAGCAGGCGCGCCGAGGACGCGGCGATCGGGGGCTGACGCCGCGCGGGCGCGAGGTGAAGGGGCTGACGGCGCGGGGCCGGTCGGACTCCGCCGCCACCGCCCGACTCGTGGTCCCCGAGCGGGCGGTGACGGAGCACACCTCGAACGTCTTCGGCGGGCCCGGCCTGCCTGCCGGTCTCGGACGACGACATCCGCCGCGTCCTCACGGTGCTCGCCCACCGCGAGGACGGCAGGGCCCACGGCCCGGGCCGGCAGCGCGGGCGGGGGGGGCGGAGTGACCGTACGACTGCCGGCTCGTTGTGCCCCACGTGCGTTCCCACGATGCCGTCTCCTCGCCTCCGGCCGGTCCCGGGTCCCCTGCGGGGCCCGAAGGACCGGCGCATCCGTTCTCCCCCGCCGGTGCCGACCGGGCCGAGGCCGTTCTCGTCGAGCACTACCCGCGCCTGGTGCGCCTCGCGTACCTGGTGCTCGCCCCGTCCCTCGGCCGCGGGCGCAGGGTGCTCACCGCGCACGCGATCGTGCAGCGCTCGCTGCCGCGCGGCCGCGGCAAGGACGCGCAGGCGGCGCTGCCGGGACCGCGCGACGGCGCCCAGGGCGCCGTGCGGGACCCGGGGTACGCGGCGCTGCGGGCCGGGGTCGTACGGCAGGCGCTCGACGCCGAGCTGCCGCTGCTGCGCTTCGCGCTCCCCCGGCGCGCGCAACTGCCGCCCCTGCTGCCGCGTGTGTGGGGCGTGCGGCTCGCGCCCCGGCAGGGCGGCGCGGGCGAGCCCGCGGTGGAGCAGCGGCTCGCCAAGCTGTCGGCGGCGGCGCGCGCCGCGCTGGTGCTGAGCGTGCTGGAGCGGCTGCCCGACACGGAGGTGCGGCGGGTGCTCGACGACGCGGGGGTCGACGATCCGGCCACCGCGGTCGCCTCGGCCGCGCGCGCGGCCGAGGGCGTCGACGTGTCGCTGCTGCGCTCCCCCGCGTTCGACCCGTGCGCGCTCCAGGCGCGCCCCACCGATCTGGCGCGCCGCCGCCAGCATGGCAGGGCCGCGCTCGCCGCGGTCGCCGCGCTCGTGGTGTGCGGGGCGCTGCTCGGCCTCCCCGGGGACGGCTGGGGGCCGAACGGGCCCGCCGGCCCCGCGTACGCGCAGAACGCGGCGGCGCAGGCGGCGCTCGACCCGGCGAAGGTGGTGCGGGTCGCGCCGTCCGCGTGGCGGGACTCGTCCCGTACGGACTTCTCGGTGTGGCCGGCGCGCGGCCCGCTCGCCAAGGACACCGAACTGCTGCGCAGGGCGCTCGCGGTGTGGGCGCGCCCGGGGACGGGCGTACAGGTGTCCGCGACGCCGGGCACGCCGTCCGGGCCGCCGATGGGGCCGCCGCAGCTGCTGTACGCGGGGACGGTGGACCGGGCCAGGGTGGTGCTGTTCTACGACGGCCTGCGGGTGGTGCGGTACGCGGAGACCGTTCAGGGCGCGCAGGCCGCTGCGGTCGACTTCGCGCGGGTCGACGACGCGGGCGACGGCTCGTCCGACGCGGTCGTGGTGGACCGCTCCGACGGCAACGTCCGCTATCTGACGGCCCCCTGGGTGACCGGGACGTCCGTGCGGGACCTGCTGGAGCCGGACGCGGGCGCGCGGCCGCTGCACCGCGACGGGGACGGCGTGACGGACGCGCTGCGCAGCCCTGCCATGGCGAGCACCTGCACGTCGTGGGACACCCTGGGCGTGCGGGACGGCGGCGGCGCGGGCGGCCACCGGCGGCTGCTGACCGACCTCGGCGAACTCACGCCGGTGCGGCTGACGTCCGGGTCGCCGGACGGTCCGGAGGACGCGACGTCCGCGTCGGACCGGGCCTCCTGGGCGCGTACGGCGTGCCTGCTGCCGACGATGCGCGGCGAGGGTGTGAAGTCGGTCAACTCCTGGCACTACGCGGAGCAGGCGCTGCCCGAGGGCGAGGGCACCGCGGACTGGGTGTGCACGCGCGGCGAGACGTGGCGCGGCGCGGACAGCCGGGTCCTGGCGCAGTTCCAGGCGCCCGTGGGCTCCTCCGGCACGTCGGGCGCTGCGAAGAACGGCAACCCGGGCGCGATCACCGCGACCGCGACCGGCTCGCCCGACTGCGGCCCGAAGTCGCCCGACGCGGTCGCGGGCGCGCTGTGGAAGTCGGCGTCCGGGTCCTGGTATCTGCTGGGCGCGGGCAGCGAGCGGGTCACGTCGCTGACGGCGTCGGGCGGCGTGCAGGCCACGGTGCCCGGCAGGCTGATGGCCGTGCCCGCCAAGGAAGGCAGCCAGGCCAGGCTGAAGGGGACGCTGGAGGACGGCGACACGGTCGGCACCGTGCACTGAGGCACCCGCGGCGGGGCTGCCGTCCGCCGGGGCGGGCGGCGGCCCCGGGAACAGTCGCGCCGGCGGAGGCCGGGGGGCGGCCCGGGAACAGTCGTGCCGGCGGAGGCCGGGGCGGCCCCGTCTCCGGGCACGGCGGAGCGGTGGCCGCTCAGGGCAGCAGCAGCCAGTCCGCTCCGAGCGCGGCGACCAGGACGACGCAGAGCAGGTAGGTGCCGAGCCGGGTCCTGCCGTGGCGACTGAGTTCGATCACCACGCCGCACAGGACCATGGCCAGGCCGTAGACCCCCATCACCAGTACCGACTGGCGCTGTTCCAGGCGGATCCAGAGCAGGACGGCCATGCCTGCGAGGACGACCCACCCCATCGTGACCCGGATCATGCGCGCCTGACGGGGCGTCAGCCCCACCGCGGCGACCTCCTCGTCGGCGGCCGACGGCATCTCCTCGTGGTCTGATGAGCTCATGAACCGGGAGCGTAACGGACATCCACCCCGGCCCGCCCGTTAGGCTTGTCATATGACCACGCTGACGACGTCGCCGCCCCGGGTGCGGCGCAGGATGGGCGTCGAGGAGCGCAAGCGCCAGCTGACCGGTGTGGCCCTCGAACTCCTGGGCCGGCACGCGCCGGACGACGTCTCCCTGGACGACATAGCGACCGCCGCCGGGATCTCCCGCCCGCTGGTCTACCACTACTTCCCCGGCAAGCAGAGCCTCTACGAGGCCGCGCTGCGGCGTGCGGCCGACGACCTCGTGCGGCGCTTCGAGGAGCCTCTCACCGGTCCGTTCGGCGCCCGGCTGCTGCGGGCCACGGGGCGGTTCTTCGACTTCGTGGACGAGCACGGCCCGGGTTTCGCCGCACTGATGCGCGGCGGCGCGTCCCCGGCGGGCGACGCCGCCGCGGGCCGCGGCGTCGTCGACGGGGTGCGCAGGGCGGCGTACGACGAGGTCCTGCGCCATCTCGGCGTCGCGGAGGAACCGCCGCCGCGCCTGCGGATCGTCGTCAGGTCATGGGTGTCGCTGGCCGAGACGACGGCCCTGACCTGGCTGGAGGACCGCGCGGTGCCGCGGGCCGAGCTGGAGCTCCAGCTCGTGCACGACTTCGCGGCCCTGGCCGCCGTCAGCGCGGCGCACGACGGGGAGATGGCCGCTCTGCTGGACCGGGTCCTCGCGGCCGAGCCGCAGGACGGCCCGCTCGCGGACCTCGTCGCCCGCCTCGGCGGCGCCCGCGGCTGACCGGTTCCCGGGCACGGGGCCGCGCACGGCCGGAGTTCCGCCGCACGCCGGAGCCGGACGGCCTACGCGTACGTGACGTGCACGCTGGTGAAGCCCAGCGAGTGCAGCAGCCCCTCCAGCATGGCGGTGGTGTTGGTCTCCGCTCGCCGCGTCAGCTCGCTGTCCTTGGCCGCGTCCGCGATGTGCCGGGCGGCCAGCCTGGTCACGGCCTGCTCGCTGTCCGGGTTGTCGGAGAACAGGTCGCCGAGCCGGTCGAGCAGCCCGCGCTGCTTGTCGACGGTGTAGGAGCGGTCCGGGTCGAGCGCCGGCTTGCCGAGCCGCGCGTGCGGCAGCCGGATCGTCGCCGACGTGCGGTCGGCGTCGGTGGTCACGTCGTCCTTCCCGATCCCGCTGAAGTCGACGTACGAGCCGACGGTGCCCGCGCCCACGTAGAGGGTGCGGGTGCCGCGGATCGCGTCGGGCAGGTACTTGGCGTCCTTCTGGAAGTCGACCACGACCTGGAAGTTGCCCTCGGCTGCCTCGTAGCGGTGCAGGTCCTGGATGGACTGGAGCAGCGTGGGGCCCGTCCTGTCGTGGCTCTCCTCCCCGAACAGCCCGCCGAGGCCCGGCAGGAGGTGGATGCGGGTGCCGAGGAACAGCAGCGCGAGTACGGCGACGAACGCGACGAACGCGGTGCGCAGGCGGTGCGTGCGCGGGCCCGTGCTGCGCGTGTCGTGCGTGTCGTCTTCGGAGTGCACGTCTGTGGACGTCATACCTGTCAGATGTCCCGCTGGGCGCCCTTCACGCCGCTGTTCCGGTGCCGGTTCGGCTTCCGTTTCGCAACAGCCGTGTGTGGGCGCCCCGTTGGCCCCGCGGGGCGCTCCGGGGCCGTGGCCCGGGTCACGGCGTGGCGGTCGACCACCAGACCGTGGTGTCCGGCGGGAGGAGGAACCCGCCGCCGGGGGCGTCAGGGCCCAGCGGTCCGCTGGCCAGCAGGACATGGCCGGGCGCGGCGAACGGCACGGGCGCGGCGCCGGTGTTGGCCGCGCACACGAGGCCTGGCCTGGCGAAGGCCACGACGCCCTCGGGGGCGTCGAGCCACTCGACGCCGTCGCCCGCGCCGAGGCCGGGGTGGGCCCGGCGGGCGGCGAGCGCGGCGCGGTACATCTCCAGCGTCGAGTCCGGGTCGCCGGTCTGCGCCTCGACGCTCAGCCCGGCCCAGTCGGCGGGCTGCGGCAGCCAGCTGCCGCCGGTGCCGAAGCCGTACGAACTCCCTTCGCGCGTCCAGGGGATCGGGACGCGGCAGCCGTCGCGCAGCCCGTCCTGGCCGTCGCTGCGGAAGTACGAGGGGTCCTGGCGCACCTCGTCGGGCAGGCCGGTGACGTCGGGCAGGCCGAGTTCCTCGCCCTGATAGAGGTAGGCGGAGCCGGGCAGGGCCAGCATCAGCAGGGTGGCGGCCCTGGCCCTGCGCAGGCCGAGCGCGCGGTCCCCCGGCTCGCGGGTCTGGAGTCCCGTGTCCGCGGGGCCCGCGAAGCGGGTGGTGTGCCGGGACACGTCGTGGTTGGAGAGCACCCAGGTGGTGGGCGCGCCGACCGTGCGCATCGCGGCCAGCGAGCGCTCCGCCACGGCGCGCAGCGCGCCGCCGTCCCAAGGCGTCTCCAGGTACTGGAAGTTGAAGGCCTGGTGCAGTTCGTCGGGGCGTACGTAGCCCGCGGTGCGCTCGACGGTCGGCGTCCACGCCTCGGCGACGGCGATCCGCTCGCCCGCGTACGAGTCGAGGAGGGCGCGCCAGGTCCTGTACACCTCGTGCACCCCGTCCTGGTCGAAGAAGGGCACGACGTCGCCGGAGAGCAGCCGCAGCTTGCCGCTGTCGCCGATGTCGGGCAGGCCCGGGGCCTTCACCAGGCCGTGGGCCACGTCGACGCGGAAGCCGTCGACGCCGAGGTCGAGCCAGAACCGCAGGACGGAGAGGAACTCCTCGGCGACGGCGGGGTGCTCCCAGTCGAAGTCGGGCTGCTCGGGCGCGAACAGGTGGAGGTACCAGTCGCCGGGTGTACCGTCCGGGTCGGTGGTGCGGGTCCAGGCGGGCCCGCCGAAGACGGACTCCCAGTCGTTGGGCGGCAGTTCGCCCTTCGGCCCCTTGCCGGGCCTGAAGTGGTAGCGCTCGCGCAGCGGCGATCCCGGGCCTTCGGCGAGCGCCCGCCTGAACCACTCGTGCTCGACGGAGGAGTGGTTGGGCACGAGGTCCACGATGACGCGCAGGCCGAGTGCGTGCGCCTCGCGGATGAGCGCGTCGGCGTCGTGGAGGGTGCCGAACACCGGGTCGACCGCGCGGTAGTCGGCGACGTCGTACCCGGCGTCCGCCTGCGGCGAGGCGTAGAACGGGCTGAACCAGACGGCGTCCACGCCGAGGTCCCTGAGGTGCGGCAGCCGGGTGCGCGCGCCCGCGAGGTCGCCCATGCCGTCGCCGTTCCCGTCGGCGAAGCTGCGCGGATAGACCTGGTAGATCACGGCGCCGCGCCACCACTCCGCGGCGGGGGCGCGCTCCGCGTCGGGCGCGGGGCGCGGGGCCGGGGTCCCGGCTGCGGGCGGCTGCGGGGACGCAGGCGCGGGGCCGGCTGCCTCGGCGGCGTCGGTGGCAGAGGCGGCGGCGGGGTGCTCGGTCATGTCGTCCCTGGGTTGCTTCGGCGCCGGAGGGGTGGCCTTCTGTGACAGGACCGTAACAGTGCGGGCAGGGCCCGGAAGGGGATTGCGCAATCTTTCAGCAAAGTTTCGGCCGTCCACCGCCGTGCCGCGGCGCCGTCCGGGTCCCGTACAGTCCGGTGCCATGACCGCACGACTGGCCGGGATCGCCGCGCGGGCGGGGGTCAGTGAGGCGACCGTGAGCCGGGTGCTGAACGGCCGCCCCGGGGTGGCCGCGGGTACGCGTACGGCGGTGCTCGCCGCGCTCGACGCGCTCGGCTACCCGCACCCGGTGCGCGAACGCAGGCGCGGTGGCGCCCTGGTGGGGCTCGTCATGCCCGAGCTGGACAACCCGGTCTTCCCCGCGCTCGCGCAGGCGGTGGGCGCCGCCCTGGCCCGGCAGGGCTGCACGCCGGTGCTCGCGACGCAGGCGCAGGAGGGCGCGGCGGAGGACGAGCTGACCGCGATGCTGGTCGAGCGGGGCGTGGCCGGCCTGATCATCGTCTCGGGGCAGCACGCGGACACCACGGCGGACCTGGGCCGCTATGAGCGACTGCGGGCCCAGGGCGTGCCGTTCGTGCTGGTGGACGGGTTCGCGCCGGGGGTGAGCGCGCCGTTCATCTCGCCCGACGATCGGGCCGCGGTCCGGCTCGCGGTGACGCACCTCGTCGCGCTCGGGCACCGGCGGGTGGGCCTCGCGGTCGGGCCGCGGCGGTTCGTCCCCGTGGTGCGCAAGGCGGACGCGTTCCTCGACGCGGTCGGCGAACTCCTCGGGCAGCCGCGGCGGGAGGCCGAACAGCTGATCGTGCAGTCGCTGTTCACCCTGGAGGGCGGCGAGGCCGCCGCGTCCGCGCTGCTGGACGCCGGCTGCACGGCGCTGGTGTGCGCGAGCGACATGATGGCGCTCGGCGCGGTCAGGGCCGTACGGCGGCGGGGACTCGACGTGCCGCGCGACGTGTCGGTCGTCGGGTACGACGACTCGTCCCCGATGGCGTTCACGGATCCGCCGCTGACGACGGTGCGCAAGCCGGTGGCCGCGATGGGGCAGGCCGCGGTGCGCACGCTGCTCGAGGAGATCGCCGGCACCCCGGCGGCGCGGGGCGAGTTGGTGTTCCTGCCGGAGCTGGTGGTGCGCGGGTCGACGGCCGCGGCACCCGGGGCGCGCGGGGTGTGAGGCCCGCCGAGCCTCCTCAGAACCTCCCGGAAATCCCCGGGATCTCCGCACGGCCGGGGTGTGAGACCGCCTCGGGGACGCGTGTTCACCATGTGGTCGCGCGGACTCGCCCCGGAAATTGGTCATCTACCGCCCAAGGTGTGGCAAACGCGCGGTGAACCCACCCGAAGGATGATCGGTTCGGTGCGGGCCTTCTGGCAAACTCTGTTGTCATGGGTGAACCGACCGTGAACAGGCGGACCAGCCTCACGGCCGCGCCGTCACCCGCCGCTGACGAGGGGACCGAGGTGGCCGACTCGCCGCCGTCGACAGGCGCGTCGGCCGTGCGGGCCGGTGACGCCTCCGCGACCGCACGGGGCTGGATGCATCGCCGGAGACTGCCGCACAAGCCGCGCGTCTGGTTCGAGATCCTGCTCATCGCCGTGGGCTACTGGCTCTACTCCATGATCCGCAACGCCGTGCCGGAGCAGCGGGCGCAGGCCCTGCGCAACGCGCGGTGGGTGTGGCACGCGGAGCACCATCTCGGCATCGCGGTGGAGCAGTCGGTCAACCACGCCGTCAATTCGGTGACTTGGGTGATCGTCCCGATGAACTACTACTACGCGACGCTGCACTTCGTCATCACCGTCGGCGTGCTGGTGTGGCTGTTCGTCGCGCACCCCGGGCGGTACGCGGCGGCCCGGCTGGTGCTCGCGGCGACGACGGTGGTGGCGCTCCTCGGCTACTACCTCTACCCGCTCGCGCCGCCCCGGCTGCTGAGCGGCGGCTTCATCGACACGGTGGCGGTGCACCACACCTGGGGCTCGGTCTCTTCCGGCGACCTGAAGTCGGTGTCCAACCAGTACGCGGCCATGCCGTCGATGCACATCGGCTGGTCGCTGTGGTGCGGGCTGACCATCTTCGCGCTGGCCAAGGCGCCGTGGGCGCGCATTCTGGGCCTGTGCTATCCGGTGTTCACCCTGTTGGTGATCGTCTCCACGGCCAACCACTTCTGGCTCGACGCCATCGGCGGCGTCCTCTGCCTCGCGTTCGGCTACGCCGTCTCGTACGCGTGGTACGGCACGATGCCCTACCGGCTGCCCCGGCTCGCGGCCGGGGCGCGGCGCCCGCCGGCCGAGCCCCTGCGGGCCTGAGCCCGGCGGACCGGGCGGGCGGCGGGCGGAGTGCCGCCGCCGTCAGGGCGCCTCGTAGCCGTAGAAGATCTCCTCCATCACGGTCCGGGCGCGGCGCGTGGCCCGCCGGTAGTCGTCCAGCATCTCGCCGACGCGGCCCGGCCCGTAGCCCAGGTAGCGGCCGACAGCGGCCAGGTCCCTGCTCTCCGAGGGGAAGGTGTCGCCCGGCCTGCCGCGCACCAGCATCGTGCCGTTGCGCACCCGGGTCGCGAGCACCCACGCCTCGTCGAGGGTGGCCGCGGCCTCCGGGTCGATGAGGCCCGCGTCCCTGGCGGCGGCCAGCGCGGCCCTGGTGCGGGTGGTGCGCAGGCCCGGCACCTCGTGGGCGTGGCGCATCTGGATCAGCTGGACGGTCCACTCGACGTCGGTGAGGCCGCCCCTGCCGAGTTTCACGTGCAGGTTGGGGTCGGTGCCGCGGGGCAGCCGCTCGGTCTCCATGCGGGCCTTGAGCCGGCGGATGTCGCGCACGTCGTCCTCGGACAGGCCGCGCTCCGGGTAGCGCAGCGGGTCGATCAGCTCGACGAACCGGGCTCCGAGGTCCGCGTCGCCCGCCATCGGCGCGGCCCGCAGCAGCGCCTGGCTCTCCCACACCAGCGACCAGCGCCGGTAGTAGGCGGCGTACGAGGCGAGGGTGCGCACCAGCGGGCCGCTCTTGCCCTCGGGCCGCAGGTCGGCGTCGATCAGCAGCGGCGGGTCGGCGGTGGGCACCTGGAGGAGCCTGCGGACGTCGGTGACGACGGCCGACGCGGCGACGGCCGCCTCGTGCTCGTCCACGCCCTCCCGTGGCTCGTGCACGAACAGCACGTCCGCGTCGGAACCGTACGCGAGTTCCTGGCCGCCGAAGCGGCCCATGCCGATGACGGCGAAGCGGGTGGGCAGGGTGTCGCCCCAGCGCTCGCGGACCGCGGCGCGCAGGGCGCCCGCGATGGTCGCGGCGTTGAGCGCGGTCAGCGCCGTGCCGACCCGGTCGACGAGGGCGCCGTGGTCGCCCTCCGCCGGGCTCTCCTCCGTCCCGTACGAGCCGACGATGTCGGCGGCGGCCGTGCGGAACAGCTCGCGGCGGCGCACCCCGCGGGCGACCGCGACGCCGCCCTCCGCGGTGTCGGCGCGGCCGACCGCGGCGACGATCTCCGCTTCGAGGGCCTCGCGACCGCGCGGCGCGAGGCCCTCGGGGTCGCCGAGCAGGGCGACCGCCTCGGGGGCGCGCAGCAGCAGGTCGGGGGCGAGGCGCCCGGCGGAGAGCACCCGCGCGAGGTTCTCGGCGGCGGCGCCCTCGTCCCGCAGCAGCCGCAGGTACCAGGGGGTCTTGCCGAGCGCGTCGGAGACCTTGCGGAAGCCGAGGAGGCCCGCGTCGGGGTCGGCGGAGTCGGCGAACCAGCCGAGCAGCACGGGCAGCAGGGTCCGCTGGATCGCGGCCTTGCGGGAGACGCCCGACGACAGCGCCTCCAGGTGGCGCAGGGCGGCCACCGGGTCGGCGTAGCCGAGCGCTTCGAGGCGCTGGCCGGCGGCCTTGGCGCTGAGCCGGGTCTCGCCGGGCGCCAGCTGGGCGACCGCGTCGAGCAGCGGCCGGTAGAACAGCTTCTCGTGCAGCCGCCGCACGACGGCGACGTGCCGCTTCCACTCGCGGTTGAGCTCGGCCACCGGGTCGGTGCGCAGCCCGATGGAGCGGCCGAGGCGGCGCAGGTCGGCCTCGTCGTCCGGCATCAGGTGGGTGCGGCGCAGCCGGTGGAGCTGGATGCGGTGCTCGACGGTCCGCAGGAAGCGGTACGCCTCGTCGAGCTGGGCGGCGTCGCGGCGGCCGACGTAGCCGCCGGCCGCGAGCGCCGCGAGCGCGTCGAGGGTGGTGCCGCTGTGCAGGGAGGCGTCGCTGCGGCCGTGCACGAGCTGGAGCAGCTGGACGGCGAACTCGACGTCGCGCAGCCCGCCGGGGCCGAGCTTGATCTCGCGCTCCGCCTGGCCCGCGGGGATGGTGGCGACGACGCGGCGGCGCATCTCCTGCACGTCGGGCACGAAGTGGTCGCGCTCCGCGGCCTGCCACACGAGGGGCGTGACGGCCTCCTGGTAGGCGGCGCCGAGTGCGGCGTCGCCCGCGACGGGCCTGGCCTTCAGCAGGGCCTGGAACTCCCAGGTCTTGGCCCAGCGCTCGTAGTAGGCGAGATGGCTGCTGAGGGTGCGCACGAGGGGGCCGTTGCGGCCCTCGGGGCGCAGGTTGGCGTCGACGGGCCAGATCGAGCCCTCGACGGTGGTCTCCGAGCAGATCCGCATGAGGTGCGAGGCGAGGCGGGTCGCGGCCCGCACGGCGGCCGTCTCGTCGGCGTCCCCCGCGCCCTCAGGTACGTCGCCGACGAAGATGACGTCCACGTCGGAGACGTAGTTCAGCTCGTGTCCTCCGCACTTGCCCATGGCGACCACGGCGAGGCGGCAGGCCGCCGCGTCCTCGGGCGCCGCGGCCTCGGCGATGGCGAGGGCGGCGCGCAGGGTGGCCGTGGCGAGGTCGGCGAGCTCGGCCGCGGTCTCGGCGACACCGGTCGTGCCGCACACGTCGCGGGCGGCGATGGCGAGCAGGCAGCGCCGGTAGGCGACGCGCAGCGCGACCGGGTCGGCGGCGGCCGCGGCGGCCGCGAGCACCTGCTCGAACTCGCTGACGCCCGGGTGCAGGTCGGCGGACTCGTAGGTGGCGAGCACGCGCCAGTCGCCCGGGTGCCGCGCCAGGTGGTCGCCGAGCGCCTCGGAGGCGCCGAGCACCCCGAGGAGCCGGTCGCGCAGCGGCTTCGCCGTGACGAGGGTGTCGAGGAAGAGGCGCCGCTCCCCCTCGTCCTCCTGCGCCTCGGCGAGCCGTACGAGCCCGCGCAGCGCGAGGTCGGGGTCGGCGGTCGCGCCGAGCGCGTCGAGCAGCAGCGGATCGGCCCGTATGGCGGCGACGGCGGGCGCGTCGAGGAAGCGCTCGGCAGCGGATGGGTCGGTGAATCCGTGCCGCAGCAGGCGTGTGAAGGTGCTGCTGCGGCGGCCCGGCGCCGTCGTCATCGGTGTCTCCGTAAGCTGTGGGGCCCCGGCCGCGGGGCCGCTGCGTTCTGGGACGACAGGGGCGGGCTCAGCGGGAGGTCTGCTCGCGCCACTGGTTGGTGATGGGCAGGCGGCGGTCCTTGCCGAAGCCCTTGGCGGAGATCTTGGTGCCCGGCGGGTACTGGCGCCGCTTGTACTCGGCGACGTCCACCATGCGCAGGGTGCGCGCGACGAGTTCCTCGTCGAAGCCGAGGGCGACGATGGCGTCCTTGCCCTGGTCTCGGTCGACGTACAGCTCCAGGATGCGGTCGAGCACGTCGTAGTCGGGCAGGGAGTCCGTGTCGACCTGGCCGGGGCGCAGTTCGGCGCTCGGCGGCTTGGTGAGGGAGCTCTCGGGGATGGGGGGCGTCTGGCCGCGCTCCTCGGCGGCGCGGTTGCGCCAGCGGGCGAGCCGGAAGACGTCCGTCTTGTAGACGTCCTTGATCGGCCCGTACGCGCCGACGGAGTCGCCGTAGAGGGTGGAGTAGCCCACGGCGAGCTCGGACTTGTTGCCGGGCGCGAGGACGATGTGGCCCTCCTGGTTGGACAGCGCCATCAGCGTGGTGCCGCGCAGCCGGGACTGGAGGTTCTCCTCGGCGAGCCCGGTGAGGCCCAGGGAGCCCATGTAGGCGTCGAACATCGGCTCGATGGGGACCGTGCGGTAGTGGAGCCCGGTGCGCCGCGCCAGGTCGGCGGCGTCGTCCTTGGAGTGCTCCGAGGAGTACTTGGACGGCATGGACACGCCGTACACGTGGTGCGCGCCGAGCGCGTCGCAGGCGATGGCCGCGACGAGGGACGAGTCGATGCCGCCCGACAGGCCGATGAGGACGGAGGAGAAGCCGTTCTTGGCGACGTAGGCGCGCAGGCCGACGACGAGCGCCGAGTAGACCTCCTCGTCGTCGTCGAGGCGGTCCGCGTGCCCGCCGGTCAGCTCGGGCTCGTAGGGCGGCAGCGGCTCGGCGGAGAGCGTCACGTGGTCGATGCGCAGCCCGTCGTCGACGGTGCCCGACGGCGGCTCGGGGGCGGCGGCCGGCAGGTCGAGGTCGAGGATGACGCTGCCCTCGGCGAACTGCGGGGCGCGTGCGATGGTCTCGCCGTGCCGGTCGACGACGATGGAGTCGCCGTCGTAGACCAGCTCGTCCTGGCCGCCGATCATCGCGAGGTACGCGGTGGTGCAGCCGGCCTCCTGGGCGCGCTTGCGCACCAGTTCGAGGCGGGTGTCGTCCTTGAGCCGCTCGTACGGGGAGGCGTTGACGGACACCAGCAGCCCGGCGCCCGCGGTCCTGGTCGCCGGCACGCGCCCGCCGTCCTGCCACAGGTCCTCGCAGATCGCGAGCGCGACGTCGACGCCGCGGACGCGGATGACGGGCAGGGTGTCGCCGGGCACGAAGTACCGGAACTCGTCGAAGACGCCGTAGTTCGGCAGGTGGTGCTTGGCGTACCGCAGCACCACGCGGCCGCCGTGCAGCACGGCCGCCGCGTCCAGCGGGGCCCCCGCCGGCTGCCCGTACTTCGGCTGCGCGGTCTCGGAGCGGTCGAGGTAGCCGACGATCACGGGGACGTCGCCGAAGCCCTCGTCGGCGAGGCGGGCGGCGAGCGCCCGCAGGGCCGCGCGGGACGCCTCGACGAACGACGACCGCAGGGCCAGGTCCTCGACGGGGTAGCCGGTCAGCACCATCTCGGGGAACGCGACGAGGTGCGCCCCCTGCTCGGCGGCGTGCCGGGTCCAGTGGACGACCGCCTCGGCGTTCCCCGCGAGGTCGCCGACGGTCGAGTCGATCTGATTCAGGGCGAGACGTAGTTGAGGCACGGGACCAGTGTAGTCACCGTAATCGTCGCTCTGACGCGATACCCGGGTCCCGTACGGTGCGGCGGGGCGCAGGACCCTGCGGGCGGGGTCCCCGGGCCCACCCGGGTGTCCGCGGGCCGTTCCGGCAGGCAGTATGGGCACCGGGGATGCGACAGGGGCCGCCGCAGGAGCCGCCGGGGGGCCGCAATCTGTCGGAAACCCTGTGATGGCATGCTCGGTGCCGCCACATGTCCGCACAGACCGCCGGGGCACGGTACGACGCCGGGGCGACCAGCCTGACCAGCAAGGATGAGTGGGAATGGACAAGCAGCAAGAGTTCGTGCTCCGTACGCTCGAGGAGCGCGACATCCGGTTCGTGCGCCTGTGGTTCACCGATGTGCTCGGCTTCCTGAAGTCGGTGGCCGTGGCCCCGGCCGAGCTGGAGCAGGCGTTCGACGAGGGCATGGGTTTCGACGGCTCGGCCATCGAGGGATTCGCGCGGGTCTACGAGTCCGACATGATCGCCAAGCCCGACCCGGGGACGTTCCAGATCCTGCCGTGGCGCGCGGAGGCCCCGGGCACGGCCCGGATGTTCTGCGACATCCTGATGCCGGACGGCTCGCCGTCCTTCGCGGACCCCAGGTTCGTGCTGAAGCGGATGCTGGCGAAGGCGTCCGACCAGGGCTTCACCTTCTACACGCACCCGGAGATCGAGTTCTACCTGCTCAAGGACAAGCCGCTGGACGGCACACGGCCGACGCCCGCGGACAACTCGGGCTACTTCGACCACACGCCGCAGGCGGTGGGCATGGACTTCCGCCGCACGGCGATCACCATGCTGGAGTCGATGGGCATCTCGGTCGAGTTCAGCCACCACGAGGGGGCGCCGGGCCAGCAGGAGATCGACCTGCGGTACGCGGACGCGCTGTCGACCGCGGACAACATCATGACGTTCCGCCTGGTGATGAAGCAGGTCGCGCTGGAGCAGGGCGTGCACGCGACGTTCATGCCGAAGCCGTTCTCCGAGCACCCGGGCTCCGGGATGCACACCCACCTGTCGCTGTTCGAGGGCGACCGCAACGCGTTCTACGAGTCGGGCGCGGAGTACCAGCTCTCCAAGGTCGGCCGGTCGTTCATCGCGGGCCTGCTGAACCACGCGGCGGAGATCTCCGCGGTCACCAACCAGTGGGTCAACTCGTACAAGCGGATCTGGGGCGGCTCGACCCGCAGCGCGGGCGCGGGCGGCGAGGCCCCCTCGTACATCTGCTGGGGCCACAACAACCGGTCGGCGCTGATCCGCGTGCCGATGTACAAGCCGGGCAAGACGGGCTCCGCGCGGGTGGAGGTCCGCTCGATCGACTCGGGCGCGAACCCGTACCTGACGTACGCGGTGCTGCTCGCCGCGGGCCTCAAGGGCATCGAGCAGGGCTACGAGCTGCCCGCGGGCGCCGACGACGACGTGTGGGCCCTGTCCGACGCGGAGCGCCGCGCGATGGGCATCGAGCCGCTGCCGCAGAACCTCGGCGAGGCGATCGCGCTGATGGAGCGCAGCGAACTGGTCGCGGAGACGCTGGGCGAGCACGTCTTCGAGTTCTTCCTGCGCAACAAGAAGTCGGAGTGGGAGGAGTACCGCTCCGAGGTGACGGCCTTCGAACTCCGCAAGAACCTGCCGGTGCTGTAGGCCCCGCCACGCCGCCCCGGCGGGCACGCCGCCCGGCGGGGCGGTGGCCGCCCGCCCGCGGAACCGTGCGGAGCCGCGGGCGGGACCGGTCACGGCGCGCCCGCGCGCCGCGCGGCGGCACGGCGCGCCGCGCGCGTCACTGCGCGGTCAGTCCGCCGTCGATGACGTGCTCCATGCCGCTGATGTAGGACGAGTCGTCACAGGCCAGGAAGAGGACGAGGCTGGACACCTCGTCGGGGTCCGACATGCGGCGCAGCGGCACCTGGTCGGCGATGCCTCCTCCATTCTCGTCGGTCGCCGCTTCCATCATGGGGGTCTTGATGTAGCCCGGGTGGACCGAGTTCACCCGGATGTTGTCGGGGCCGTACTGGACGGCGACATGCTTGGTCATGCCTCGCGAGGCGAACTTGCTGCCCACGTAGGCGAGGTTCGGCGCGCCGACGATGGAGACCATGCCTGCCGTCGAGGAGATGTTGACGATGGCGCCACCGCCCGCCTTCTGCATGGACGGGATGACGGTCTTCATCCCGTAGAACTGCGAGTGCTGGTTGACCGCGCAGACCTTGAGGTATTCGTCCTCGTCGAACTGGGTCGTCTCGCTGATGGGGCCCAGGATTCCCGCGTTGTTCACCAGGACCGTGACGGTGCCGAACGCCCGCTCGGCCTCCTGGAGGACCCGCCGCCAGTCGGCGGGCGACGTGACGTCGTGCCGCAGGAACAGCGCGTCCGCACCCAGATCGTCGGCGATGAGCTTGCCCCGCTCCTCGTTGAGGTCGGTGAGGACGACCTTGGCCCCCTCGCTGACGAACCGCCGCGCGTGCGACTCGCCCATCCCCTGCGCCGCGCCCGTGATGATGGCGACCTTGCCGTCGAGCTTTCCCATCGCGCTTTCCTTCCGTGACTACTCTCCGCTGCCGAACCGGCGCGAAATGCCGCGCAGCTCCCTTTTGCGAGCCCCGGCACTCACTCCCGCACCATAGTGGGCCTCAGTACCAAAAACCAGTCGCTCCCCGTCACGGCCCCGGCCGCGAGGTGGCTAGAGTGGGGGCATGCCGTCTGGTCCGACCCACCGCAGTCCCGGGCGGCCCCGCGCCGCCTCCCGCCGCGAGGTGGAGCGGGTCGTGATGGAGCTGCTGCAGCGCGACGGGTACGACGCGGTGAGCGTCCAGGCGATGTGCGAAGCCGCGGGCATCGGCCGCACGACGTTCTTCCGGTACTTCCAGTCGAAGTCCGGCGTCATCTGGTACGCCTTCAACGACACCATCGACTCGCTCCGGTCGCATCTCGCGGAGCTTCCCGAGGAGACCGACCTGCTCGCAGGGGTGCAGCGCGCGGTGTACGCCTCGACGCGCGAGGCCGTGCGGAGCAGTGACGTCTGGCTGGAGCGGTTCCGGCTCCTGGACACCGTCCCCGCGTTGCAGGCCGGCGCCTACGAACACTGGGAGAGCTGGAAGCGGGTGGTGGCCGTCCATCTGGCGGAGCGGACGGGCGCCTCTCCCGAGAACCCCGCTCCGCTGATCGTCGCGAGCGCCTGCCAGGGGGCCTTCGTCGCCGCGCTGCGCACGTGGCTCAGCAGCGGCGACGCCGACGCCTTCCTCGACCGCCTGACGCGGAACCT
Organism: Streptomyces tremellae; assembly: GCF_039540215.1. NCBI lineage: Bacteria > Bacillati > Actinomycetota > Actinomycetes > Kitasatosporales > Streptomycetaceae > Streptomyces > Streptomyces tremellae. Next base: position 20,202 of record NZ_BAABEP010000078.1, read on the forward strand.
GGCGGTCGCGCAGGCCCCGACCGCCGCACTGCGCCCGGCACGGTAGCCCCCGGGTCCGTGGGCCGGCCGGGGCCCTGCTGCGGGAGGGGGTGGCGGTGCGGTAGACACGTCGCTCATGACGGAGAACAGCGAGGCGGGGGCGGCCCCCGCGCGAACCGCGGGGGCGCCGGGCGCGCCGGAGGCGGCGGAGGTCGAGCGGGCGGTCGCCGGGGCGGACGGGGGCGCGGCCCCCGGGCCGCTGCGGCGGGTGGCGGTGGTCACCGGCGGCGGCCGGGGCATCGGCGCGGCGGTCTGCGCGCGGCTCGCGGCGGACGGGCACGACATCGCGCTGGCGTACGTGAACGACGCGGACGCCGCGGCCCGCACGGCGCGCGCCGTCGAGGGGGCGGGGGCGCGGTGCGTGACCGTACGGGTCGACGTGTCGCGCGAGGGCGACGTGGACCTGCTGTTCGAGACGGCGGCGGCGGAGCTGGGCCCGGTCACGGCGCTGGTGAACAACGCGGGCGTGACCGGGCCGCTCGGCCGGCTCGCGGACACCTCGGCCGAGGTGCTGCGGCGCGTGGTGGACGTGAACCTCACGGGCACGCTGCTGTGCTGCCGCCGCGCGGTCCGCGAGATGACGGCGGGCGGTGCGGGCGGCCCCGGGGGCGTCATCGTGAACGTGTCGTCGGCGGCGGCGACTCTGGGCAGTCCCGGCGAGTACGTGCACTACGCGGCGACGAAGGCGGCCGTCGACGCGCTGACGGTCGGCCTGTCGAAGGAGCTAGGCCCCGAGGGCATCCGGGTCAACGCCGTCGCCCCCGGCCTCGTCGACACGGACATGCACGCGGCGATGGGCGACCCGGACCGCCCGGCGCGGATGGCCCCGGCCATTCCGCTGCGGCGGGCGGGCGAGCCCGAGGAGATCGCGGCGGCCGTCGCCTGGCTCCTCTCCCCCGAGGCGAGTTACGTCTCCGGCACGGTGCTGCGCGCGGCGGGCGGCCGCTGAGCCTGGCCAGGGGCGCCCGCGCCGCAGGTGCCGCACCCCCTGTGGGGCGAGGGGGCGGGCTCCAGCGCGGCGCGGCCGCTACAGGCGTACGCGCGCGGCGATCGGCAGGTGATCGCTGCCGGTGGCCGGCAGGGTCCAGGAGGACTTGGGGTCGACGCCCCGCACCATGATCTGGTCGATGCGCGCCATCGGGAACGCCGCGGGCCAGCTGAAGCCGTAGCCGTCGCCCGCGGCGCCCTGGGTGCTGCGCATCTGGGCGGTGACGCCGACGAGGGAGCGGTCGTTCATGGTGCCGTTGAGGTCGCCGAGCAGCACCACCCGGGACTGCCGCTCGGCGGCGATCGCTGCGCCCAGCGCGTTGGCGCTGTCGTCGCGCTGGCCCGCGGTGAACCCCGCGTGCACCTTCACCCGCACGGACGGCAGATGGGCGACGTACACGGCGACCTGCCCGTGGGGCGTGTCGATCAGCGAGCGCATCGCGCGCTTCCAGCCGATGCGGATGTCGACGGCGCGGGTCCCCGTCATGGGGTACTTGCTCCACAGCCCGACCGTGCCCTCGACGGCGTGGTACTTGTACGTGCCCGCGAGGCCCTTCTCGTACGTCGGCAGGGCCGCGGGGGTGAGCTCCTCCAGGGCGACGACGTCGGCACCGGAGCGGGTGAGGTCGGCCGCGGTGCCCGCGGGATCGGCGTTCTCCGCGTTCACGTTGTGGGTGGCGACCGTGAAGTCCCCGCCCGCGGCCTCCTTGCTGACGACCAGTCCGCCGAAGAGGTTGAGCCAGACGGCGACCGGCAGCACCAGCGCGACCAGCGCCAGGGCGGACCTGCGGACCAGCGCGAGCACCAGGATCACCGGGACGGCGAGGCCGAGCCACGGCAGAAAGGTCTCGGCGAGCGAGCCCACGTTGCCGAAGGCGTTGGGGATGTGGGAGTGCAGCGCCATCACGAGGGTCACCGCGAGGGCGGCGAGCGCGAGCACGATGCCCCTGCGCCAGGCCCCCGACCGCCAGCCGCGCACGGAGCCGGGCCCCCGCCGGATACCGGTGTCCCGAGCGTCCGCCGCGACCGTCACCGTCTCCGCCGTGTGCTCCTGCGTCATGAATACCCTCGCTGACTTCGCCCGTGCGTCGGGAACGGGCCGGGGGTCCCGCCCCGCGCACCCGCCCCGGGTCTGTCCGACCCTAGGGGATGGAGCCCGGCTTTCGCCGCCGCCTCACGACAGCCCCACCGAGACCAGGACGTGACCCGGGCGCCGGGAGGTTCCCGGCCCCGGGTGGGGCCCGGATCACAGGCCGAGGCGGGAACCCCCACTTCCCGCCTCCCGTCCCTGGTGCCACCATGGGAAGTGGTCCAGGGACGCCGTCAGGGCGCCTTGAGATGACGAAAGGGCCGCAGGCCATGACCTCTTCATCCGGTGCCGCAGCGGCGGCGCCCGCACACCCCCCGACATCCGCCGACGGCAGCGGCAAGGCGCTGTACGGCGGGAAGAGTTCCCGCAGGATCACCGTCCACGACATCACCGCGGCCAAGGAGCGCGGCGAGAAGTGGCCGATGCTCACCGCGTACGACGCGATGACGGCGTCCGTCTTCGACGAGGCAGGGATCCCCGTGATGCTCGTGGGCGACTCCATGGGCAACTGCCACCTCGGGTACGAGACGACGGTGCCCGTGACGCTCGACGAGATGGCGGTGCTCGCCGCGGCCGTGGTGCGCGGCACCCGGCGCGCGCTGATCGTGGCGGACCTGCCGTTCGGCTCGTACCAGGAGGGGCCCGTACAGGCCCTGCGCAGCGCCACCCGCCTGGTGAAGGACGCGGGGGTCGGCGCGGTGAAGCTGGAGGGCGGCGAGCGCTCCCACGAGCAGATCTCGCTGCTCGTGCAGTCCGGCATCCCGGTGATGGGCCACATCGGCCTCACCCCGCAGTCGGTCAACGCCATGGGCTACCGGGTGCAGGGCCGCGGCGAGGAGGCCGCGCAGCAGCTGCTGCGGGACGCGAAGGCCGTGCAGGACGCCGGCGCCTTCGCGGTGGTGCTCGAACTGGTGCCGGGCGAGCTGGCCGCCGAGGTCACCCGGAGCCTGCACATCCCGACGGTGGGGATCGGCGCGGGCCCCGAGACGGACGCGCAGGTCCTCGTCTACACGGACATGGCGGGCCTGACCCCCGGGCGGGTGCCGCGCTTCACCAAGCAGTACGCGAACCTGCGGCAGACGCTCGGCGACGCGGCGCGCACCTTCGCGGACGAGGTCGTCACAGGAACGTTCCCGCAGGCGGAGCACACCTTCCACTGAGCCACTGCCCGCACCACCGGCGGCCCGCCGGCCGTCCCCCGTCGGCGGGCCGCCGCGCGCTGGGCGCCGCGGCCCGCCCGGGAGCCGCGCACTCCGGCGGGAGGGCCACCCGGCGAGCTGTCGCCGATATGTGGGCGATATGTCGGCGAGCATCGTCCGGGTGGCCTCGCTGTCGGTGGCTTGTCGGTGGCTTGTCGGTGGCCCCTGGTCCCATGGGGGCATGACGCGAATCGACAAGAACCAGAGCGGTGGCCGCGGGGGCATCGCCGTCGAAGTGCGGGGGCTCGTCAAGCAGTTCGGCGGCCCCCAGGGCACCAGGGCACTGGACGGGGTCGACCTCGACGTACGCGAGGGCACCGTCCTCGGCGTGCTGGGGCCGAACGGCGCGGGCAAGACCACACTCGTACGCATCCTGTCCACGCTGCTGCGGCCGGACGCGGGCTCCGCGACCGTCGCCGGGTACGACGTGCTGCGCCAGCCCCGGCAGCTGCGCCGCACCATCGGCCTGACCGGGCAGTACGCCTCGGTGGACGAGAAGCTCTCCGGCTGGGAGAACCTCTACATGATCGGGCGGCTGCTCGACCTGCCCCGGCAGGAGGCCCGCAGGCGCTCGGACGAGCTGCTTGAGCGGTTCTCGCTGACGGACGCGGCGAAGAAGCCCGCCATGCAGTACTCGGGCGGCATGCGGCGCAGGCTCGACCTGGCGGCGTCCATGATCGGCCGTCCGGCCGTCCTCTACCTGGACGAGCCGACGACGGGTCTCGACCCGCGCACCCGCAACGAGGTGTGGGACGAGGTGCAGCGGCTGGTCGGCGAGGGGGCGACCGTGCTGCTGACCACGCAGTACATGGAGGAGGCCGAGCAACTCGCGGACGAGCTGACGGTCTTCGACCGGGGCCGGGTCATCGCGAGCGGCCGGGTCGACGACCTGAAGGCCAGGGTCGGCGGGCGCACGCTGAAGATCGCCCCGACCGACGCGGCCGCCCTGCCGCACATGGCGCGGGCTCTCGCCGAGGCGGGCCTCGACGGGGTCGCGGGGGCGACGGCGGTGCCCGAAGAGGGCGTGCTGTACGTGCCGATCCTCAGCGACGGGCAGCTGACGGCGGTGATCGGCCTGCTCGGCGCACACGGCATCTCGATCGCGCACATCGGCACGCACCTGCCCAGTCTTGACGAGGTGTTCCTGGCGATCACGGGCCAGAAGACGGCGGACGGCGCGGCGGCGGCCGCGGGCGCCGGCAGCGAGACCGAGGGGGTGGCGGCATGAGTACGACATCCACGAGCGCCGAGGCGCAGCCGGCCGCGGGCGGGCCCGCCGCGCGGCACGCGGGGGCGCCCGCCCCTCCCGGCCCGCGCTCCCCGGGGCCGGCCACGGACGACGGGCGGATCGGCCTGCGGGCCAACCTGCGGCACATCGGCGCCCTGGTGCGGCGCAACGCGCTGCAGATCCGGCAGGACCCCGAGTCCATGTTCGACGTGCTGCTGATGCCGATCATCTTCACGGTGCTGTTCGTCTACGTCTTCGGCGGCTCGGTCGGCGCCAGCCTCGGCGGCGACCGCCACGACTACCTGAACTACGTGGTGCCGGGCCTGATGGCGATGATGGGCATGAACATCGCCATGGCCGTGGGCACGGGCATGAACGACGACTTCCGCAAGGGGGTCATGGACCGGTTCCGCACGATGCCGATCGCCCGCTCGTCGGTGCTCATCGCGAAGATCGTGGTGGAGATCGGCCGGATGCTGGTCGCGACGGCGATCCTGCTCGGCATGGGGTTCGCGCTCGGCATGACGGTGCAGACGTCGGTGCTCGGGCTGCTGGCGGCCGTGGGGCTCTCGCTGCTCTTCGGCGCGGCCCTGATGTGGATCTTCATCCTGCTCGGCCTGACCATGAAGACCGCGCAGGCCGTGCAGGGCGTGGCGATGATCGTGCTGATGCCGCTCCAGTTCGGCTCGTCGATCTTCGCGCCGACGAGGACCATGCCGGGATGGCTCCAGGGCTTCACGGACTACAACCCGCTGTCGAACCTCGCCGACGCGGCGCGCGGCCTGGTCGACGGCGGGCCGGTGACCCACTCGGCGCTGATGACCCTGGCCTGGGCGGCGGGCATCACCCTGGTGATGGCGCCGCTCGCGGTCCGCAAGTTCCGGGACAAGACCTGAGCGACCGGGCCTCCCCGCCCCCGCCGCACGCCGGCGGGGCGGACGGCCCGGTCCCGGGCGGGGGAAGGAAGAGACGGACGGGCGCGCGCCGGGCCGCACAGGCGGCCAGGACCACGGCACGCGCCCGTCCGCGTCCGCGCGCGCACGGGCCTGCGGCCTCGAAGTTTCGTGACGGTCCGTGGACGGAGTGCGCGTCCGCGCGCACGGGCCTGCGGGACGGCCTCGGACACGACCGCATGGCCACAGCGCACGCACGGGCCGCGGGGGCGGTCAGATGAGGGACGCGGCTTCCTCGCGGGTCAGGGTGGCGCCCTCGGCGCGGAGTTCGGTGAGGCGGGGCTCGTCGCCGCCGAGGGCGGTGAGGGCCTCCTTCTGCGCCGTCTCGTACAGCTCCGCCTCGAAGGGCGCCCGGATGTGTCCCGCGGGTACGAGCCCCTCGTAGGCGCCCAGCAGGCGCGCCGCGCCGCGGGCCGGGGCGCCGCCCTCCGGCGCGAGCCCGGCGAGGCAGCGTGCGCCGATGAGCAGTTGCACGGCGGCCATCTCGGGGGCCACCAGCCGCGCCATCGGGCTCGTGGTGAAGGTCAGCGCCTCGCGGATGCGCTCCCTGCCCTGCCCGTACAGCCCCTCCTCGACGTCGAGCCAGGCCTCGGTGTCCTGGACGAAGCCGCGGAAGACCAGCATCGCCTCGCTCTGGAACCGCTCTCGCGCAAGGCGCAGTTGGGTGCGCGCCTCGGCGACGCGCCCGGTGCGGCCGAGCCATATCGCGAGGAACAGCCGGGCCACGGGGACCTCGTGGTGCCCTGAGCCGTCCTCGCCCTCGGAGCCGCTGAGCACCTCGTGGAGGATCGCCTCGCCCTCCTCGGCGCGCCCGACCTCCATGAGGTTCTGCGCGAGACGCACCCGGAGCACCGCCATGTGGTGGAGCGCGCCGAGCCCCTCCGCGTAGACGGTGGCCTGCGTGAAGTCGGCGACGGCCGCGCCGAAGCGGCCGAGCCGCTCGTTCGCCTCGCCCCGCGCGGACAGTGTCTCCGCGGTGCTCCACACGTCGCCGAGCCGCTGGAAGACGACGAGCGCCCGGTCGGCGTCGCGCACCGCGGCCTCGGCGGACGCGCCCCGGTTGGCCCGCATGTTCGCCCGCAGCCGGAGGACACTCGCCAGCTCCCACTCGTAGCCGAACTCCTCGCAGGCGGCGACCGTCTCGTCGAGGGCGCGCGCAAGCCCCTCCTCGTCGCCGGTGAACAGCAGGGTCAGCAGCCAGAACAAGCCGGGGTAGCGGCACGTCTGCGGCAGACCCGGCCGGTAGACGCCCGCGACGGAGTCGAACCAGCTCTCACGCTCGCTCAGCCAGTCCTCGGCGGGCAGGTCGGTGTTGAGGAGGCCGAGCAGCCCCACCTGGCGGCGCGCCTCCACCAGGACGTCGTCCGCCATCGGCGGCGGGCTGTCGGTGCACCGCTGGTGGATGGGTCCGGCCGGCCGCAGGGGCGCCGCGAAGGGGTCGGGGCCGAGCTCGGCGGCGTTCGTGAGCCACTGCCGCGCCTCGACGCGCTGGTCGACCATCTGCCAGTACCAGGTCAGGGAGAGCACAAGGCAGAGCGTCTCCTGCTCGTCACGGGCGGCGTGCGCCCTGCGCAGGGCCGTGCGGATGTTCTCGTACTCGCGCCTGAGCGTGTCGAGCGCGGTCCTCTGCTCGGCGCCGCGCAGCAACGGGTCGGTCATACGCGCCAGTTCGCGGTAGTGCACCAGGTGCCTGCGCTCGATTTCCGCGCGTTCGCCCGCCTCGTCGAGCCGCTCGGAGGCGTACTCGTGGATGGTCTCCAGCATCCGGTAGCGCATCGCGCCCCCGGGCCCCGGCGCCGCCACCACCAACGACTTGTCCACCAACGCCCCCAACACATCCGCGACATCCGCACCACCACCCCCGGCACCACCACCACACACCGCCTCCGC
>NZ_BAABEP010000079.1:0-27530 GCF_039540215.1 Streptomyces tremellae
AGCTGGGTGCCGGGCATAATGCGCCGCCGCCTCCGGCGCGGCGGGCGCGGCCTCCGGGCCCTCGGACGACAGGCCGCCGGTGACCGGGGCCGCCGCGGGGGTGGCGCCGGACGCGGTGGGCGCGGTCTCGGTCTCCGGGCGCGGCGGCGCGGCGGCGGCCGCAGGGCGTGCGCGGCCCTTGCGGGCGCGGGTGAGCCTGGCGCCGGCGAGCCGCGAGCCCATGTCGCCCTCGGCGGGCGCCGCCTGCGCGGCCTCGGGCTGGAGCGTCGCACCGGCGCGGCCCTCGCCGCGCCGGCCCGCCGCCGCGCCGGGGGCCTGGACGGCCGGGGCCTGCTCGGTCGCGGCGGCGACGGACCAGACCTCGTCGTCCGCGTAGCCGAAGCCCTGCCACGGGTCGTCCGCGGGGGTCACCTTGAAGGTCACGCGGGTCGCCGGGTCGAGGCGCCACAGCATGTCCTCTGCGAGTTCCTTCATCCGTGCGGCGACGGCGGGCGTGCTGCGGTCGTAGAGGATCGCGAGACGGCCGGGGCCCGCGGGCACGCAGCGCACCTCGTCTGCGTCCGCGGGCTCGTTGGGCGGGCGCATCCACAGACCGCTCTGCACGACTTCGAGCACCGCGTCCGCCGCGTACTCGTACACGCCCGGGGTGATCTCGGGGATGCCGTCCATGGGGCGGCGCACCCCGAACAGCGCGGGCGGCGCGGGGCGCGCGGCGGGCGCGTGGCGCGGGAAGTACATCAACTCGCTGGCGAACGGCCGGGACTCGGCGCTGCCGTCCTTGTGCAGCGCGATCACCGCGGGCGCTTCGAGGCCGGTCCTCGTCTCGACGGGCATGCCCGCGTACACCACGACCTGCTGGCCGAGCCGGTCGGCGACCTCCTGGCCGTACGCACGCCCCTCGGGTGTCGAGAGCGGCCCGTAGTGCACGAACCTGACGCGGGAGCGCACCGACGGGAGCACGGTCTCCCAGAACTTCGCGATGTCCTCAAGGGGGACGGCGGGTCCGCCGGGCGTGCCGAGGACGATCGTGAGGATGTCCGGGTGGCAGGGCAGGCTCTCCATCAGCCACTTGCGGCCGCGTGCGGTGTGCCCGGGTCCCGGGCCGCGCACCCACACGCCGCTGGGCAGCGGCTCGACCGTGCCGAGCGCACTCGTCGCCCAGGGGCGGCTGAAGGTGGAGAACTCCCACGGCGGCTTGGGAAAGCGCTGCGAGTCGCGCTGCGGGCCGCGCCCCGGCCGGTAGGCGAGCCAGCCGGTGCCGCGGTCGCTGGGGATGAACAGGCCGCCGTCGACGGTCGGCACGACCTCGCCGTCCGGGGTGACGACGGTGCGGTCGAGGCGGTCCGCGAGCCGCTGCCCCATGGCGCGGGACTCGCGGGCCGTGGTGGGCCTCGCGAAGACGATGCGTACGCTCCCCGCACGGCCCGAGAGGGTTTTGGCGACGGACTCCCACTCGGTCTCCACCGTGCCGGGCGGCAGGTCGACGACGGCCAGCGTGTGCTGGGTGTCGGCAGCCAGCCCGGAGGCGAACGCGACCGCACGCGGGTCGGGTTCGCCCTTCGGGTGGAGCAGCAGTGCGTGCCCCGCGGTCCTCGTCTGGAGAGGACCGCCGAGCAGGCGTGGTGGCTTGAGCCCGATGTGCACGGCTATCCCCTCTGTACGGTGGCGATGGCGGCGTTCCTGCTCAGTTCGGGCCCGCGCGGCAGCAGGGCGAGGACGTTCTCCGGCAGGGGCAGACCGCTGCCTGAACCGTAACCGAGAGCCCCGAGCGCCTGGTCGTCACCGATGGCGTACTCGGTGCCGTCCTCGGTGACGAGGAACTCGCGCGGGGTGACGCCCTCCTTGCCGACCTGCGCCTGGTCGAGCGCGAGGACGCCCGTGCCGGGCGGCACGAGGACGCTGCGCGAGCCGGTGGCGGCGGCGCCGCGCTCCAGGACGAGACCGGTGCGCAGGGCGGGGCCCTTCGACTCCTGCCGTACGCAGACCGCGGCGCCCTTGGTGTCGGCCGGGGGCATGTCGAGCAGGTCGGGCAGGCGGTGCATCAGGGCGCGGTCCTTGGACACCTTGGCCACGGCGATGTCGGCGGCCGTCACGGTGCGCGGCTTCGCGGCGCCCGACGTGGCGGACATCAGCGCGGACTCGGTGGCGGTGACCGGGGCGATGCCGTCGTCGAGCATCACGTAGAAGTGGGCGTCGGTGCCCGTGCCCCCGGTGGTGAACAGGTCGCCGACCGCGGTGGACCGGCCCGCGACCTGGCCCGCGGGCCGGCCGGCGCCGTCGATCTTCGCGGGGGCGAGGGCGGTGCCGTCGGGCACGGCGTCGAGCCAGTTGTCGGGCGCGGGCAGCGGCTGCTCGTCGTCCATGCCGAGCGCGATGAGCACCGCCGTGCCGGTGACGCGGTACTTGGCGCCGTGCCACAGCACGTACCGGTGGTTCTTGGCGTCCGTCACCAGGACCTGCCGGTCGTCGGGGAGCGCGGCGGTGTGCCCGCCGGGCGAGAAGTCCACGACCTGGCCGCCGGGCAGGCCGGGGCGCAGGCAGCGGGTCCAGGGGCCGTTCAGGAGGGCGGCCGCGTCGGGGACCGCGTCGGGGGCGTCGGGGATCCCGGCGGCCGAGCCGACCCGCACCCCGGCGAGGGACTTCGCCGACACGGACTCGGGTGAGGCGGCGCCGCGGCCCGAGATCAACAGCGCGGAGGCGAAGTTGCGCACGGGGTGCAGCACACCGTCGACGTACAGGAAGCGGTTGCCGTTCTCCTTCTCCACGACGACCGCGCCGTCCTGCTTCCACGAGGTCTTCGCGACGGGCGAGATCAGTCCGTACACACCGAAGCCGATGCAGAGCAGCACGACGACGGCCGCGCCGAAGAACGTGCCGACGGACGCGCGCCGTGTGGGGCTGTCGCCACCGCCCGGGTTGCCGCTCACGAGCGCGGTGGCGAGGCGTCCCATCGCGAACTGGTACGCCTGGACCTGGTCCTTGCGGGTCTGCACGGCGCGCTCCTCAGCTGGCCAGTTGGCGGAAGAAGGCGTACACGTGCAGCGCCTGGAGCAGCAGCGGCAGCAGCGCGACGGCGGTCAGGGTCTCGGCGATGTCGCCGAGGTGGCCCCACACCGGCAGCAGCCTGCCGGTGGGCAGCCGCCACGCGGCGACCAGCAGCAGCCCGGCGGCGGCGAGGAGGACGCCGAGGACGACGGCGTGCGCCGTGGTGCTGAGCGGGGCGAGCCGCGTCAGCGCGACGACCGCGAGGCCGAAGGCGCCGACGAGGGTCATCGGGATGCGCTGGAAGGCGCCGCCGAGGCCGCGGGCCCGCAGCAGCACCGCCGCGCAGAACACCAGCGGCAGCAGCCAGCCGATCCAGCCGCCCTCGCGCACGAGCGCGGCGAACGCGACCGAGTACACCAGCGCGGAGGAGATGCTCAGCGTGTTGAGGTAGGAGCTCGCGATGTTGACCCGCCGGGTCACGCTCTCCTCGTCCTCCGGGTCGATGCCCTGCTGCAACTCCTCGGCTGTACGGGGAAGTTGTGGGACGCGCAGCCGGGCGGCGCGCAGGGTGAGACGGGGCCCGAAGTGGCCGAGCACGAACATCGCGACGGCGACGACACCGGACGCCTGCACCGCGTCGATGCCGCCGACGCGCGCCACCGCGACGCCCACGGCGGCGGCGATCGCGCACACCAGGAACGTGCCGGGCAGGGTGAAGGGCAGGACGCGCAGCGCCAGCAGGGTGCCGGCGAGGACCGCGACGGCACCGGCCGCGACGAGGAGTCCGTGCGAGCCCAGCGCGAAGGGGCCGAGGGCCGCGTGGCCGTGGGCGCCCGGCGGGAGGCCGCCCGCGGGGACGGCGGCCGCGTGGAACGGCGCGAAGCCGGTGAGCGCCGCGAACACCAGGCTGCCGAGGCCCGCCGCGCCGACGGTGACCCGGTCGGCGCCCGCCCGCGCGATGATCGCGCAGACCGCGGCGAGCACCGCGGCGGTCGCCCCGCAGGCCGCGGTGGCGAGGACGCCGGGCCCGGCCCTGAAGGCGGTCACCCCGAGCGCGGCGAGGGCGAGCCCGCCGACCGCGAGGGCGAGCCCCCTGGTCAGCTCGGGCCGCCACAGGTCGGGGCGGTCTGCGACGGCGTGCGCGACACCGTCGGAGATGTCGTCGAAGTACAGGCCTGGCAGCGGCTCGTCGGCGGGCCGCAGGTACAGCACGTCGCCGTGGCGCAGCGCCAGGCTCTCCGGGCTGCCGTCGAGGTCGAGGGGCTCCTCGCCGAGGCGCTGCACCACCCAGGGCGCGTTGGTGCGCTCCTGCGCGGTGCCGACGTGCCGCAGCAGCGTCGGCAGCAGCGCGGAGAGCGGTGTGGCGACCGGCAGCGCGAGGTCGGCGCGGCCGGTGGGGCCTTCTACGGTGATCCGGCAGACGTCGCTCGTGGACACGGACACCGCGGGGGGCGAGGTCGTCATGACGCTCCCGGTGGGCACGGAGGGGGACAGAGGCAGGGGCGGGGGCGGCGCGGGGTGCCCGCGCGCGGGGCGGTGGTCATGACGGCGGCTCCACCAGACCGGTCTGGACGAGCCGCACACCGCGCCGGGTGACCAGCTGCGCGCGGCCCACCGGCAGGGTGCGGGGCTTGGCCTCGCCGAGGAACTTGCCCTCCTCCTTGGGGTAGGAGAACAGCAGCGCCGGGTTGCCGAGCTCCCACAGCCGCCGCATCATCGGGTCCATCATCGCCCGCATGGCGCCCGAGGTGCTGCGGGCGACGATCACGTGCAGGCCGATGTGGGTGCCCTGGGCGAGCAGCTGGGTGAGCGGGGCGACCGGTGAGGCCATGCCGGGGGCACCGGTGACGAGGTCGTAGTCGTCGATGACGACGAACAGCTTGGGCCCGCTCCACCAGTCGCGCTGCGCCAGCTGCTCGGGCGTGACGTCGGGCCCGGGGACGCGCTTGCCGACGGAGATGGCCGCGTTGTTGGAGAGCTGGGTCAGGGCCTCGGCGTCGACGACGTACCCGACGCGGTACTCCTCGGGCACGGACTTCAGCAGGCCGCGACCGGGGTCGGCGACCATGATGCGGGCCTCGTCCGGGGTGTAGCGGGCGGTGATCCCGTTGATGACCAGGCGCAGCGCGTTGGTCTTCCCTGTCTCGCCGTCGCCGAGCACCATGAGGTGCGGGGTCGCGCCGAAGTCGTGCCAGTACGGGGCGAGCCGCTGCTCGTCGAGGCCGATACAGACCCGCAGGTCCTCGGTGCCCTCGGCGGCGGGCAGCTGGCCGACGGGCAGTTCGGTGGGCAGCAGCCGCACGCCCGGCGCGGAGCGGCCCGTCCAGAAGGTGTCGATCTCCACCACGGCGGACTTGGTCGCCACCGTGAGGTCGGCGGTCTCCGAGGAGCCGTCGAGGCGGGGGATCGCGGCGAGGAAGTGGTGCCCCGCCGAGGTCAGACCGCGGCCCGGCTGGTGCGGCACGCCGGCCTGCGCCTTGGAGCCGACCTCGGACTCCATGGCGTCGCCCAGCCGGAGTTCGAACTTGGTGCCGAGCATGTCCCGCAGCCGGGAGCGGATCTCCGACCAGCGGACCGCGGAGGCCACCACGTGCACACCGAACGAGAGACCGCGGGCGGCGAGTTCGTTGACCCGCGGCTCCAGGTCCTCGAAGTCCTGGCGCAGGGTGCCCCAGCCGTCGACGACGAGGAACACGTCGCCGTAGGGGTCGTCGATCTCACCGCTCGCGCGCAGCGCACGGTAGGCGGTCATGGATTCGAGGCCCCGCGAGGTGAACAGCTGCTCGCGGCGCTCCAGAAGCTGCGTCAGCTCGGCCACGGTGCGCAGCACCCGGTCGCGCTCCAGGCGGGTCGCGACGGAGCCGACGTGCGGCAGGCCGGCCGTGGAGACGAGGCCGCCGCCGCCGAAGTCGAGGCAGTAGAACTGCACTTCGTCGGGGGTGTGGGTGAGTGCGAGGGAGAGCATCAGCGAGCGCAGCATGGTCGACTTGCCGGTCTGCGGCGCGCCCACGAGGCCGACGTGGCCGTCGGCGCCCGACAGGTCGGCCACCAGCAGTTCGCGCAGCTGCTCGAAGGGCCGGTCGACCATGCCGAGCGGGATGCGCAGCGAGCCGAGCGCCGGGTGGCCCGCGGCGGTCATGCCGCGCACCGGGTCGGGCACGATGCCGGGCAGCAGCTGGTCGAGGCTGGGCGGGGAGGTCAGGGGCGGCAGCCACACCTGGCGGGCGGGCGGGCCGCTGTCCTCCAGGCGGTTGACCAGGACTTCGAGGAGGCTCTCGTCGCTCTCCTCGCTCTCCTCCGCGGCCCGCAGGGTCTCCTCCGTGAGGGCCTGGAGGGCCTCCTCCTCGCGGGCGGAGCGCAGTTCGCCGCTCTGCGCGAGGCCGAAGGGCACGGCCTCGGTGGAGAGTTCACCGCCGGCCGCGTACGGGTCGCCCTGCCCGGTGGGCGCGGGCGCCGCGCCTGAGACGTACGCCGCCTTGAAGCGGACCAGGTTGGTGGTGTCGACCTTCAGGTAGCCGTTGCCCGGCGCGGACGGCAGCTCGTACGCGCTGGAGACGCCGATCACACTGCGCGACTCCATCGAGGAGAACGTGCGCAGGGCGATCCGGTACGAGAGGTGGCCCTCGACCTTGTGGATGCGGCTCTCGTCGAGGCGCTGCGAGGCGAGCAGCAGGTGCACGCCGAGGGAACGGCCGAGGCGGCCGATCGACACGAACAGATCGACGAATTCGGGCTTGCTGGCGAGCAGTTCGGAGAACTCGTCGACGATGATCAGCAGCGAGGGCAGCGGGGTGAGCTCGGCGCCCGCGCCGCGCGCCTTCTCGTAGTCGAACAGCGAGGCGTAGCCGGACTCGCGCAGCAGCTCCTGGCGGCGGATCATCTCGCCGTTGATGGAGTCGCGCATGCGGTCCACGAGGTGGATCTCGTCGGCCAGGTTGGTGATGACCGCGGAGGTGTGCGGCAGCCGGTCCATGTTGAGGAACGTCGCGCCGCCCTTGAAGTCCACGAGAACCAGGTTGAGCACCTCGGACGAGTGGGTGGCGACCAGGCCCATCACCAGGGTCCGCAGCAGCTCGCTCTTGCCGGAGCCGGTGGCGCCGATCAGCAGGCCGTGCGGGCCCATGCCGCCCTGCGCGGACTCCTTGATGTCGAGCTGGACGACCTCGCCTTCGTCGGTGACGCCGAGCGGCACCATCAGGCGGGCCGCCTGCTCGGTGCGGGGCCGCCACTTGCCCGGCACGTCGAAGGTGCGCGGGTCGCGGATGCCGAGCAGCGCGGTGAGGTCGAAGTCGGAGTCGAAGGCACGGTCGGAGAGGTCGACGCCGCCGCCGGTGTGCATCGGGGCGAGGATGCGGGCGAGGTTCTCGGCGGCGGAGACGCTGAGCGAGTCGGCGCGCGCCGTGACCATGTCGCTGCCGCTCGGGAACTCGACGTCCTCGCCGCGGGTGGTGAGGCGCAGCACCTTCGGGCCGCCGGTCATGGCGCCCGTCAGGTCGAGCAGGACGACGCCGCGGATACCCGCGCCGGTCAGGCGGGAGCCGTCGGGGATCTGCACGCCCTGCGCGACGATCACGATGAGGGGCTCGACCACGCCGGGCGTGGACGCCGGGTCGTGGTCGGGGCGGCCGAGCACGTCGGAGCCGAGCAGGTCGAAGAGTTCGTCGTGGTCGTCCGAGCAGAGCCGTACGGGCCCCGCGTCGTCCTCCTCGTGCGGATGCTGGTTGTGCGGCAGCCACTTCAGCCAGTCCCACTCGGCGCGCCCGCGGTCGTCCGCGAGGACCGCGATGCGCAGCTCGTCGGGCGAGTGGAAGACGGCGAGCTGGCCGAGCATGGCCCGGACGAGCCCGAGGGCGCCGTCGGCCTCGCCGGCGAACTCCACGCTGGTGAAGCGGCCGAGTGCCACCGGGATCGGCAGCGCGGGCACGGTCTGGTGGGCGCGGGTGAAGCGGCGCAGGGAGATCGCGGAGAGCGGCTCCAGGTCCTCCACGGGCTTGGTCTGCGGCGGCAGGAACTGGAGCGCGGCCCTGCGCACCCCCAGCCCGATCCGCACGCGGGCGAAGTCCTCGTGCGGGGGGCGGCGTTCCCACAGCCGGGTGCCGAGCGCGACGGCCCACAGGTCGGCGGCGTCGGGGTTGTCCCAGAGCAGGGCGGTGCGCTGCTCCTCGGCCGCCTGCCTGGCCTGGATGCGCTTCTGCGCCAGGTAGCGCAGGTAGTCGCGGCGCTCGGCGCGCATGCGCTTGCGCCGCTCGGCGCTGTTCCGGCCGATCTGCGTGAGCGTCATGCTCACCATCGCGACGGCCATCATCCCCGACATCATGTACGTCGTCGGGCCGGCTCCCCGCATGGAGAACATGAGCACCATGGCCCCGGCGCCCAGGCCCATGGGCAGATACATCATCGCGGACCCGAAGTCCGCGGTGGCCGGCTCACCCAGCACCGGCGGTTCGGCCAGTTCGACCTGCCCCTCCGGCATACGGGGCGCTTCGGCACGTGGTGAGCGCTTTGCGACCACAGTGCTCAAAACGGCTCTCTTTCCTGCTCCAGCGCGCATGCTAATGAGCTGTCAACTATAGGGAGCAACAAAGAACTGGCGACCCCTCCCCGGTAAAAATTCGACTTCTTGAGGAGTTTGTTATCTATACCAAACGAGAGGGGTCGCGGTCACCTCCCACCGAAAGCCACAGAGGATGTCAACTCCGGCATAGCAGACATCCCTTAACCCGTCGTATGCACCTTTTGACCCGCAGTAGCCGGAGTTCCGGTTGCGCCCGTACGGGCACGCCTCCGTGCCTCAACGCGGCCCGGCGGTGCCCGAATTCCGCCCGGATGAATTCAACGAGAATTAACGTCCGACACTGCGGGTGACGCACAAGGACGCCCCGTGACATACCTCACGCCAACTGCCGTGAACTCTCACACCGATCGCTCCGTTGGTCCGTACCTCGCCCACAAATGGTGCCGGGCCCCGGCTCAGCCGGCCTTGCGCGCCACCCCGCCGTAGAAGCCGATCTCGGCGGAGCGCGGCGGCGGCGTCCCCTCGGGCCGCCAGAACGGGACCTGGACGAGGCCGGGTTCCACCAGCTCGAACCCGTCGAAGAGGCGCGCGACCTCGTCCCGCGAGCGCAGGTTCAGGCTCGCCGTCGCCCCCTGGTACACGGCCTGCGCGTCGCCGCGGTCGGCGAAGTCGCCGGTGGCGTGCGAGAGCACGAGGAAGCTGCCCGCGGGCAGCGCGTCGCGCAGGGTGGCGACGACCTCGGCGGGGCGTTCCGCGTCGGCGAGGAAGTGCAGCACGGCGACGAGGAGCACCGCGACCGGCTCGCGGAGGTCGATGACCTCGCGCACGTCCGGGTGCGCCAGGAGCGCGGCCGGGTCCCGCACGTCCGCGAGCACCACACTCGTCGCCCCTGGACGGCAGAGCAGCACGTCGGCGTAGGTGTTCACGATCGGGTCGTTGTCGACGTACGCGATCCGCACGTCGGGCGCGACCTCCTGCGCGATCTCGTGCACATTGGGCGAAGTGGGCAGGCCCGTACCGATGTCGAGCACCTGGCGCACCCCGCTGCCGACCACGTGCCGGACGGCGCGGCGCAGGAACTCCCGGTTGGCCCGCACCCCGATCCGCACCTCGGGCGCCGCGGCCTCAAGCCGCTCCCCCGCCTCGCGGTCCAGCTGGTAGTTGTTCTTGCCGCCCAGAAGATAGTCGTAGATCCGCGCGGGATGCGGCCTGCTGGTGTCGATCTCGTCCCGCCGGAAACTCCTGCGTCCCATCACCCCGGCCCTTCTCCCGGCCACACCCCGGCACCACCCGCACCGGCGTCCCGCCAGCTTCCCACACGGCAGGGGCCACCGGGAGCGGCTCCGCCTCCCCGAGGCGCCCCGTATCCGGACGCCGGCTCAGCGGGCCGTGCGCACCAGCAGTTCCTCCAGCACGGCGAGCACGGCGTCGGGACACTCGTACATCGGGCTGTGCCCCGCCTCCACCAGGTGCAGGGTGGCGTCCGGGAACCCGGCGGCCGTACGCGCGGCCTCGGCTGTGTCGCGTACCGGGTCCAGGCGCCCGTGCACGACCGCCGTCGGCACACGGACCTCGGGCAGGACCGACGTCAGATCGGTACCGCGCTGGCTGGCCAGCACCTCCACGGCGGCCGCCGCCGTGACCGAGTGGCCGTAGGCGGACAGGCGCTCCAGGTCGGCGGCGGCCGGGGGACGGGCGAAGGAGCGCCCGAGCACCCGCCGGGTCACGCTGGGCACGCCCTCCCGCCCGATCGCGTCGATGAGCGCCCCGACGTCCCCGTGCCCCCGCATGTGAGGGCCGGTGTTGATCAGCATCAGCCCCCGCAGCAGCTCCGGGTGGCGTGCGGCGGTCCGCAGGGCGATGGCGCCTCCTGTGGAGTGCCCGATCAGGACCACGGGCCGGCCGCCGTCCCTCTCGATGGTCCCGGCGACCCACTCGGCGAGTGAGGCGATGGTCCAGGAGCCGGCGTCCGTCATCCACGACAGGGCCCGAAGCCGGCAGCGCCCCCGCAGCGCGCCGGCGAGCCTGTCGAAGACGGCCGGGGCGCAGAACGTCCCCGGCAGCGCGAGCACATCGGGCAGGGCGTCCGGCTTGCCACCGGCCTCCTGCCCGTTCCCCGGCGGGGCCGGGGTGCCGGGCTCGGCGTCGCCGCGCACACGCGCCAAGGCATCCTCCGTCGTCGGCTGTCGATCGCCGGACACTGTACTTCCGCGTACTTCCGCGGCACGCGGCGGCGAGGCGGGAGACGCCGCGGAGAGGCGGAGGGACGCCGCGGGGAGACGACGGGGAGACGGGGACCACGGCGGAAGGGCGGGGGCGCGGCCGAGGGACGGCGGAAGGACGGGGGAAGGGCGCAGGCAGGCAGCGGGCGTGGCGGGATCACCCGTGCTGCGGTGACCAGATCCGCCGTTTGGGCAGCGGGGCGCGGTAGGAGCCGGTCCTGCTGGTGCGCAGGCCGAGGGCGACGAGGGACTCCGCGAGCCGCACCCCGGCCGTCACCCCGTCCACCACGGGCATGCCCGTACGGGCGGCCAGGGCCTCCGCACACCCGCTCATCCCCGCGCACCCGAGGACCAGTACCTCGGCCCCGGCGCGCACCGCCTCGGCCGCGGCCCGCCGCAGGGGCGCGGCCGAGCGCGCCGGGTCGTCGAGTTCGAGGACGCCGAGGCCGGTGGCGACCACGGCGGCGCAGTGGTCGGCCACCCCCGCGGTCAGCAGACTGTCCTCGATCTGGCCCGTCGAGCGGTCCAGCGTGGTGATCACCCCGTAGCGGCGGCCGATCAGGCAGGCGAGATGGGCCGCGGCCTCGGTGATGTCGACGACGGGGACGTCGAGCAACTCCCTCGCGCCCTCGCGGCCGTGCTCCCCGAATCCGGCCAGCACGACCGCGTCGAAGGGCTCACCGCCCGCGGCGGAGCGCTCCCTCTCCCGGCGCAGCAGGTCGAGGACCGCGGCGGCGGACAGATAGCTGTCGAGCCAGCCCTCGGCGGACTCAGGCCCCCAGGCGGGGGTCAGCCCGCTGATCACGGTCCCTGGGGCCGCCGCGTCCCTGGCCGCCGCGGTGATCCGCGCGGTCATCGCCTCGGTGGTGTTGCAGTTGGTGACCAGTATCCGCACGGCCTCAGCCGGCCTTTACGGCGAGGGCCGGGTCCTGCCGCGCGCCGCCGCCCGCGACCAGGCGGTAGAGCAGGGCGGAACTCGCGGTGCCGACGAACCAGGAGTACGCGGCGACCGGGGCGAAGGCCGGCACCAGGGCGATCACCGCGCTGACCGCGGCCGTGGGGACGAACACCGCCACCGCCTTCGGGTTGACGCCCCCGCGGTAGTGGTAGGGCGACCCCTCTTCCGCGGTGAACAGCGCCTGCACGTCGACTCGTTCGCGTTTCACCAGGTAGTAGTCGACGACGATGATCCCGAACAGCGGTCCGAGGAAGGCGCCGAGGCCGCCGAGGAAGTAGTCGACGACGGCCGGGTTGGAGAAGAGGTTCCACGGCAGGACGACCAGGGACGCCACCGTGCTGATCATCCCGCCGACCTTGAAGGTGATCCGCTTGGGCCAGACGTTGGCCAGGTCGTAGGCGGGCGAGACGAAGTTGGCGACGATGTTGACCCCCATCGTGGCCACGGCGAACATCAGCGCGCCGAGAATCAGCACGAAGGTGTTGCCGACCTTCGCGATCAGCTCGGCCGGGTTGGTGATGGCGTGGCCGAACACCTTGAGGCTACCGGCCGTGACCACGACCGACACCAGGGCGAACGCGGTGGAGTTGATCGGCAGGCCCCAGAAGTTGCCGCGCCTGACGGTCCTCGCGTCGGGCGCGAACCGGGAGAAGTCGCAGAAGTTGAGCATCAGGGTGCCGTACGTGGACAGGATCAGCCCGACGGCGCCGAACCACTGACGCACCTGCCCGGCGGCCGAGGTGTGCTTGAGCGAGCCGGTGAGCGAGATGTCCCAGTGCGCCTTGTCCAAAATCCAGACGGCCAGCGCGATCATGACGAGCCAGATGGCCGGCCCGCAGAAGTCCTGGAACCTGCGGACCGACTCCATGCCGCGGCTGATGATCAGCGCCTGGACCGCCCAGAGCACCAGGAAGGACACCCAGCCGAGGGCGTTCAGCCCGAGGAAGCTGTGCCGGGTCCACGGTGTCAGCCCCGGCACGGCCGTGAGCAGCAGCACGTCCACCGCGACCGACGCGAGATAGGTCTGGATGCCGTACCACAGGACGGCGATGACGGCCCGGACGAGCGCGGGGATGTTGGCCCCCCACACCCCGAAGCTGATCCGCGCCACCACGGGGAAGGGCAGCCCGGTGCGCTGTCCGATCCGGCCCATCAGGTTCATGCCGACATAGATGATCACGAAGCCGAGCAGCAGCGAGCTGAAGATCTGCCAGGCGCTCATGCCGAGGACCAACAGCCCTGCGGCGAAGGTGTAGTTGCCGAGGTTGTGGACGTCCGACATCCACATCGCGAAGAGGTCGAACACCTTCCAGCCCCGCTCCCGCGCGGGCGCGAGGTCGGCGTTGTGCAACCGGGGGTCGGGGGCCCTCGCGGTGTGCAACCGGGGGTCTGGGGCTTCGGCGGTGGAGGCTCGGGCCACGGCTGTCTCCCTGCTTGGTATACCAATGGGGGCTCCTAGAGGCTCCGCCCGGGGCGCGGGCCCCGGCAACCGCCGCGGTGTTACGGCATCGCGCCGGCCGTTAACACTGGGTTACGCGGCCCCGGCGGGCGCCCGGTTAGGCTGAGGCGAGAGGGGAAACCGTCGGCCGCAGGAGGTCTGGTGAGCGCAGCGGACATACGGCAACCACTCGCGGCGCTGCGCGAGCGCGTACGCACCGAGCTGCGACACCGCATCGTCAGCGGTCAACTCCCGCCCGGCACACGGCTGGTTGAGCGCGAGTTGGCAGAGAGCCTGGGAGTCTCCCGGGTCCCGGTACGCGAGGCGATCCGCACGTTGACCGCCGAGGGCTTCGTCGTCGCCCTCTCGCCGCGCCGGGTGGTCGTACGGACGCTGACACCGGACGACGTGGACCAGATCTTCGAGCTGCGCGAGGCGCTGGAGGTGCACGCGGCGGGCCTTGCCGCGCAGCGCGCCACCCCGGCCGGGCTGCGCCGCCTCGCCGGCCTGCTCGACCACGCGGCGCGGGCGACCGCCGAACGCGCGGCCGAGGAGATCACCGACGTCAACACCCGCTTCCACGACGAGGTCCTGGCCATCGCGGGCAACCCCCTGCTGGCGGCGGCGCTTGAGCCGCTGGAGGGCCGGCTGCGCTGGCTGACCCGCCAGAACACGCGCTGGGACGACCTGTTGCGGGAACACCGCCGGCTGCTCGACGCCATCGCCTCTGGCGACCCCGCGAGGGCGCGGGCCCTCGCCGGGGAACACGTCAGGGTCAACCGGCTGGCCGTACGCGCGCTCCTCTTCGGCGACGGCTCCGCACGGCAGCGTTCTCACGGCGGGCGAAGTGGCGGCTCCCGCCCCGGCCACCCCGCCGGCCGGGTCTGCTGACCCCGGCGCCGGGGAAGGGCGCTCGCGGGACCGCACCGGCCCGCGGTCGCCCTTCGGCGGTGTGCCCCGGGCACAGGGAGGTCGTCGGGGGAGGCGGGGTCAGGGGGCGAGGAGGAGGGTGTGGGCGCGGGTCTTGGCGGTGGCGTAGCGCTTGGCCACGTCCTGCCAGTTCACGACGTTCCACATGGCCTCGATGAAGTCGACCTTCTGGTTCTTGTACTGGAGGTAGAAGGCGTGCTCCCAGGCGTCGAAGACCAGGATCGGCACGGAGCCCTGGCCGACGTTGCCCTGGTGGTCGTAGATCTGCTCGACGATGAGCCGGCCGCCGACCGGCTCGTACGCGAGGACACCCCAGCCTGAGCCCTGCGTGGTGGCGGCCGCCTTGGTCAGCTGCGCCTTGAAGCCGGCGAAGGAGCCGAAGGACTCGGCGATCGCGTCGGCGAGGTCGCCCACGCCGTCGGCGGCCAGGGGCTCGCCGCCGCCTTCGCCGGTCATGTTGTGCCAGTAGATCGAGTGGAGGATGTGGCCGGAGAGGTGGAACGCCAGGTTCTTCTCCAGCCCGTTGATCGCGCCCCAGGAGCCCTTGTCCCGGGCCTCCTCAAGCTGCTCCAGGGTGTCGTTGGCGCCCTTGACGTAGGCGGCGTGGTGCTTGTCGTGGTGGAGCTCCACGATCTGCGGGTCGATGACCGGCTCAAGCGCCGTGTAGTCGTAAGGGAGTTCAGGAAGCGTGTAGATGGCCATGGCTGTACGAGCCCTCCGTCGTCCTTATTGCACATACTATGCAACTGCACGCTAGCAGCAAGACAGACAGCGGACGCGGCCACGTCACCCCGCACAAGCGCAGATCTCGTTCTTGCGAACTTGTTGCGACAAGGGTCGTTCTGGAGCTACTGTCACGCTGTTTGAGCTGGTCCACCTACCCGTCGGGAGAGGCTCCGTGAGTGCCGACATATCCGCACAGCCGTCGCTGGGCGAGCGCCTGGGGGCGTTCCGGCGCTCGCTGACGCCGTACGACCGGCGCTCGCTCGCCGGCATGGTGGGCTTCATCGTGCTGCTGCACGTCGTCGGGTTCGGCGTGCTGTTCGGCCTGGTGGCCCCGAAGCACTACCACCTCGGCGGCGACCACCCCGTCTTCAACATCGGCGTCGGCGTCCTCGCCTACACCTTCGGCCTGCGCCACGCCTTCGACGCCGACCACATCGCCGCCGTCGACAACACCACCCGCAAGCTCCTCGCCGACAACGTCGAGCGGGAGGCCCGCGGCGTCGCCCGGGAGCGCCGCCCGCTCTCGGTGGGCTTCTGGTTCTCCCTCGGCCACTCCACCATCGTCTTCGCGCTCTCCTTCCTGCTCTCCGTCGGCGTCAAGGCGCTCGTCGGGCAGGTCGAGAACGACGACTCCAGCCTGCACTCCGCGACCGGCATCATCGGCGCCTCGGTCTCGGGCGTCTTCCTGTGGATCCTCGGCATCCTCAACCTCGCCGTCCTCGTCGGCATCATCAAGATCTTCCGCAGGATGCGCCAGGGCCACTTCGACGAGCAGGAGCTTGAGGACCAGCTCAACAAGCGCGGCCTGATGAACCGCTTCCTTGGCGGGCTCACCAAGTCCGTGCGCAAGGCGTGGCACATCTACCCGATCGGCGTCCTGTTCGGCCTGGGCTTCGACACGGCCACCGAGGTCGGCCTGCTGGTGCTCGCGGGCGGCGCCGCCGCGTTCAGCCTGCCGTTCTACTCGATCCTCGTCCTGCCGATCCTCTTCGCGGCCGGCATGTGCCTGATGGACACCGTCGACGGCGTGTTCATGAACGCCGCCTACGGCTGGGCCTTCGCCAAGCCCGTGCGCAAGGTCTTCTACAACATCACCATCACCTCCATCTCGGTCGCCGTCGCCCTGATCATCGGCACCATCGAGCTGATCGGCGTCCTGACCGACCAGGCCAACATCACCTCGGGCCCGCTCGCCGCGATCGCCGACATCAACCTCGACTACGCGGGCTACGGCATCGTCGGCCTCTTCTTCCTCTCCTGGCTCGTCGCGCTCCTCGTCTGGCGCTGGGGCCGCTTCGAGGAGAGGTGGTCCACCAACCTCGCCCCACGCACCGTGGACGGCGACTGAGCGCCCCGTCACGAGCCGCCCCGGCCCCCGCGCACCGGCATCCCGCCGGCCCGCGGGGGCCACGCCACACCCCCGCACCGCACCCCCGCGACCGCGACCCCCGCATCCGCGTGCCGGGCGCCCGGCACGAGAACGGAACGGAACGGCATGAACGAGCGGACCACCCCCGTGCTCCTGCGGGACGTCATGGACAGGTTCGGCGACCTCGGCGGCCGGGTGCGTGACCGCCTGCACGCCCAGCGCCTGCGCGCCACCCCGGCCCGCATCGCCGTCATGGCGGCCCTCACGGACGCCCCGGGCGTCGACCGCCGCGACCTCGCCCCGGCGCCCGCGGCCGCCACCCGCGCGGTCCCGGGGCACCTCACCGTCCTCGGCCTGCAGCGCGCGGTCGCCGGCCTCGGCGTCCCCCTCGACGGCGCGACCGTCTACCGGACCGTCACCACGCTCCAGGAACTCGGCCTGGTCCACCACGTCGCCATCCGCGACCGCGCCGCCCGCTACGGCCTGAGCGACCCGGCACACCACCACGCCGTCTGCGCGGAGTGCGGCACGCTGCGCTCCGTCCCCGCACAGCAGCTCGCGCACCTCCTCGACGCGGCCGCAGGCCTCGCGGACCTGGCGCCCCAGGAGTGCGGCGCGCTCACCCTGCACGGCCGCTGCGCCGCCTGCCGTACGGGGGCGGCGCGGCCTCCTCGCTCGGCGGGCGCGCCCGTACGCAGGGACGGCTGACCAACCGGGGCCGCGCCCCACGTGCCACCGGCCACCGGCCGCCCCGGAAACCCGCCCCTGCACGACCCGCCTCCGCCCACGAACGCGCCCCGCGCGCCCTCACTCCCCCGTCTGCTCCCGCCGCAGTAGCCCGCGCAGGGCCACCAGGTCCTCGCCGAAGAACCGGTCCTCCGGCGTGTCCGGCAGGACCGCGCCAAGACCGTCGAACACCTCGCCCAACTCCGCAGCCCCCTCGGGCAGTACGGCGCCGAGGCAGCGCGCCTGGTGCAGGGCGAGCAGCTCGCAGGCGACGACGTCGGTCAGCCCGTCGAGGGCCAGGCGGCAGCTCTCCGCCGCCTCCACGGAGAACGACTGGACGTCCTCCTGGCCCGCCGACGTCTCCATCGTGCCGAGCGTCGGCGCGGCCGTGAGCGGCCGCAGCCCGTGCACCACGCCCACGGCCCGCTTGTGCACGGGCGAGACGCCGGTGTGCGGTCCCGGGTCGGGCGAGAGCTGCGCGGCGAGCCCCGTGACCTTCGGGTCCAGCATCCGGTGCAGCCGTACGGAGCCCAGCTCGGCCGCTCCCGCGAGGGCCGTGGTCAGCAGGTGGAGATGGGCGGCGAGGTCGTAGCCGTGGAAGCCCGCCGTGCCGAGGAAGCGGCCCGTGCCGTCCGCGTCCTCGGCGTACGCGGGCGAGTCGGTGACCCCGGCGAGCGCGCGGCCCGCGGCCTCCTCCACCGCGCCCACCGCGCGCTCCAGGTGCGCGAGCACCTGGGCCGACACCCGGAACGAGACGGGCGGCTGGAGCGCCCGCGAACCGCCCGCGCGCCCGGCGAGCCGCAGCACCTCGGCCGCCGTCGCGGCGAGAGCACGGTCGCCCCGGGCGAGCGCGGGGTCGAGCGCGTCGCGGGCCGCGCCGGTGAGCGCGAACTCGCCCGCCACCGCCCGTACGCACTGCCGCAGCACCGTACGGGCGCGGTCCGCGCACAGCAGCGCGAGGCCGGTCGTCACCGGCACCCCCTGGATCAGCGCGACCCCCTCCTTGGGTCCGAGCGCGAGGGGCGCGAGCCCCGCCGCGGCGAGCGCGGGCCCCGCGGCCGCCGCGGCGCCCGGCGCCGCGGGGTCGAGGACGGCGCCCCGCCCGGTGACGGCGGCCGACAGGTGGGCGAGCGGGATGATCTCCCCGGCGGCGCCGAGTGCCGTACGGGGCAGGGCCGGCAGGACGTCCGCGGCCAGCAGCTCGGCGAGGCGCGCGCACAGGGCGCCGCCCGCGCCGCTGTCTCCGTTGAGGAAGGTGCGCAGCCGCACGGCGAGCACCGCGCGGGTCTCCACGCGGTCGAGCCAGGGCGCGGCGCCCACCGAGCGGGCGAGCGCCAGGGCCTCCTGGTGGCGTGCCTGCTCGGCCTCGCTCAGCCGCCGCTCGGAGAGGGCGCCCATGCCGGTGGTGACGCCGTACACCGGCGCGCCCGAGGCGAGCGCGGCGAGGACCCGCGCGCGGCGCTCCCCGACCCGGTCGAGCAGTTCGGGTGCGAGGACCGGTGGGCGCCCCGTGCGGGCGATCCGCAGCACGGCGCGCGCCCCGAGGTCCCCGGGGCGCCGCACGGGCGGCTCCCGCGGCGGCTGGTCAGCGGTATCTGAGGAGGGTGCCGGCATCAGCGCTCCTGGCACGTTCGAGGACGAGGTGGCCGACGGCGACGTCCAGGATCGAAAGTCCCCGGTGCCACAGCAGTATCCGCTCCCGCTCGTCCTCGCGGCCCGGCCTGCGCCCGGTGAGGATGTCGCCTAGCTCCGCGTGGAGGGTGTCGGCGGACAGCCTGCCCGTGTCGACGTGGTGGCGCAGGGCGCCGAAGCGCCCGGAGCGCGCCTCGCGCCAGTCGTCCACGACGACCTTGTCGACGGTGTCGAGCAGGTCGTGCGAGACGGCGCTGACCGTCCCGTACGGCACCACGAAGGCGCCGGACTTGACGAGGCCCGGGTGGAGCAGCGGCGCGGGCTCGGTCAGCCGGGTGGCCTCCACCAGGATGTCCGCGCCGTCGAACGCCTCGGCGACGGAGTCGGTGACCCGTACGGGCGTGTCGGTGTGCTCGGCGAGCCGCCGCGCGAACTCCTCGCGCGACTCGGGCCTCTTGCTGGTGACCCTGATCTCGTCCAGGTCGAACAGGGAGTCCAGCATGGTGACGTTGGAGAAGGCGGTGCCGCGTGCGCCCGCGTGGCCGAGGACCCGGGAGCCGGGGCGCGCCAGGTGGCGCGCGCCGACCGCCGTCATGGCGCCCGTGCGCGCCTCCGTGACGAAGGTGGCGTCGATGACGGCCTGCGGCACGCCGGTCGCCGGGTCGTACAGGGTGAGCAGCGCGAGCTCGCTGGGCAGCCCGAGGCGGTAGTTGGGGTGGAAGTCGCCGACGACCTTGACGCCGCTGACGCCGTGGTCGCCGAGGCTGGAGACGTGTCCGCGCAGGACGTTGAAGTGGCCGGCGCCGCCGTTGTCGGGCACGAGGTGGACGCGCGGCTCGAAGACGGTCTCGCCGCGTCCGTGCGCGGCGACCACCCCCTCGACCGCGTCGATGACCTCGCCCGAGGTGATGCCGAGTTCCTCGATGTCGGGTCCTGAGAGGAACCTCAGCCACAGCGGTCGGCGGGGTGCGGAAGCGTGCACGGGGTGTGTGTCCTGAGGTCGCGGGCGGGTGGGGCTGCGGGCGTACGGCCCCTGGCTCAGGGCTTCTTGGCCAGGTCCGCGATGGAGGTGAGGTGGTACTTCTTCGCGGTGGCTGAGGTGACGACGATGGCGTCGGTGTCCTGTGCCGACGACTGCGCGAGGACCGTGAGCGAGGCGGGGGCCGCCTTCCTGAGGGCCCTGTACACGGCGTCTGACGTCTCGGCGTGCGCGTTCTTGTCGAAGTACTGGAGCAGGACACCCGTGTACTCGGGCACCAGGTCGATGGAGCCCTGCTGGAGGCCGGGGATGTAGGTCTCGCGGCTGCCGATGTTCAGCTTCTTGGAGACGGTGGCGCCCTGGGCGGTGAGGGCGTCGGCGTAGAGGTGGGCGAGCAGGACGCTCTCCTGGAAGTTGGCGGAGCCGACGGTCAGGCGGGTCCCGGCGGCGCGGGTGCCGTGCGCGGCCAGCCCGTTGGCGCCGAGCCACTTCTTCGCCACGGCGTCGGGGTCCTTCTTCTCCGCGACGACCTCCTCGTTGAGCTGGACGAGCGCGTCGGTGGTGAGCTTCGCGGAGACGGCGTCGAGCACCTCGGCGGCGCCGGGCGTCACCTTCTTCTTCGCGGCGAGCGGTACGACGTTCTGCGCGAGGAAGAGGTGCCCCGGGTCCTTGAGCACCACGAAGTGGTCGGTCTTGACGGACGGGTCGGTGGTGAAGACGTTGCCCGCGTCGATCTGGCCGTTCTTCAGGGCGTTCACGGTGAGCGGGCCGCCGGCGTCCAGCGGCTTGAAGGTGTCGAAGGTGACGCCGTAGACCTTCTTCAGGCCGGTCAGGCCGTCCGTGCGGGTCTTGAACTCGGGGGCGGCGCCCAGGATCATCCCGCCGGCCACCGAGTCGCCGCCCCCGCCGGAGCCGGCCCCCGAGCCGCACGCGGTGAGGGTGGTGGCGGCGAGCGCGGCGAGGGCGCAGGCGAGCAGTGGTGTGCGCTTCATGGGTTCTTCTCCTTGAGGATGTCGCGGGTCGCGCGGCGCGGCGGGCGCGCGGCGGGGTCACGGCAGTACGGGCTCCGTGGGGGTGTCCGCGGCGGCGCGGGCCGCGCCGCGGCGGGCGGCGCCGAACCTGCCGGAGACGCCGGGTGAGACGGTGTACCGCTGGACCAGGGCGAGGACGCCGTCGATGGCGAGGGCCAGCGCGGCCACCAGCACGGCGCCGCCGGTCATCTGGCCGAAGTCCCGTGCGGCCAGGCCGTCGTAGAGGTAGCGGCCGATGCCGCCGAGCCCCACGTACGCGGCGACGGTGGCGGTCGCCACGACCTGGAGGACGGCGCTGCGCAGCCCGGAGAGGACCAGGGGAAGCGCGATCGGCAACTCCACCCGCAGCAGCACCTGGCGCCCCGTCATGCCGACGCCCGAGGAGGCGTCGCGGACCGCGGGGTCGACGTTCTGGATCCCGGCGGAGGTGTTGCCGAGGATCGGCGGGATCGCCAGCAGGACGAGGACGATCTCGGTGGGCACCAGGTACGGGGCGTCGCCGCGGCCGCCGATGTGCGGCGAGACCAGCACGTACAGCAGGATGAGCAGGCCGAAGGTGGGCAGCGCGCGGACGCCGTTGGCCACTGTCACCAGGGACCTGGCGCGGCCCGTGTGGCCGATGTACAGGCCGAGCGGCACCGCGACGGCCGCGGCGATCACGACGGCGGTCAGGGAGTACTCCAGGTGCGCGGCGAGCTGCGCGGGGATGCCGGGTGTGCCGAGGTCGTCGCGCCAGTGCGCGGGCTCCGTGAGCCAGGTGAGTGCGTCGCTCATCGCCGCACCTCCGGCCGGCGCCAGGGGGTCAGGGCCCGGTTGCCGAGGACGATCAGCAGGTCGAGCACGAGGGCGAGGGCGACGCACAGCACGATGCCCCACACGATCGGCGGGTAGTACGGGCCGCCAGAGGAGAGCTGGAAGCCGTTGGTGAACAGCTGGCCGAGCTCGGGGACGCCGATGGTGCCCGCGATGGCGACGAGGCTGACGTTGGCGACCACCGCGACCCGCAGCCCGGCGGCGATCACCGGCACCGCGAGCGGCAGGTCGACCCGCAGCAGGCGCTGGAGCGGTGTGTGGCCGACCGCGGTGGCCGCGGCCACGACATCCTCGGGGACCGCGCGCAGCCCGTCGGCGACCACCCGGGACAGCAGCGCGACGGTGTAGACGCTCAGCGCCACGACGACGTTGACCGGGTCGAGGATCCTCGTGCCGAGGATGCTGGGCATGGCGACGAACAGGGCGAGCGAGGGGATCGTGTAGAGGAGCCCGCCGACCGACACCAGCGGCGGGTACGCCCACCTGCGGCGGGTGGCGAGGTAGCCGAGCGGCAGGGAGACGGCGAGGCCGATCAGCACGGGCAGCACGGAGAGCCAGGTGTGCGACCAGAGCCAGCGCAGGATCTCCGCGTGGTGCGCGGAGAAGTACGCGAGGAGTCCCGGCGGCGCGTCGCCGCTCGCGCGCGTCACGCCTGCCGCCCGGCGTCGGCCGTGTCCTGCGGCGCGTCCGCGTGCTCCCGGTTGCGCCGCTCGATGAGCTCGACGGCGGACGCGGGCGTGAGGGTGCCGAGCAGCCGCCCTTCGGGGTCGGTGACCACGCCGCGCCCGCTCGGCGCGGAGAGCGCGGCGTCCAGCAGCTCCCGCAGGGTGCCGTCAGCGGGGGCCGTGGTGCCCCCGAGGTTGAGCAGGCCGGGGGTGACGCGCGCGTCCGCGTCGGCTTGCGCGCCGGCCTTCGTGGCCGGCGCGGCCTGGGCGTTCGCGCTCGGCGGTACGCGCAGCCAGCCCTGCGGCCGGTCGTCCGCGTCGACGGCGAGCACCCAGCCGTCGCGGGCGCGGTCCGCGGCTGCCGCCAGGCTCTCGCCGAGGCGCACCGCGGGCTCCTCCTGGAGCGTGGCGGGCGCCGACGCGGCGAAGCCGAGGGCGCGGTAGCCGCGGTCGCGGCCGACGAAGCCCGCGACGAAGGCGTCCGCGGGGCGGGCGAGCAGCTCGGCGGGCGGGGCCACCTGGGCGAGCCGGCCGCCGACCCGCAGCACCGCGATCAGGTCGCCGAGCTTGACGGCCTCATCGATGTCGTGGGTGACGAACACGATGGTCTTGCCCAACTCGCCCTTAAGGCGCAGGAACTCGTCCTGGAGCTGCTCGCGCACCACCGGGTCGACCGCGCTGAACGGCTCGTCCATCAGCATCACCGGCGGGTCCGCGGCGAGCGCCCGCGCGACCCCGACGCGCTGCTGCTGCCCGCCGGACAGCTGGGCCGGGTAGCGCTCGGCCAACTCGCCCGGCAGGCCGACGCGTTCGAGGAGCTCCCGGGCGTGCGAGCGGGCCGTCCTGCGGCTCTCGCCGAGCAGCAGGGGGACGGTGGCGACGTTGTCGACGACGGTCCTGTGCGGCAGCAGCCCCGAGTGCTGGATCACATAGCCGATGCGGCGGCGCAGCTGGGCGGGCGGCGAGTCGGCGGTGTCGGCGCCGTCCAGCAGGACCCGGCCGGACGTGGGCTCGACCATGCGGTTGATCATCCGCAGCGAGGTGGTCTTGCCGCAGCCCGAGGGTCCGACGAGGACGGTCGTCCGGCCGGCGGGCGCCTGGAGGTCGAGGCCGTCGACCGCGACAGTCCCGTCCGCGTAGCGCTTGGTCACGGACTCGAAGACGATCATGTACCGGTCCTCCCGGCCGCTGGTGCAGGTGCGAGACGCGGCAGCCCCCGCGCCGCCGCCCGCTCCGGGACCTGGCGCCGTGCCCGCGCGGCGCCCCCCGCGCCGACGCGGAAGGTGTGCTGCCGCTCGCGGGATCGTGGCATGCCGTCCGGGCGTCCAGGAACCGCTCGCGGGGCCGCGGGGGCAGCCGCCATGAAAGGGCAATACTGCGGCAACAATCCGTCTCTCGCGGTACGGTGACAGTCACCCGGTGTGACGGTTGCGGTCCGCGGACGTCGCCGACCGTGACCGTCCGCCGCTTCCCGCCGTTTCCCCTACTGTTTTTATAGGGAAGACGTTGACGTGCGGCCGATGCCGCCGGGACCATGGGGGCATGACCCGCACGCAGCAGCCGCTCGTTCGCCGCAGGCACGTCGACTTCCGTCGCGTCGCCAGCGCGGTCTGCCGCCGCTCCTGAGGTCGCCCCCGCGGGTCTTGTGCATCCGCGGGCCGCGTCGACCAGTGCGGGCCCTCACGGGCCATCCACCCCCACCGGCCCACCAGGACAGGACCACCGCCATGACCACGGCGCTGCCTTCAGCCGACCCCGCCCCCGTCTCGCGCACCGCTCCCCGCCTCCGGCTCGCGACACCCGCGGAGCCCGTCGAGGCGGGCGGTACCCAGCAGTTGACCGCCTACCTCGTACTGCTGCCCGCCGACACCGACCCCGCGCCGCTGTTCGCGGACGCCGGCCTGCGGCCGCACATCCAGGCCGTGGCGATCGACGAGGTGCCCACCCCGCCGCCCGCCCCCGCGCGCGTACCGCTCGTGCGGGACGGGGTGCTGGTCGACGCCGACCAGCGCACGGCAGCGGTCGACGGGGCCGAACTCGACCTGACGTTTTTGGAGTTCTCCCTGCTCGCGCACCTCATGGAGCGCCCCGGGCAGGTGTACTCCCGCGAACAGCTCATCCACCACGTCTGGGGCTACGACCACGTCGGCGACGGCCGCACCGTGGACGTCCATGTGGCGAGACTCCGGCGGAAGTTGGGTCCCGCGCACCGGCGCAGCATCGTCACCGTCCGCCGAGTCGGCTACAAGTACGTGCCCCGCGCCTGACGTCCGGCCCGGTTCCGCACGCCGAGGCGGCGCGCGGAACCGGGCCCCTGCGGCGAGCCGGCCCGCGCGCGGCAGACGGCTGTGCGACCCGCGCGCGGCGAGCACCCCCGCGGGGGCAGACCGCCCCGCGCCGCCTCACGCCCAGGGGGCCGCCGCGCCGAGCGCGCCGCTGAGGTAGTGCTCGCCGATGGCGCGCAGCCCCTGGCCCTCGGGGGCCCGTACGACCAGGGTCCGCAGGTCGCGCCAGAACCGGTCGAGCCCGTCCGCCCGCGCGAGCCCGAGCACCCGCTCCCCCGCGCGCAGGGCGGCGGGGACGGTCGCCGCCTCCGCCGCCGCCACCAGCACGGCCGTGCGGGCGCGGCGCTCCTCGTCGAGTCCGGGGCCCGCGCCGAGCGCCTCGGACAGGGCCGTGGTGGCCTGCGCCACGACGGCCGACGCGCCGTGCAGGGCGAGCGCGAGCGACCCGAAGGTCCGCAGCATGTCGCCGTCGGCGGGCGCGAGCGGGCCGCCCGGGTCCTCGGTGGCCCGCGCGCTGCGGGCCGCGGCGCGGCTGAGCTCCCCCGCCTCGGCGAGCGCGCCCTCCGCGATGCCGAGCGCCACATGCGTGAGCACGAGCCGCAGCGTGAGCGGGGCGAGCGTGGTGAAGGGGGCCGCCGTCTCGTCGTCGGCGGCGGCCGGGCCGAGCACGGCGTCACCGCCCGCGGGCACCCCGTCGAAGTGGCAGGTGCCCGCGTCGGCGAGGCGCTGGCCGAACCGGTCGTGCGCCTGCTCACGGGTGACCCCCGCGTGCCGCGGGTCCACGAGCACCACGACCGGCTCGCCCGTGTCGTCGGCCGTGGCGTCGAGGACGAGCCGGTCGGCGACGGTCACGGCACAGGCCAGGGCCCGGCTGCCGCGCAGGACTGCGCCGCCGCGGCGCACGGCGCGCACCAGGGAGGCCCCGGTGCCGGCCTCCCCGCCGAACGCGTGCGGGTACGGCGTCCCCGTGTCGCCCGCCCACAGCCACTGGCCCGTGCGCGCGGCGGCCTCGACGGCTCGTGCGCGCTCCGGGTCGGAGAAGAACCGGGCGCTCCAGGACAACGCGTAGTGCCGGCCGAGGAGTTCACCGAGCGAGCCGTCGGCGGCCGCGATGCGGCGCACCACCGCGCAGCCGGTCGGCCACTCCATGCCGAGGCCCCTGCCGTCGGGCGGCGCGAGCGCGGGCAGCAGGCCCGACTCGCGGATCCGCGCCATCTCGTCGTACGGGGGCTTGCCCGCGCGGTCCCGCTCGACGGCGTCGACGGCGAGGTCGTCCGCGAGTTCGCGGGCGACCCGCAGCCAGAAGACCCCCGTGTCGTCCGCCGCGCCGCTCACCGGTGCGCCCCGAGCCGTCGTGCGATCGCGCTTCCCACCGTCCCACCACTTCCCCATTATTCCTATCTGAATAGTAGGGAATATGGGTCACGGGCCCGCGCCGTGCAAGGGCGTGTCCGCCCATCGGACATCGGGTGACCGGCACGCGGACACCCGCGCCCCTCCCCGTGCCGGGCGCCCCGGGCCCCGGCGTACGCCCTTCCGGCACGCATACGGGATAATGACGCCATGCGGATCTCGGCCAAAGCGGACTACGCGGTGCGTGCCGCCCTCCAGCTCGCCGCCGCGCGCGACGGCGAGCCGCTCACGGCCGAGGCGGTCGCCGAGGCCCAGCAGATCCCGCACAAATTCCTCGAAGCCATCCTCAACGACCTGCGCAGGGGCGGCCTCGTGCTCAGCCAGCGCGGCGCGAACGGCGGCTACCGGCTGGCGAAGGCACCGGACTCGATCAGCATCGCGGACGTGATCCGCACGGTCGACGGCCCGCTCGTCTCGGTGCAGGGCGTCAGGCCGCCCGACCTCTCCTACACCGGGCCGGCCGACTCGCTGCTGCCCCTGTGGATCGCGCTGCGGGCCGGCGTCCGCCGCATCCTGGAGGGCGTCACGCTGCACGACGTGGTCAGCGGCCGGCTCCCCGCCGACGTGGTCGCGCTCACCGACGCCCCCGCCGCCTGGGTCAACCCGTAAGTCCCGGCCGCGGGAACCGGCTTCAGGGGCGCGTGCCGCTCTGCGACACCCGGCGCAGGTAGTCCTCCGTGGCCTCGGCGGCATGGCCGACGTGCTCCGCCATCAGGGCGCGCGCCGCGTCCCTGTCGCCCGCCTCGACCGCGTCGAGCACCGCCCGGTGCTCCCGTGCCGCGCGGACCAGCTGGCCGCTCGCGGTCAGCCCTTCGAGCGGCATCTGCCGCCAGACCCGGCCCACGAAGTCCGCGAGCAGCGGCGACCCGCTGGCGCGCGCGACCGCCAGGTGGAAGCGGGAGTTGAGGTCGCCGGTGGCGGACGGGCCGCCGTCGGCGAGCGCCCGGTCCATGGCGTCGCAGGCCGCGGCCATGCCGGCCACGTCGCCCGGGTCCTTGCGCATGGCCGCGAGCATCGCCGCCTCCGGCTCCAGGATGGAGCGCAGCATGGAGACCTCGGAGGAGCGCTCGGCGGGCTGGCCGCCGATCACCGTGGTGTGGTTCGGCCGCCGCACGACGAGGCCCTGCTCGGCGAGGAGGGACAGCGCGTCGCGCACCGGCGTCTGGCTCATCTGCAACTGCTCGGCCAGCGTGGCCAGTACGACCCGCTGGCCCGGCGCGAGCTCACCCGTCCTGATCGCGCGGAGCAGCGCCTGGTAGGCGACCTCGCTCTTGGTGGGGGCGTGCGCCGGGCCGAGACTCATGTCTGCCAGCCTAACGGGCCGCGATGCCCGCGACACCGGGCCCGCGGCGCGCCGGGTCGCCGGGCCGCGCCTCCACCGCGACGGTCACCTTCCCGCCGCGCGAAATCGTCCCGTACACCGGACAGTTCTCGGTGTAGAGGCGGGTGAGCCGCTCCGCGGTCTCCTGGTCGACTCCCCAGGTGGTGACGGAGAGGGCGACCTCCTCGTAGCGGGTGGGGTCGGACTCGTCGCGGGTGTAGCCGACGGTGGTCTCGACGTCGTCGAGCGGCGCGTCCTCCTCCCGCGCGAAGTGGGTGATGCTGCTGACGGCGCAGGTGCCGAGCGAGGCGAGCAGCAGCTCGCCCGCGAGCCACGCCTGGCCGAGGCCGCCGCGCCCGCCCGTCGAGTCGGTGACGAGGAACTGCTCGCGCGCCTCGGCCAGGAACCGGCCGGCCGTCCGCGTGGTGGTGACGGTGACGCTGTCGTCGTACGTCGTCATGGGGTGTCCTTAAGAATGTGAGGCGGTCCGGGAGGGCCGGGTGTGGCTGATGGGGTGTCTGC
>NZ_BAABEP010000080.1:0-25318 GCF_039540215.1 Streptomyces tremellae
ACTTCCCGAACGAGCAGGCTGCCCTGGAATGCGTCTACAGGGCGGTCATGTCCCTCGACCCCACCGGCAAGGGACAGGCCCGCTGGGCCATGCGCGGGAAGACCGTCCTGAACGCCTTCGACATCACCTTCGACGGCTGCCTCTCCGCAGCTCGTCAGTAACTCCAGCAACCCGAGTTACACCGCTCGTTTGACAGACCCGCAGACGGGGCTGCTTGTTGGACAGACGCCGACGAGTTGGTCCGGGTTCCCGGTCGCTGCCGGGTCAGTAGTCGAGGTCGAGGTAGTCGATGTTGTTGAGGGTGACGTCGGAGAGTTCCAGGGCGCGGGCTCCGCCGTTTTGGAAGTAGGTCTCTTTGAGTCCTTCGGCGATGATCTGGCGCATCTGCTGGTCGCTGGCTCCGGCCTCGCGGGCGTTGAACAGGCGTTGTGCGTAGGTGGGGGGCAGGTGGACGGTGAGCCGTCGGAAGCGTCCGTCGTCGGTGGTGCCGATGGGTGCGGTGTAGCCGAACCTGGCCCTCGTCTCCACCGTGATGCCCGTGGTGGTGGCGGCTTGCTTGCGGCGGCGTCTGCGGACCTGGGGCTGCCATCGCTGCCGTACGGCCGCGTCGATCCGTTCGGCGACGGCCTGGGGCGGGTGCTTGCGTTCGCCCTTGCGGTAGCGCTCCACCGACCGCCGGCTGACTCCGATCTCCGCCGCGACGGCTTTGGTCGTCTTGAGCTGCTTCACCAGGAAGTTGATGCGTGCCTGGAGGGCCTTGGGCGGCTGGCGGGTGAAGCCCTCCCGGTCGGCGCGTTCGATGGCGTCGTCGATCTCTCCCACAGTGCCTACTCGCCTTCGTCCAGGACGGCGTCGCCGCCTTTGATGTGGCGGGCCGGGTTGTAGCCCTGTTCCATGAGGTCGACCGCCCACAGCATCGACTGGACGCCCTCCAGCTTCGCCAGGCCGGGTGTGGGGCCGAGGCGGAAGGCGCCGGGCTGCGGCTTGCCGGAGGCGGCGTAGGGCAGGAAGTCCAACGGGCTCGGGCCCGGTGAGGGGTAGACGACGCAGTCGGACAGTACGGCGAGCGGGTACAGGCCCGTCATCGTGGCCATGTTGCGCAGTTTGCGGTGCATGTTGATGCGGGCTTTGGCGATGACGGCGGCGCGGATGTCGGGGCGCCAGGTTGGCCGCTGCAGGGCCGGCCACCGCTCGCCCTCCTTGTGTTTCTTGCCCTGCGGGCGCTCGCGAAGCTTGCCGATGCCGCCCTTCACCGTGGCCTTGATAGCGGCGAGGACGGCCGCCATCGCAGGGTCTACCTCCTTGTGCCGCTCCATCGCCGCCAGGAACTCGGCATCCGACAGGTCCTTGGTGACGCCGAGGCCGGCCAGGGTGTCCACATAGGCGGCCTTGAGGCGGTCGTGCCACGGGTCCAGGTACGCGCCGGTCTCGCGGCGCAGGTACGCCTCGAGGGGCCGGACGTTGTAGCCGAGTTCCTGGGCGTAGGCGACGGTGTGTGTCTGGTACCAGGCAGGTTCCGTCGGCCGGGTGCCGTCCGGAGTGAAGGGCGAGGGCAGACGCGGGTCCACCTCGAGGTGGGACAGGTCGACCAGCCAGGAGCCGGGGATCTTCGGGTTGAACTTCGGGCCCACGAAGTGGTCGGGGGCGGACAGGCCGACGACCAGGCGGGCCGCGGCGGCGAGGAAGGCGGTGTTGAGGTCCAGGCCGACTGCGAAGGGCAGGGTGCACTCCTCATCGGTGAGCAGGTCCACCGGCCGCACCCACTGGTACGCCTCTTCGTTGAGGAACCCGCCCGTCCAGCCGGAGGTCACGACGACCGGGTGCTCAGCAGTGGCCTCCGGCGGCGCCGGATCCATCGGCTCCGTGCCCAGCGAGCCCGGGTTGTGGCCAGACACCCAGTTCCCGCTCGCTTCGTCGCGCACCGCACGCGTGGGCGGGCGCAGCGCCGTCATCAGCTCCAGCCCAGAGACGGCCGTCGATCCGCGCGGGGTGATGACCCGGGTGGCGTAGACGCCGAGGACGCGGGCGACGTCGGCCGGCTCCATCTCCGAGACGCCGGGCCAGGACCGCTCATCGAGTGCGTCCCAGGACAGGATCGCGAGCTGCACGCACTGCCGCTCACGGCCCTGGGCCTTGCGGTAGATCCTCGCCCACGGGCCGAACCCGCGCTGGGTGAGCCGCCACTTCGCTTTCACCACCTGCCTGACCACCGGGTGATCCTCTGGCAGGCGCAGGGAGCGGCGCTGCTCGTGGCCTTCCAGGCGCTCGGGCAGCCCGAGCTTCACGGCAGCCGCGGCGGTGAGCACGATCAGTGGATCACTGTCCTTGCCGTAGCGGTTCAGCTTCGGCGCTCCGAGGCCGGACTCGCGCAGCGTCCACTCCACCAGCTCCACCACGGTGCCCGCCGGGCAGTCCAGCACGATCCCGTTCACGCCGTACGCGCAGCCGTCACCGTCCAGGACCGCGAGGGGCCCGTGGGGGAAGCGCGGGTCGGCTGCGGGCTGCGCCGCCTTTTTCATGGCCGGGCGCCGTGATGTCGCAGCGGGCCGGGTGGCGGGGCGCGCCGGCGCCGCAGCCGCAGCGGCGGGAGCCTGCGGTGGCGCATCTGCCGTCTCCACCCTGGACGCGCCCGGTTCGGTAGACGCTGCGGGAGCCGGTGCGGCAACCGAGGCTGTCGGAACTACGCCGGGGGCAGGGTACTTCGCCGCCCATCCGTTCAGCAGCCGCTGGTAGGCGTCCAGTCGCGGCGACTTCGGCTCGCTGCGGCCGTTCTCCCAGTTCTTCACTGACTGAGTCGTGGTCTTCAACGCGGTGGCGAGGCGGGCCTGGGTGATACCGGCGGCCTCACGCAGCCGGGCACGCTCCGCCGGAGGCGGGAGGCGCGGCTCCTCGCTCAGCAGAGCGTCGACGGACGCGAACAGCTCTTCCTCAGAGGCCATGACCCTGTACCCTCACTCCAGGCAATCATTACTTAACCACAAACTTATCCCGTTCCTTAGCCTTCCAGGGCCTATTCCAGTCCTGGCGCGGCGAGTGCAGGGAGCTTGTCGGTGGCGAGCTTCGCCCTGCGGGTCTTCTGGTTCATGATCCACACTCCAAGCCGGACCTCGGCCCTGTCCTCCAACAGCTCTGCATGGGCCCTGGGAACCTTCACAGAGCCTTGTGCGGGCTCTGTACTGCGCGAGGGCCGCCACGCCCGCTCGAACGTCGTGGAAGCCCTTGTCGGCTGCTCCGGCGCCGGGGCGAGCGGTGTGATGCCGGGCTGCTCCAGGCGCTCGCGCTGTCCGTCGGTCAGGGCCTGCCAGACCTTCGGCGTCCGCTGCCGGGCCGGCCACTTGCCGTTGTCCATGCCGTGGACCGTGACGCCAGGCAGGACTTCCGCCTGGCCCTCTTCCTCGGCCACCAGCTCGCGCAGTGCGGCGTAGTGCCGCTGCCAGTCGGCCGACCACGACGGGTTCCAGTCCTCGTCGACCTCCTTGAGCGCCGTCTCCCACTCAGGGTGGCCATCCAGCGCACCCGCGCGGCGCAAATTGCTCAACCACTGAGCCTTTTCCGTGTGGCCGAGTCCGGCCCGTCGCAGGGCGTCGGTGCTCAGGAGGCGCGGCAGGCGGGTCGTCCCCGGCCTCTCGTGCGGGACGCGGGTGACGGCAGCCGTCACGTACCGGTCGTCAGCGAGGCGGTCGCCGGCAAAGGCGGCGGAGACAGAGGCGGTTGGCGACCGGAGGCGGAGGCAGTGCCGGCGGAGGCGGAGGTGTCGGCTGGTGTCCGCCGCCGTCATCCGGCCGGACTGTCCGAGGGCTGGGCCTTGCCGAGCATCTGACAGGTGGCCGCTTCGACGAGGGCCTTGTTCGCGGTCGCGGCGGCCTTGTCCTTGATGCCGAAGTTCGTGCTGCTGAAGACGGCGACGCTACGGGTGCCGGTGGCGTCGGTGTAGATCTCGCTGGAGTAACCGGGCAGACCGCCGGTGTGGCCCCAGACGGTCCCGCAGTCCGTGTCCACCCTCATCAGACCGAGCCCGTAACCGCCGCCTTCCTCGGGAGCGTCCACGGTAGTGCGCATCTGCTTCAACTGGGCCTCGGGCAGGAGTTCACCGGAGTTGAGTGCGGTGAGGAAAGTCTGCCAGTCCGCCGCGGTGGAGACCATGGCGCCCGCCGCCCAGGACCAGCTCGGGTCGATGGCGGAGGTGTCGACGTTGTCGTCGGGACGTTCGGGCCCGGCGAACCCGACACCGTCGGGCAGGTAGACGGTGTCGGAGAGGATCTCCTTCAGCCGCCCGGCGTTCGGCTCGTAGCCTGTCACGTGCTGCCGGCCGGTGTTCCAGTCGGCGTCCGTGGCGAGGTACGAGTCATTCATCTTGAGCGGCCCGGTGATCTTCTCCTTGATCAGCTCGGCCAGGCTACTCCCGGTGGCCTTCTCCAGGATGAGTCCGAGGGCTTCGTAATTGGCGTTGCTGTAGGAGTACGTCTCGCCGGGCTCGGCGGGCGGGTCCTGTTCGGGCGTGACGGCAAGCAGTTCCTGCGGCCTCCAGGTGCGCTTCTCCTGGCCCGTGAGGGAGGGCAGGAATTCCGGGGTCAGCAGGAAGTCGCCCAGGCCGCTGGTGTGGTTGAGCAGCATCCGTACGGTGATGTCGTTGCCGTTCTTGACCACTCCGGGCAGCCACTTCTCGACCGTGTCGTCGAGGCTGATCTTGTTCTCGGCAACCTGTTGCAGGACGAGGGTCGCGGTGACCGTCTTGGTGTTGGAGCCGACCCGGAACTGGTCACCGGCCGCGAGGGTGTGGTCGTCCTTGCTCCAGGCGGCCTGCTTGGCGATCTCGACGGGCTTCCCGTCGCCGGAGTCGACCCGGACGATGACGCCGAGAGAGCCGGTGTCCGCCGCCTGCTGCGCGAGGCGGGCCAGCCGCGCGTCGGCGGCCGGGCTCGCCGCGCTCTGCCCGGCCGCCGCCTCGGCCCCTTCCGACGACGCGTCCGAGCAGCTCACGAGCGCCGCGCCCACGCAGGCCGCCAGGGCCATGGTCAGCGCTCCGCGGCGGATCCGGTGACGGCGGGACAGGGTGTGTGCGGACATGGCGAGTTCCCTTCGGCGTGTGGCAGTTGCTGTGTGCGTCGAGGGACCGGGCACTCATCTGATGAGCGGCCGTTCGGCGGGTCCCGCGCACAACATCCATTCAGCCAGTGGCGCGCACCCGGTACATCGCTCGTTGGCGGGCTCCCCACCGGCGCGGGGTCACTCCAAGGAATGACCCCGCGGGGCACGGCGCCCCGCCTGACCCGCCCGCCGACCGGGGGCAGGTCAGGACAGGGTGTTCCTGGCCAGCACCGCCGCCTGCGCCCTGCTCTGGCAGCCGGTCTTCGTGAGCACGCGGCTGACGTGCGTCTTGACCGTGTGCAGGCTGACGACGAGCCGTTCGGCGATCTCGGCGTTGCTCAGCCCGTCCCGGATCAGACGCAGCACGTCGACCTCCCGCTCGGTGAGGTCCCCCAGCCGGGCCAGCTCCTGGTCGCTGGGCTGCCGCCGGCCGCTGAGATGGCCCTCGATGATCCGCTGGGTCACCGCGGGGCTCAGCGCGCTGTGTCCAGCCGCCGCGGCACGCACGGCCCCGGTCAGCTCCTCGTACGAACTGTTCTTCAGTAGGAAGCCGGACGCCCCGGCCGCCAACGCGTCGTCGACGTATGCGTCCAGGTCGAACGTGGTCAGCATGAGCACCCGGCTGCGCCCCTGCCCGAGAAGTCCCCGGCGGCCCAGCTCGGCCAATGCCCACAGGCCGTCGCGGCGCGGCATCCGGATGTCCATCAGCAGCACATCCGGCCGCAGCCGCGCGCACGCCTCGACGGCTTCCTCACCGTCGTCCGCGGTGCCCGCCACGGTGATGTCCGCCTGGCTGTCCAGGATCGCGCTCAGCCCGGCGCGGATGATCGGCTCGTCGTCCACGACCAGCACGCTGACC
Organism: Streptomyces tremellae; assembly: GCF_039540215.1. NCBI lineage: Bacteria > Bacillati > Actinomycetota > Actinomycetes > Kitasatosporales > Streptomycetaceae > Streptomyces > Streptomyces tremellae. Next base: position 5,948 of record NZ_BAABEP010000080.1, read on the forward strand.
TGCTCAGACACCCGCACGCTCCCACGGCGTCGTGGCCACGACGCGGAAGCCGCCGTCACCGGTCGGGCCCGCGGTGAGTTCGCCGTCCAGCGCGCCCACTCGTTCCTCCATGCTGACCAGACCGAGTCCGACCCCCGCGCCGGCCGCGCCGCGCCGCGCCGCGCGGCCGTTCACGATCTCGCACCGCAGCTCTCCCGCGGCGCCTTCGACGGTCACCCGGACCGGCGCGCCGGGCGCGTGCCGACGGGCGTTGACCAGTGCCTCCTGCACGACGCGGTACGCCGTCAACTGCACCGGCCCCGGCACGGACTCCAGCTCGCCGCCCGTCGCCAGCTCGACCGTTCCTCCCGCGGCACGATGACTGTCCAGCAAAGCGTCCAGCTCACCGAGGCCCGGCACCGGCTGGAGCGGGACGGCGTCCGCGGGGTCGCGCAGCATCCGCAGCAGGTCGCGGAGCTCGCCGCTGCTCTGCCGGCCCGCCGCCGCGAGGCCGTCGACCTGGGCGCGGGCCCAGTCTGGCAGCTCGCCGCCGCGGGCCCGCAGGGTCTCCGCGTGCACGACGAGCAGGGTCAGCGAGTGCGCGACCACGTCGTGCATCTCACCGGCGATCCGTGTCCGCTCACGTTGCGTGGCCTGCGCCGTCTCCAGGACCTGTGCCCGGCGCGCGTCGGCCGCCCGCCGCTCGGCCGCGGCCAGCAGTTCCTGCCGGGTCCGCGCGGCGAACCCCATCGCCCACGCCAGCGGCATCGGGGCCAGCGCGGCAAGGACGTCCAGGCCGCCCTGGAAGTCGCCGGATTCGGTCGTCATCCGGTTCAGCCACAGACCGGCCACGCTCAGCACGGTGACGCCGAGGACCGCCGACACGGTCCGCCTCCAGCTCGTGCCGTGGTTGCCCAGGTTGTAGAGCAGCACCGCCAGCGGCAGAAAGACCAGCGGCGACAGCTTGGCTCCTGCGCCCGCACTTCCCACAAGCGCCGCCAGAAGGGCCGCGAAAGCCACAACGAAGGCGGTGACCGGCAGCCTCCGCCGCAACAGCAGAACCACCACCCCCACCGCCTCATACACCGTGAGCGACGCCCAGGCCGGCCCGGAGGTGTCCACGTACGGCTGCGACAGCAGCGGCGGCAGAAGCGTCAGTACGACCAGCCCGGCGTCGGCGCCCCACCGGGGCCACCTGCCGTCCATCACTCTCATCCGTCCGACACTATGGCCTCGCACGCCGGTCTTCGTCACTCCAAAGAGCCACGCACACGCCGGCGGGCCCGGCAGAGCGGCCTCATACGGCGAAGGGGGCGATCGGCAAGTTGCGCCAGCGCTCCCGGGGCCAGGTGCCGTACTACGAGCCGTACCCGGCGCTGGAGCAGGCTTGTTGTCACCGGCCGGACTGCAAGCCCTTTTAGCGACGTAGGCCGTGCAGCCGACCTCCGTGATTGAACGCCCACCCTGCGGAGCAGGCGGCCCGGTTCAGCCTGCCAACTGCTGAAGCCATTCGCGGAGCAGCGCCGTCTCGGTGTCTCGCAGAGTCAACCCCGCGTCGGCAGCCGCGGGTTTGGTGGTGAGCGCGGTTTCCAGTGCGGCGTCGAGGGCGAGTGCGCGCGAGGCCAGGTCTGACCCGGATGAGGCGGGCGGGCCCGTGGTGATCGAGGCGATGACGGTGTCCCGCAGTCGTGCGGACGTGGTCAGGTCCCGCTCCGAGGGCTCTTCGCCGATCAGTGCCAGCGTGGCGCCCGTTGTCGCCGCGTGGATGACGCGGGTCGCCTGCGCCACCGGAACCCGAAGGTGTCCTGCCTCGGCCGCCCGGCCCAGCAGCGTCACGAGCAGGGCGTGTGCCTCGTCCGCGGCCGGGGGCGCCGACGCCTCACCCCCACCACCAGCCACTGACCCTCAGTTACCAAGATCAGCCATTGACTGGACACACCGGATCGGCGGTGAAGTTCCAGTGAAGTCTCCCGCCGGGCGGGAGCCCGCTTTCCTGCTGGTCAGAGCCGGTATGTGCTGTGGCGATGCTGAGTGTCGCGAAGATCCAAAGGCGTAACGCGTGGCGGTACTACATACGCGGAGTGGCGTTCGGGGACGGCCGCCGCCCGGCCGGACAGGCGTTGAAGGGCGCACAGGAGCTGGCCGGGCTCCCACCGGGACGGTGGCTGGGGCGTGGTCTGCGTGCGCTCGGGCTCACCGAGGGCGCGGAAGTGTCCGAGCGTCAGCTGGAGCTGCTGTTCGGCGAGGGCCGGCACCCGGACGCCGACCGCATCGAGCGCGGCCTCCTGGACGACGGCGTCGACGCGGCGACCGCCCGCCGACTGACGGTGCTGGGGCAGCCGATCGAGGAGATCGAGGCCCGCCAGCAGACCCCGGTGCTCGGCATGGACTTCACCTTCCGGCCGCAGGCGTCACTGGTCGTGCTCTGGGCGCTGGGCGACGCCACCGTGCGCCGGGTCATCGAGCGGGCCCACGAGCGGGCCGTCGCCACGGCGCTGCGCTGGCTGGAGGATGAGGTTGCCGAGACCCGGTGGGCGTCAGGACGCGGCCGCGCGAAGACACCCGCGCTTGTAGTCGCCGCCTTCCGGCACATCGACAACCGCGACGGGCTGCCGCTCCTGCACGAGCACTGCCTGATCCTCAACCGCGTCCAGCGCCTGGGCGCCGACGGCGATCCGGTCTGGGGCGCTTTGGACACCTACCGCCTCTACCAGAACGTGGTGGCCGCAGGGACGCTCTACACCCTGGCGATGACGACCGAGGTGTGCGAGGCGCTCGGACTAGCGACGGTGCCGCGCGAGGTCACGCCGGGCCTGCGTCCGGTCATGGAGATCGCCGGGGTGTCCGAGGACCTCATCAACTGGTCGGCGTCCCGCCGTCAGCGCATCGAGGACGCCCTGGAGGTGCTCACCGACCAGTACGTGAAGGACCACGGGCACCTGCCCGGTGAGCGCGGCCGTCACGGACTGGGCTGGTGGGCGGCGCAGGAGACCCGGCCCGCGAAGAAGAAGCCGAAGCCGCTCGCGCAACTGCTCGCGTGGTGGCGGGCCTCCGCACTCCTGCGCTTCGGCCAGCAGCTCATCGACGGCCTTCTGGGCAGGTGCCGGGCAGTCGGAGCGGCGATCCGGGCGCGGGTGGATCCCGCCGTGGATGTGGCGCTCGCTGCCGTCGACGTCGCCGCAGTCTTCTTCACCGTGCGCGAGAAGTTCTCCCGGCGCCACATCCTGGCCGAAGCGCGCCGGCACCTGCTGGAGACGCTGCGCGGCCGCGAGTTCACCCGCGGCCTGGACGACTACATCACCCACCGGGCCCTGCTCCGCTACTCCCGGCGCCACACGGTCACGAAGCCTGGCCGGGAAGCGCCGGCGGCGGACCGGATGACTTAGAACTCCTAACAGAATGCGTCGTTTGTAGCGCGGCTGGTTCCTCGTGGCTCGGCACCGAGGTGCCCTAGGTTCTGTCGTCAAATGTCACGCCCACATCAGGAGTGAGGCGAGGGCGACGGCTGCTTCGTAGGACTGGGCGGTCTTGTCATAGCGGGTGGCGATGCCTCGCCACTGCTTCAAGCGGTTGAAGCACCGTTCTACGACGTTGCGGTGCTTGTAGACCTCGCGGTCGAAGGCTGGCGGACGGCCACCGCGGCTGCCTCGCCGGGCCCGGTTGCCGACCTGGTCGGCCCGCTCGGGGATCGTGTGCGGGATGCCGTGGCGGCGGAGCCAGGCACGGATCGCCTTCGAGCTGTAACCCTTGTCGCCCAAGACGTGATCGGGCCGGGTGCGGGGTCGTCCCGGTCCGATCCGGGGCACCTGGATCGCCTCCATCACGGCGGTGAACCGGGTGCAGTCGTTGGTGTTGCCGCCCGTGACGACGAAAGCGAGAGGGCGGCCCCGGCCGTCGCAGGCCAGGTGGATCTTGCTGCTCAGGCCGCCCCTGGACCGGCCCAGGGCCGGGTCGCAGGTCCCCCTTTTCGGGCCCCGGCCGCATGCTGATGAGCGCGGACGATCGTGGAATCGACGGACACCAGCCACTCGACGTCGCCGGCCGCGTCCGCCTCCGCCTGCGCGGTCCGCAGCATCCGGTCGAACGTCCCGTCCGCCGCCCACCTGCGCAAACGCGTATGCAGCGTGGCCCACGGGCCATAGCGCTCGGGCACATCCCGCCAGGCTGTCCCGGTCCGGAACTTCCACACGATCCCGTTCAGAATCCTGCGGTCGTCCAGCCGCTTCCGTCCTCGCGACGACTCGGGCAACAGCGGCCGGACGAACTCCCACTCGGTATCGGACAGTTCATGGCGACGTATCACGACACCATGATCCACCAGCACTGATCATTTGACGACAGAACCTAGAGTCGCCGCATGTGGCGAAGGACAGGACTGGCGATAGCTGGGGTTGCAGCCCTGGCCTGGGGCGAGTGGTTGAACTGGCGCTGGTCTCAAGTTCTCGTGGGGAATAGCGGGGGCGCCTCCGAGGCCGTGGTGGTGTTGGGGTACCGGAATCCCCAAGCGACGGCGAACCTGATCAACCGATGGCGAGTCCGTGCTGGAATCCGCTCATGCGCCGATGGTACGCATGAGACCCGCGTGATCTTCAGCGGCGGCGCGACCGGCAGTGGCGCTGCGGAGGCCAAGCTGATGGCTGACTACGCGAAGTCGGTACTTGAGTTCGACGGCACGGTGCTCCTCGAGGACCAAAGCGCGACGACGTGGGAAAACATCACAAACGTGATCCCACTGCTTGAGGACGTGGGCCGCATCAAGATTGCCTCTCAACCAGCTCATGCGCTCAAGGCGCGAGCGTACTTGCGGCGGCAGCGGCCCGATCTTGCAGAGAGGCTGGTGCGCGCGGATGACTACCGCCCTGGCGAGTGGATGGTCGTCAAACCGCTGCTGGCTCTGTACGGACTTTGGACACTCCGCGGCCTCACGGCCGACGAACGGAAGGCCTTGCTGTAGACGGTCGCTATCGCGTGGCTCACGCATGGTGGTTCTTGAGCCGACGCCAGCAGATGATGCTGCATCCCAAAGTGAGGAAGGCTTCGTGGATGTCGTCGCGGATCTCCCAGCGGATCCGCAGACGGCGGAACCAGTGCAGATGCGCGAAGGCACGCTCCACGACCCAGCGTTGGGCGCCCAGGCCGGAGCCGTGCTCGGTGCCCCGGCGGGCGATCAGCGGTTTCACGCCGAGAGCCCAGACGAGACGGCGGTACTTGTCGTGGTCATAGCCGCGGTCGGCCAGCAGCACGTCCGGGCGGCGCCGGGGCCGGCCGCGCTTGCCTCGCACCGGCGGCACAGCTTTCAGGAGCGGGATCAGCTGGGTGACGTCGTTGCGGTTGCCGCCGGTCAGACGACGGTCAAGGGGTGCTTCCTCACGGTGGCCCCGGCCCGTGCGCACATCCGCGTGCGGGCCGGACGACCGCCGACCCGGCCGCGTACGGCCGGAGAAACCCGAGGATCCGATGACCACCGCACCCGACCCGCACACCCCGCCGACCTCGGCGGACACCGCTGCGACGGCGAGCCCCACGGCGCGCCCTGCGACGGGCCCCGCGCCCAGCCCCGCAGCTTCCGGCCGCCGCCTGAGCATTGTTGCTGATCAGACCCCCGATTCACCTGCTCCGGCCGGTTGCAACTCCTCTACTACAGATACTGATGTACCTGTAGAAGCGTCCCGGCCCCGGAAGGCCGCGGCGGCGAAGGCCGGCGCGGACGTCCGCGGCGAGGTCCTGCTCACCCTCGCCCAGCTGCGCCTGGCCACACCCCGCCAGCTCAAGGCGCTGCTGCTTCCCCGCCAGCAAGGCACCGACCATGTCCGTCGCGCGCTGCGCAATCTGCTCGATGAATCCCCGGCCCTGGTCGGCCGGACTCACCGCGCCCAGCAGAGCTACTGGTACTGCACCCCGGCCGGCCTCGCCGAAGCCTCCGCCTCCGGCGAGCTCACGTCGCCGGTCGGCCGGACGACGGGCAAGCGCATCGCGGCCAGCAAGACGGGTCTGCGCGAGCACGGCCTCGCCCTGGTCGACACCGTCATCGCCTTCCACCAGGCGGAGGCGGCCGACCACGCCGACTGGCGGGTGGAAGTCCCCCATCCCACCCCGGCCGGGAACCTGGTGCCCGACGGCGTGGTGCTCCTGGCCGACGGCTCCAGCGCGTTCGTGGAGATCGACCGCACGATGTCCTACGCCGGTCTGCTCGCCAAGCTAGAGCGCTACGACGCCTACCGTGGCGCCCCCGCGTCCGGGCGCGGGAACGCCGCCCGTGCCCCGCGCTCCCATTGGCAGGAGACCTACGCCGGGCCCTCGCTGGAGCGGCCTTTCCCGCCGCTGCTGTTCGTCTTCGCCCCGGCTTCGCGCCGCGCGGCCCCGGACACGAGGGAGGCCACCTTCCACGACCGTGCCCGGCCGAACTGGCGGATCACCGTGGCGACGACGACCCTGCACCGGCTCACCCGCGACGGGGCCGACCGGTCGGCGTGGTGGGTCGTCGGTCAGGGTGAGGACCGGCGGGCGCTGACCGCATTGCCCAAGCCGCGGTGAGCACAGCGGGCCTGGCCTCCACCCAGGCCGGGCCCGTCGGCACTGCCCGGTTGTCGGTGGCGGCTGGAAAGCTGACCGGATGAACGGAGACGAGCAGCTGCGCAACGGCCGCGTCTACGGCGCGGACCACGACGACCCGAACCCCGGCCCGCTCCCGCACAGGACCTACGCCGAACTGGTCGGCGGCCCGCTGGACGGCCTGCTGCTCGACATCCACGGCTGGCGCACCGAGGAAGTCGACGACGGCGTTGCCCTGACCACCGAGCTGTCCCGGTGGCCCGGCGGCCGCGCCCTGTACGACCCGCAGCCCGGCGAGCCCTGCACTTCCGGCCCCGGCGTCAGCTGCCGCTTCTACTACTCCGGCGACACGCCCTGACCCCGGCCGTCGGCCCCGGCGCCCGGGGTGCCCTCGGTCAGCTGGGCGGCGGTGTTCTCGATCCACAGCAGCGTCCACTCGACTCCGGCCCGCCACTCGGGTTCCGCGCTGTCGTACCGGCCTTCGGCGTCGGCGCGGATGTTGGCGGCAAGGGCGCGCAGGTCCTTCTGAAGTCCCTGCCGCTTGGCCGCGTCCATGGCCTGGATCATCTCGTCGGTGATGTCACCGGGTCGCAGTGCGCTCATCGCCCCACCTTGGACGACGTCCCCCGCTGATGGCCATATCTCCAGGGCGCTGACCTGTGACGGGTGGTGGCGATAGCGTCCTGCCTCATGACCACCACCGACACGATCGCGGCCCTGGCTCTGGCCGTCGCGGTCGTCGCTGCCGTTGCCGCTATCGGCTCCTGGAGAGCCGCGCGCAACGCCAACGGGGCCGCGCAGACCCTGTCCCGGATCGAGGAGCAGCGCCTGCACGCCGACCTCACCCCGCACTTCCGCTGCACGGTCGTGGCTAACGAGGCCCGCTCCACCGCCATGCTGCGGGTCCACCTCGAAGGCCCACCCGGCTTGCTTTCCCACGGCACCATCGAGATCACCGCGTCCCTGCGCAACGACAACCCGCACCGCGGCGACGGGCCCCAGCTCGCCGGCGCTCCGACTCCCGAAGAGGTCCGTGCCCACATCTGGGGGCCGTGGAAGTTCAGCGCGGACGGCCGCGACGACACCGGCCGGACGGTCGCCCCGCAGCAGCTGGCGATCGGCGAGTGGACGCGATACGGCCTGACCCCCACCACCCCGCCGTCCTGGTCGACGACCACCACGGACGTCTGGCACCGCGACTACGCGAACGAGCCGGTGCGTCTGAGCATCACCGCCAGGTCCAAGGGCAGCGAGTGGACCGTGCCGCTGGAGGTCCCCGTCACCATCGAGACCGACTCCTGACCAACGCGGGTCAGGAGTCGGTGATGTGGTCGAAGCCGCTCAGCAGCGGCGTCAGCTCCTGAGCGCACCCGCACAGCGTGCACAGCTGCGTCCCCGGGTTCTCCGCGACGTCCAGGGCCCGCTGGGCATCGAGCAGCGGCGCGCCCTCGGGTGCCTCTTCGCAGTCCGGCGCGTGCAGCACGCCCCGGGCCGGGCCCCGCCCCTCGCGGACCTTCGCCAGGACCCAGCCCGAAGACCGGCGCTCCCCGAGAACCTCGCGGACCACCGACGTCGGCGGCGCCGGCGGAAGAGGCTCGGTGGGGACCTGGTCGTAGTCGACGCCGTCGACCGGCCGCACATGGTCGGGCGCCCTCACCCACACCCGGTACTCCGCGGCCTCCACGCCGCCGTCCTCGAGGTCCCGGTACGACGGCAGCCCCACGAGGTACACCCACCCCGTCCTGGTCTGCCGCCGCCTCCACAACCGCGCCACGACCTCCTGCTCCGGCTGCCCGAGCACCGGGTCGGCGGGCAGCACGACGCGCACCGGCACGGGTGCTGGCTCGGCTGCGTCGTCCAGGCACGATCCGGTGGAGGGGGTAGGGCGTGGCGACGTACAGCGCTGACTACTTGAAGCGGCTGATGGCCGCTGTGGAGCGGTTCGAGGAGATCTTCGGGCGCTGGATGGAGACCCAGGAGGAGTCGGACCACATCCAAACGCGTGGGCTGTTCCCCACGGTGTGGACCAAGGAGGGGCAGGACCAGGCGGCGGTCCGCACGCTGGAGCTCGATGTGGCGGAGGCTGCGGGGGCCGCTGCGCGGGCGGTCGCCGTCACGGGGGCGAGTATGCGCGTCGCCGGGCTCGGTGTCGTGGATCCGATCGAGAACTGGTCGTTGATGTCGGCTCCGAAGGCGATTTTTACTCCCCAGGAGGTCCGTGCCACGGCGGCCAGGGTCCGGGGCCGTCTGGGCACGATGATCAGCGAGGCGGAGGAGGCGGCGGAGTCAGCGACGCCGGGGTTCGCCCCGTCCGAGCTCCATGAGGTGATCTGGACGGCGGCGGCCGCGCACTGGACGACGCACCAGTACCGGGTTGCGGTGCGGGAGGCGTCGGAGGCACTGACCGTGCACTGGAAGGAACGTCTGGGCCGCAACGACGTGACCGATACCTCGTTCTGGCAGCAGACCCTCTCTGGGGGCGAACCCGAGCCAGGCAAGCCCAAGCTCGCCTGGCCCGGCCCGGCGGAGGACCAAACGGCCAAGAGCATGCGCGGCGGTCTGGCGCCCTTGGCCGGCGCGCTCAACAACCTCGCGACCGGACTGAACCTCACGGTCAGGAACGTCGCGACGCACACCCGGGATGAGCTGACCGAGCAGGAAGGCATGGAGCGCCTCGCTGCCTACAGCTACTTTGCCCGGCTGCTCGATCAGTGCGAGATCCGGCTGGCGAAGGAGCCCGAGGACGCGTGAGCCCTTTCCCCTGGCCGACCTGGTCCACAGCAGGGGGCGCGGCCCTTCCTGCCCTGGCTTCTAGGCTCTCGGCATGACGATGACACCGGCCGAACTCGAGGCGCAGAAGGACACGCTCGAACTTCTCAACAACGAGGTGGCCGCGCGCCTGACGCGCCAGTCGGAATCGCTCGCGAAGATCGATACCAAGGCGGTGTTCCTGATCGGGTTCGCGGCTACAGCCGCACAGTTCCTGGCGACACACAAACACCACGACGTCCTCGCCTACTGCGCCTTCGCGGCGTACGCCGTCACCCTGCTCGCGGGCGTGCAGACGATCCGCGTGGCGGAGCACAAGGACTTGGAGCCCCGCCCGATGCTTGCTGATCACGTCCGATCTCCCAAGAGCCAGGTGCTCACCGCGCTGGCGGCGACCCGGGCGTCGATCTACGAGAAGAACAAGCGGCGGCACGAGCTGAAGGCCCGGTACTGGGCGGTCAGTCTCTGGTCCCTCGTGGCGGGGCTGGCTCTGTCGACTGTCGCACTGCTGCTGCACACTTGAGCCCCATGAGTAACGGACAGAACCAGGGGAGCGGTCAGCCCGCCCCCGCCCCGGCCCCGGCCCCGGCGCCCCAGCCCGACTTCGTCGATGCCTTCACCAACACGACGATGATCGGAACCGACAAGAAGAGCGACACCAACCCCACGCTGAACAAGGCGGTGCGGCCGCAGGGGAATACCGAGACCCGCTGAAACACCGCTCACGCAGTCGTCGGGCCCGGCCCCCCACCGGAGGACCGGGCCCGATTTGTGACCGGCGACCGCAGCCTGCCTTGTCAGAGCAGGCGGGTGATGTGCTGCTCCCACCGGTACAGCCAGTCGTTATGCGTTTCCTCGCCGGGGGCCGGAACGTTCTGCAGGTCCTCGGGCAGGGGGATCTCCTCCGGCGCGCACGTGCCGTCGTCGAAGTAGCACGCCCACACGGCCTCGCGGGCGGCGTTGATGACGACGGCACCCACGGCGCCGTCCTCGGTGAGAGCGCCTTCGTCCACGGCGGTGCGCCCGGTCTCGATCGCCTTGCTGCTGCTGCGGAGCATCTGGACGGCCATGCCGTGCGGGTGGCCCTTGCCGGTCAGGAGGTAGAGCGTCCAGTGCGTGCCGACCGCCTCCGGCCACCGCTTGCGGGCGGCCTGACGAGTGATCCCCGACGCTTCACCCAGGTCCGCGTAGGAGGCGCCTGCCCGGCCCGCGCGAGTGGCGGCGTCGACGGCCAGGTCCCGCGCAGCGTCACCGACCTCCGTGGCGACCTCCAGGTACATCAGGTGCACCGCCTTGGCGGCCGCGGACGTCGGGGCGAGTGCATTCGGGGTGGCGGGCCCCTCCTGCTCGCTGAAGCCGAGGAAATGCATCCGCCTTCTCGTCTCGCGCCACACCAGGTCACGCACCTGCGCCCGGAAGGTGACCCGCTCTTCGACGCCCTCGCTGTCGAGCTCCCACATATCAACCATGCGACAATCATAGGATACGTAATCAATGTGCGACAACTAAAGTTTCGTTACGGCTAGAGGGGTGGTTTGCTGGACTTTATCCACAGGTGACCCGTTTTACGGTTCGTGTCCGCTTCCGGGTGTGAGGTGCCGGGACGCACACCGAAAGGGCACGACCGATGGCACAGACGAAGTTCGACAAGCAGGTGGAGGACACCGCCGAATCCCTCGCGTTCGGCATCGGCCGGTTCCTGGCCGGCCGACCGATGGACGGCGAGCGCAAGACCGACGCGACGTTCTGGCGGTCGGGCACCCGGGTCCTGCCGAAGGTCGAAGGCCGCGTCTCCCGGTCCTCCTACCGCGCCGGGTGGAAGCGCCTGACCTTCCGCATCAGCTCGCTGGCCGCCGTCGGCGCGGGCGGCTACCAGGCCGGTTGGGTCCACCAGGACGCCACCGTCGCCACCGCCCAGCAGATATGGGCCGACCCGGCCCCCGCGCTCGCCGCGCTGGAGCAGACCGGGATCGCCGCCGCGTCGACCGCGGCCGTCGGGACCGCGGCCTACTTCGCGCTGACCCGCAAGCGCCGGGAGCTGATGCGCGAGTGGGTGCTTCCGCTGCACGAAGCTCTGGCGCTGCCGCTGCGCCTGCCGGAGCAGACCGACCCGCGCCGCTACCTCCACATCCCGCGCGGCTTCTCCGAGGACGACGCGGTGATCCGCGTGGACGTGCCGGGCCGCCTGGACTTCTCCAAGGACCTGGTCGTCGACATCATCGCCACCAAGCTCGCCCTGGAGGGCGTCACCTTCTCCTGGCACCTGGCGGGCCGCGAGACGTACGTGACGGTGAAGAAGACCCGCAAGCCCCCGGCGAAGGCGGCCTTCAAGGACCCCAAGGTCCGCGAGATCGTGGCCGCCGCCAAGGAGTCTGCGCCCGTCATCGGGATCGGCTCCGCCGGGCGGATCGTCACCGTCGACCTGGACGCGGAGTCCCCGCACATCCTCGTCAACGCGAGCACGGGCGGCGGCAAGTCGGTGACCCTGCGGTGCATCGCCTGCCAGATGCTCCACCACGGCAGCCTCGTGTTCGTCCTGGACACCAAGCGGATCTCCCACCCGTGGGCCAACGGCCTGCCCGGCGTCACCTACTGCCGCGACATCGCCGACATCCACGACCAGCTCATCGCCCTCGGCATCGAAGGCCGGCGCCGTACCCGCGTCGCCGACGAACTGGGCATCGACGCCGACCCGAAGGACATCGGCCCGCGGCTGCTGATCCTCCTCGAAGAGGTCAACGCGACGATGAAGCAGCTGGCCCGCTACTGGGAGAAGACCCGCGAGTCCGGCGACCCGAAAATCTCCCCGGCCGTCGACGCGCTCAACGAGATCCTCTACATGGGCCGCCAGCTGCGCATGCACGTCCTCCTGGTCGCGCAGTCCGCCACCGCCCGCGCCCTCGGGGGCCCGGAGGTCCGCGAGCAGTTCTCCACCCGCATCCTGGCCCGATACAGCGTCAACGCCTGGCGGATGCTCGCCCCGGAGGTCCACCCGGCGCCGAAGTCCACCAAGCACCACGGCCGCGCCCAGGTCGTCTCCGGCGGGTCCGCGCGGGAGACGCAGATCCTGTTCTTCACCGAGGCCGAAGCCCGCGAGTGGGCCACCACCGGCACGCCGGCCCCGCCCGCAGCCGGATCGCAGCCGGGCCCGGTGCAGCTGCAGAAGCCGCCCGCCGACTCCCTCACCGACGCCTGGTCCACGCCCACCCCCGAACTCCCACCCACCCCCGAACTCCCGCCCGCCGACCGCGACGCGCTCGCCGACGCCTGGAGCCTCACCCCGGCCCCGGCCGCCGACCCGGGCGGCCCCACGGACCGCACCCCGCCGCCGCCGACAGCCCCGGACGACGACCAGGCGGTGGGACTCCGCGAGGCCGCCGAACACCACCTGCCCGGCATCACTCTGGCCGCGCTGCGCTTCGCCCGCGCCAACGACCCGGCCTTCCCCGACCCGGTCGACAAGCGCGGCGCCGAACTCCTCTACCGCGTCGGCGACCTCAAGAAGTGGGCCCGCAACCGGCCCCGCGCCGCCACCGGCACCACCGACCTGGACTGACGGCGGTGGGTGGCGGGTCGGAAATCCGACCCGCCACCCACCGATCCGGACCTGTCCGCTTTCACCGACACGATCCCCCCAGCCCTGGAGAACACCCGGTTCACCAGGCACCGCACAGAGAAGGAACACCCCGCCATGAACAAGACCGCGCTCCCCACGAAGCTCAGCTTCCACGCCCCCGACCTGCGCGAGCAGATAGAGGCCCTGCCCGAAGGGACCGCGCTCATCGGCATCAGCACCCACGGCGACGCCATCGCCGTCGACCTGGACGCCGAATGCCCGCACGTCCTGGTCTGCACCGCCACCGGCGGCGGCAGCACCACCGTGCTGCGCTCCCTGACCGCCCAGTTCCTCCACCAGGGAGCCCACGCCCTGGTCCTCGACCCCAAGCGGATCTCCCACCTGTGGGCCAAGGGCCTGCCGACCGTCACCCACCGTGGGAACGTCGCCGGCATCCACGACGCCCTGGTCGGCCTCGGAGAAGAACTGGCCCGCCGCCTCGACCTCGACGACAGCGAGCTGGACGCCGCGCCCCGGCTCATCGTCTCGGTGGACAGCGCCCACGCCGCGCTGCGCCAGCTCACCCGCTACTGGGAGACGTTCCGCGGCAAGGATGACCCGCACACCTCCCCGGCCGTCGCCGCCCTCGAGGCCGCGCTGTGGACCGGACGCGCCGCCCGCGTCCACGTCATCCTCGTCGGCACGCCCTCCACCAGCCCCCTCGGAGCCGCGCCGCACGAGATGTTCGGCACGGTGATCCTGGCCCGGGTCACCACCAGCACCTGGCAGCGCCTCGCCCCGCTCGCCGGCCCCGCCCCGAAGCCCAGCAGGCAGGACGGTCGCGTCCACGTCGTCCAGCACGGAGAGGACGCCCACGAGACGCAGGCGATCTGGATGACCGACGCCGACGTCGTCACCTGGCTCATCGACGTGGAAGCCCCCGAGAGCTGACCGAGGGCCAGACACGCCACGGGCCCCGGGGGGGATCAGCCATGACATCCCCGGGGCCCGGAATGGGTTCGCGCTGTCCAACGACCACACCGACCGGCGGTCACCCTCACCGGCCAACTCATCCTCTCCAATACGGCAGTTCGCGCCGATACCCTGCCGTTCATGGGTGGCCTTGATGACGAGATCCGAGCAGCGCGAGCCCGAGCCGACTCCTTCGCGAACGCTGACCAGCGGCAAGCGGAGCGGGAGCAGAAGGAGGCAGCAGAGGTCCAGCGGCTCCTGGCGGAGGCCGTAGAGCGCTTGAGGCCGTACGGCTCCGAGGTCCTCATCCAGGTGAAGCCCGCTCTGTTCCGCGGCGGGTACACCGCGAACGGCCAGCGGCTCCGGGAAGTCGCACGCCAGCGCTGCTGGAAGCTCGTCAGCGGCTCCGGCCGCCGGCGCGACGGGGACGGTGAGCTGGAGGACGACTGGATGGAGTCGCCGGTACTGCTGCTGGAAGACGGCACGGCAGGCCGCTTCTGGCTGGACAACGACGTCCGTCCCGAGAACACCGACCTGCCCGCGCAGGTCAAGCGCCGCTTGGGCGAGGCCATCGTCAGCTACGAGCGCTCCGGGAGGTGACGGGAGGGCGGGACGCCGACACTGGCGTCCCGCCCTCCCGTCCTGCTGATCACGCGGTGGCCGGCTCCGGCACTTCGAGAGCTTCCGCGACCCGGCGGGCCATCGCAGCCATCTGGGGCGGCAGGTAGCTGTCCAGCGAGTCGACGTCGTCGCACAGCTTCGCCTTCAGCCCGTGCAGGACGGCCTCGGTGAACAGCTTGCCCGGGTCGTCCTCGGGGTGCTGCGCCTGCTCAGCCTGCCGCTGACCTCGGTGGTACCGCATCCGGTTCGTCGGCGCCCGCATCGCCTCATACTTGAGCTCTTCGCCCATCAGCCCCGCCACATGTGAACGGTCCTCTTCACTTGTGCCGTGAGTACGGATCGTCTCCTGCCCGACCTGGAGGTAGCTCTCCAGTGTGTGAGCTGCCATACCGGTGTGCTCGCAGTACGCAGCGATGAGCATGGCCACCATGTTCATGGTGTCCGCCGCGTCCGTGGCCCGGTACAGCGTCATCCGCTTCCAGGTGTGCGCCTGGTCGGGCTCGGTGTACCGCAGTACCTCCTGGCAGTTCTGCACGCCCTCGGAGACCAGCTGGTGGATCGCCCGGCGCAGCGGCTCAGGCATCGGGGTGGTGTTCATGGCCGCACGGTAGGGGGAGCGCGTCTGCCCTCACGGCAGTTGCGGCCCCCGGTCACCCGGACGGATCAGAAGCACCGGGCAGCCGACGCCCCCTTGACGTCGGCGGCGCCGCGCGGGACGGTCTGCGCAACTACGCGCAACCGAGTCACAGGGGAGTACGTGATGACGCTACGGTTCGTCGGGATCGACCCCAACACCGGCGGTGAGGGATCAGCGACGGTGTGGGTGGAAGAGGAGAGCGCGGACCTTGTCCTCCAGGGCGAGGAAGCCGACGCCCTCCTCAAGTCCCTGGTCGGCTCCACCGAGTGGGTGGCCGGCCACAAGACGGGGATCCCGCCGCACGAGCGGGTGATCCGGATCCCGTTCCACATGGTGCAGATCTTGAGGGAGGCGTGCGATGCCGCTGAACGCGCAGCAGCTGAACACCGCGACGTTCGCTGAGCTGCTCGCCGACACCCACCGCACGGCGGTCCACCTGGAGATGCGCGACCTGTACGCCGTCGGCGACGAAGCCGACGACTACGCCAACTTCCTGGCCACCGGCGCGGCGAACCTCGACCCCGGCCGCTCGTTCTGGCCGCAGTGGATGCCGCTCGTACAGGGCGCGGTTGCCCGCGGCGTGGTGATGCGCCGAGCGCGGATCGTCTCCGAGCCGGTCACCGACTACATCCGCTACGAGCACGCCATCACCCCGCTCAACCTCCAGGCCGGGGAGGACGTGCGCTGGCTGCCCCGCCGCCGCGCCTCCGACATCGCGCTGCCCGGCAACGACTTCTGGCTCCTGGACGACCGGCTCGTGCAGTTCCACCACTTCACCGGCACCGGCGACTGGGCGAGGGACGGCAAGGAGCGCACCACCGACCCGGCCGCCGTCGCGCTGTGCCGCGCCGCCTTCGAGACCGTGTGGGAGCGCGGCGTCCCGCACGAGAAGTACACCGTCCAGAACCACTGAGCAGAGCACCGTGAGCGCATCCCCATCGTCCAGCGCACAGGCCGCCCGCGAGGCCCTGGCCGTGCGCCTCAGTCATCTGCGCAAGGACGCCAGCCTTTCCGGGAAGGACCTCTCCGCCCGGTGCGGCTGGCACCCGGCGAAGACCACCCGCATCCAGAAGGCCGACGCCCCGCCCTCCGACGCGGACATCCGCGCCTGGTGCGCGGCGTGCGGCGCGGACGACCAGGCCGACGACCTCATCGCCACCGCCCGCGCCGTCGACTCCATGTACCTGGAATGGCGCCGCCTACACAAGGACGGGATGCGCAAGGTCCAGCAGAACTGGAACACCTTGCACAAACGGACCCGCGTCTGCCGGGTCTACGTCTCCAACGTCCCGCCGGGCTTCTTCCAGACGCCGGCCTTCGCGACCGCCCTCATGGAGCAGATCACCCGCTTCCAGGGCACCCCCAACGACGTCACCGAAGCGGTCGCCGCCCGCATCGCCCGCTCCCGCTTCCTCTACGAGGGCGGGCACCGCTACGTCGTGCTCCTGGAGGAGTCCGTCCTGCGGTTCCGCACAGCCGACCCCGAGGCGATGCGCGGGCAGCTGCGTCACCTCCTGGCGGTGATGCCGCTCGCCTCGGTCTCGCTCGGGATCATCCCCTTCACCGCGCAGCGCACCGTCTGGCCGCTGGAGGCGTTCTACCTCCACGACGACACCGTGGCCGTGGTGGAGACGCTGACGGCGGAGATCAAGGTGACGCAGCCGCGCGAGCTCGCCGACTACGCCAAGGCGTTCGCCGGCCTCACGGAGATGGCCGTCTACGGCGACGCTGCCCGCGACCGCATCACGGCTGCGATCGACGCCCTGGGGTGAACTTCCGCAATTTCCCGCAATCTCGTTGAGGACGGAGCCGGAGCCTCCGTAGCGTCGAACGACACCGACGCGACCACTCAGCACACGGAGGCGGTGCCCATGAGCGCACCCACACCCGCCGGACCTGCACCCGACGGACCCGGCCTCCAGCGGCCCGACTTCGGCCGGCCTTCACCCGCACTGTTGGAGCGCGCCGTACGCGGCTACGCCCGCTTCCTCGCCGACCCGGACCCGGACGCCGACAGGGGCGACCACGGCCAGGACGACGACGCGGCGGGCCTGCGGTGAGGGGGGCCTACGCCGTGCTCCACGATCCCGAGGGCCTGCTGGACGCCGAACTGTCTCTGGACCGCGCCCCGCACGAGGCCCTCGTCACCGCCGTCCTCGCCTGGAAAGACCCGGACCTCGCGCCCCGCGACTACGAGCAGATCGCCCTCCAGCTCACCGGGCACGCCCGGGCGGTCGCCGCCGACGTCCGGCGTCTCGCCGCCGCCCTGCCCAAGAGCGACGGCCGCGGCGCCCTCGCCGAACTCATCCTCATGACGTGCTGCGGGACTTCCTCTTCGACCACGGCGACCACGGCCCCTTCGTCGACGACTACAGCCACCTCGAGCTGAGTGCGATCACCTGGACGCTGGAGACGATCCCGACCGCGGACTTCCACACCATGCCGACCGGTGAGAGCGAAGCCGGACTGATCGAGCACTTCGCACAGCACCCGGTGCACTGGGTCACGGTGCGCCCTCCACAAATCGGCCAGTACTGGGCAGACCACGGGATGTGGCTGCGCCCGCCACTCCTCATCGACCGGCGCTTGCTCAACCCGGCCGACAGTGGGCTACAGGTCCTGGAGGGCCGAACCCGTGTCGGTGTCCTGCGTGGCCGCCTCCGCGAGCAGCTGTACGTCGCTCCCGAACACCTGGCGTGGGTGGGACGTTCGTAGAGCCACACCAGTCTGTGTGCGCTCGCGATGCTCCGCCGGGCCCGCTTCAGCAGAGCTCTCAACAGCTTTCAGAGCTCGGGCAGCACACAGCACCGTGGGGGGATCGTCGCTCGGGGCGCCTGTTGTCAGTGCTCACTGGAAGACTGGTGCCATGGCTTTGAGGCACCCGAGTTTTCTCGATCTTGAGACGCTGCTCTCCCAGGCGGAGTACCACAACATCGACGTCCCAGTGGCACAGGACATCGTGGAGACGACTGCGAAAAAGCGGTCCGGAGGCGGCAAGGCAGGAATCGGCCCCCTGGCCCTGAACGGAACCGCGGGAACCGACGTGCAGTTCCAGTCCACCTACAGCCTGGCTCCGCGGGAGAAGGCCACCGTCTCCAAGGTGATCGACGGCCTGATCCGCGAGAAGGCGGTCAGCGTGAACCCCGCCGGCGATACGGCTCTTAGCAAAGACGCCCTGGTCGAGATTGAGGGCACCGCGCGTATCACGGCAGCAAGCGTGTTGAGCAAGCTGTTCTTCGTCTTCCGGCGCCTGATGCTGGACCGCGACATCAACGATCTCAGCGAACTCGCCAACCTCGACGTAGACGACGCAGACGTCGCGCAGGCGATCCAGCGGGTGTATCTGCACAACGAGCTGCTCCCCCTGCCCATGCTTCTGGAGATCACGGGCAGCGCTCTGCCGCACAAGGTGTACGTCAACGTCCGCCCCGGCTACTTCATTGATGAAGCATCAGCTGATCGCCTCGAAGGAGACATGCGCATCCTCGGCAGCGTCTACCGACTCGTTCCAGAGGACGAGTACAGGGTCACCGACGAATGGCTGCTGCACGGATGGGAGTTCATGATGCGTCGCATCATGATGGCGCAGATCCAAGACGATCTCCAAGAGGTCACCCAGCAACTCAACCGGCTCGGCTTGGACGTTCCCGACGATGACGTCCAGGCATACATCACCGGCCCAGCCGTCGTCCTCGATGCCGTCGCCCTGTACTGACCAGCTTCCATCCCGGGAGGGATGTGCTGTGCCCAACCGTCCTGAGATCGTCTGCATCTGCGGCTCCACCCGGTTCGTGGACGAGATGCGTGCGGCGAACCGTGATCTGACCTTCGCCGGGATCATCGTCGTCGCGCCAGGCGAAGCAGACGAGCCGATCACCGACGACCAGAAGGCAATGCTGGGCGGTCTCCATCTGCGAAAGATCGACCTGGCGGACCGGGTTCTGGTCGTCAACCCCGGCGGGTACATCGGCGAATCCACGAGCAGGGAAATCGACTATGCCCATGCCACGGGGAAGCCGGTTTCGTTCACTGCCCCCGCCTCAGCCGCCACGTAGTTCGCCGGGGGAGCGCCCCGAAGATCCCAGGGCCTACACGCACACCAGTGCGATGCTCCCGGCTCAGAACCCCCGGGCATCGCACCCCAGTGCGTGTAGGCCCTGGGAGCGGCGTCGCTGGACTCCGGACAGCGACAGGCCCCGAGCGCCCGTGCGCTCGGGGCCTGTCGCTCCTCTCACCGCCGCTCACCAGTCGTCAGGTGCGCTGCCCACCCACGCGATCGGCCGGC
>NZ_BAABEP010000081.1:0-25136 GCF_039540215.1 Streptomyces tremellae
GGGCGGCGTACGGGCGGCGGGCGCACCCGGAAGGGACGCCCGCCGCGCGGCCAGTGGCCGCTCAGTGCGCCGCGGACTCCCAGTCGGCGCCCGAGCCGATGGACACGTCGAGCGGGGCGCGCAGCTGGGCCGCCGCGGGCATCTCGCGGCGCAGCAGCTCCTCGACGCGCGCCCGCTCGCCGGGGGCGATCTCCAGCACGATCTCGTCGTGGACCTGGAGCAGCATCCGGGAGGTGAGGCCCTCTTCGGTCAGGGCGCGGTCGACGTTGAGCATCGCGATCTTGACGATGTCCGCCGCGGTGCCCTGGATGGGCGCGTTGAGCGCCATGCGCTCGGCGGTCTCGCGGCGCTGGCGGTTGTCGCTGTTGAGGTCGGGCAGGTAGCGGCGGCGGCCGAGCATGGTCTCGGTGTAGCCCGTGGCGCGCGCCTCGTCAACGACGCGCCGCAGGTAGTCCCGCACGCCGCCGAACCGCTCGAAGTAGTTCTCCATCAGGACGCGGGCCTCTGCCGCGTCGATGCCGAGCTGCCCGGAGAGGCCGAACGCGGAGAGCCCGTAGGCGAGTCCGTACGACATCGCCTTGATCTTGCGCCGCATCTCCGGGTCGACGGCGTCCTTGGCGACGTCGAACACCTGGGAGGCGACCGTGGTGTGCAGGTCCTCGCCCGAGGTGAACGCCTCGATGAGGCCCTCGTCCTCGGAGAGGTGGGCCATCACGCGCAGTTCGATCTGGCTGTAGTCGGCCGTCATCAGCGACTCGTACCCCTCGCCGACGACGAAGCCGCGGCGGATGGCGCGGCCCTCGTCCGTGCGGACGGGGATGTTCTGGAGGTTGGGGTCGGTGGAGGAGAGCCGGCCCGTCGCGGCGACGGTCTGGTTGAACGTGGTGTGGATGCGGGCGTCGGCGGCGATGGTCTTGATCAGGCCCTCGACCGTGACGCGCAGCTTGGCCTGCTCCCGGTGGCGCAGCATGATCACCGGCAGTTCCTGCTCGGTCTGCGCGGCGAGCCAGGCGAGGGCGTCGGCGTCGGTGGTGTAGCCCGTCTTGGTCTTCTTCGTCTTCGGCAGGCCGAGCTCGCCGAAGAGGACCTCCTGGAGCTGTTTGGGCGAGCCGAGGTTGAACTCGTGGCCCGCGGCGGCGTGCGCCTCCTTCACGGCCTGCTGCACCGCCCCGGCGAACTGCTGCTCCATGGCCTCCAGATGGGCCCGGTCGGCGGCGATGCCGTGTCGTTCGAGGCGGGCGAGCATGGCGGACGTGGGCAGCTCGATCTCGGTCAGCAGGCCGGCGGCTCCGACCTCGGCGAGCCGCTCGGTGAACGCGTCCCCGAGGTCGAGGACGGCGCGGGCCTGCGCCATCAGCGCCTCGGCCTCCGCCTGCTCGTCGGTGCCGAAGGCGAGCTGCCCGTCCGCGGCGGCCGGCGGGCTCAGCTCGCGGCCCAGGTACTCGACGGCGAGGGAGTCGAGCGCG
Organism: Streptomyces tremellae; assembly: GCF_039540215.1. NCBI lineage: Bacteria > Bacillati > Actinomycetota > Actinomycetes > Kitasatosporales > Streptomycetaceae > Streptomyces > Streptomyces tremellae. The sequence continues at coordinate 1,467 of NZ_BAABEP010000081.1, forward strand.
AAGGAACGGCGGCCCGGCTTGACGAGGTAGGCGGCGAGCGCGGTGTCCATGCCGACGCCGGCGACGTGCCAGCCGTGCTCGGGGGCGACCCGCATGAGGTTCTTGGCGCCGTGCAGGACCTTCGGGCGGTCGGCGTCGCCGAGCCATGCGGCGAAGGCGCGCTCGTCGGCCTCGTCGAGCTGGGTGGTGTCGAACCAGGCGGCCGGACCCCCGGCGGCGGCCAGGGCGACCTCGCTGATGTTGCCCGTGCCGAGCGCCCAGGTGTCGACCGTGGCGACACCGAGGGGTTCGGCGCCGTGCTCGGCGAGCCAGGGTGCGAGCTCCCCCGTGGACAGGGAGGACCCGTCGAGCTCGACGCCCGCGGCGGGCGCGGGCGGCTCCGCCTCGGCCGCGCCGGGGTCGACGGCGAGGAGCCGCTCGCGCAGGCTGGGGTTGCGGATCTCCAGCACTTCCAGCACGCCCGTGAGCGCGCTGCGGTCGTACGGGGCGCGGGCCAGGTCGGCCACGGACTTCGGCAGCGGCACGTCCTTGACCATCTCGGTGAGGCGGCGGTTGAGCTTCACCGATTCGAGGTGGTCGCGGAAGTTCTGCCCGGCCTTGCCCTTCACCTCCTCGGCGCGCTCGACCAGTCCGGCGAACGAGCCGAACTGGTTGATCCACTTGGCGGCGGTCTTCTCGCCGACGCCCGGGATGCCGGGGAGGTTGTCCGAGGGGTCGCCGCGCAGCGCCGCGAAGTCGGGGTACTGCGCGGGGGTCAGCCCGTACTTCTCGTGGACCTTCTCCGGGGTGTAGCGGGTGAGCTCGGAGACGCCCTTGGTGGGGTAGAGCACCGTGGTGTGGTCGCTGACCAGCTGGAAGGAGTCCCGGTCGCCGGTGACGATCAGGACCTCGAAGCCCTCGGCCTCGGCCTGGGTGACGAGCGTCGCGATGATGTCGTCGGCCTCGAAGCCCTCGACGGCGAAGCGCTCCGCGTGCATCGCGTCGAGCAGCTCGCCGATGAGCTCGACCTGTCCCTTAAACTCGTCAGGGGTCGTGGAGCGGTTCGCCTTGTACTCGGGGAACTCCCCGGAGCGCCAGGTCTTCCGCGACACGTCGAACGCGACGGCGAAGTGCGTAGGCGCCTCGTCGCGCAGCGTGTTCGCCAGCATCGACGCGAAGCCGTAGATGGCGTTGGTCGGCTGCCCCGACGCGGTGGTGAAGTTCTCCGCGGGCAGCGCGAAGAACGCCCGGTACGCCAGGGAGTGCCCGTCCATGAGGAGCAGGCGCGGACGGTCTTGCGGGGTCTTCTTCGATGCTGTCTCAGCCACGCGTCCGATCCTGCCACGCCCCACCGACATTCCCGACCGCCGCCGGTGCGCCGCGGGCGGCGGCCGCCCGGCGCGGGGGCCGCCGCTCTCCCCCGGTGAGCCACGTCACATCGGGGCGCCGGATCCGGCGCCCACCCCGTGGGACCATTGAATATTGTAGACAGTTCGCGCCATCCGGCCCTGTCCGGTGCGGGTTCCCCCACCCGGAGCCCGGCAGAGAGTGAGAGCACCATGGTCAGCAAGCCCCCCGCGGAGGACCCTGCCCAGGACGCGCCGCGGATCAGCCCGCCGAAGCACGCAGCCGCCGGCATCCCCGCCGTACGCCACAGCCTCCAGATCGCGCAGCGGCAGATGGGCGCGGCCCGCACCGCCCGTACGCTCCTCAAGGTCAACCAGAAGAACGGCTTCGACTGCCCGGGCTGCGCCTGGCCCGAGGGCGAGCACCGGCACATCGCCGAGTTCTGCGAGAACGGCGCCAAGGCGGTCGCCGAGGAGGCGACCGTGCGCCGGGTGACGCCGGAGTTCTTCGCCGCGCACCCGCTGTCCGACCTGGCCACCCGCAGCGGCTACTGGCTGGGGCAGCAGGGCCGCATCACCGAGCCCGTGCTGTTGGAGCGGGGCGAGGACCCGCAGGCGGACGGCCACTACCGGCCGGTCTCCTGGGAACGCGCCTTCGAGATCATCGCGGAGGAGCTGCGCGCCCTCGCCTCCCCCGACGAGGCCCTCTTCTACACCTCGGGCCGCACGAGCAACGAGACGGCGTTCCTGCTGCAGCTGTTCGCCCGCGAGTTCGGCACGAACAACCTGCCCGACTGCTCCAACATGTGCCACGAGTCGTCGGGTTCCGCGCTCACGGAGACCATCGGCGTCGGCAAGGGCAGCGTCTCCCTGGAGGACCTGCACCGCGCCGACCTCATCGTGGTGGCGGGCCAGAACCCCGGTACCAACCACCCGAGGATGCTCTCCGCCCTGGAGAAGGCGAAGGCCGCGGGCGCGAAGATCATCTCCGTCAACCCGCTGCCGGAAGCGGGACTCGAACGGTTCAAGAACCCGCAGACCGCGAAGGGCGCCCTCAGGGGCGCCGCCCTCACCGACCTGTTCCTCCAGATCAGGATCGGCGGCGACCAGGCCCTGTTCCGGCTGCTCAACAAGCTGATCCTGGAGACCCCGGGCGCCGTCGACCAGGAGTTCGTGGACGAGCACACCCACGGCTTCGACGACTTCGCGAAGGTCGCGCGCGACGCCGGCTGGGACGAGACGCTCGCCGCCACCGGCCTCACCCGCGAGGCGATCGAGCAGGCGCTCGACCTGGTGCTCGCCTCGAAGCGCACCATCGTCTGCTGGGCCATGGGCCTCACCCAGCACAAGCACTCCGTGCCGACCATCAGGGAAGTCGTCAACTTCCTGCTGCTGCGCGGCAACATCGGCCGCCCCGGTGCCGGGGTCTGCCCGGTGCGCGGCCACTCCAACGTGCAGGGCGACCGCACCATGGGCATCTTCGAGCGGCCCGCCCCCGAGTTCCTCGACGCCCTCGACCGCGAGTTCTCCATCACCTCGCCGCGCCACCACGGTTACGACGTCGTACGGGCCATCGAGGCGATGCGCGACGGCGCCGCCAAGGTCTTCTTCGCGATGGGCGGCAACTTCGTGGCGGCCACCCCCGACACCGACGTCACCGAGGCGGCCATGCGCACCACCCGCCTCACCGTGCACGTCTCCACCAAGCTCAACCGCTCCCACGCCGTGACCGGCGCCCGCGCCCTGATCCTGCCGACACTCGGCCGCACCGACCGCGACGTGCAGGCAGGCGTCCGGCAGGTGGTGACGGTGGAGGACTCCATGGGGATGGTCCACGCCTCCCGGGGCAACCTGCCGCCCGCCTCCCCGCACCTGCTGTCCGAGCCCGCCATCGTCGCCCGGACGGCGCGTGCCGTCCTCGGCGCGGCGTCCCGCACCCCGTGGGAGGAGTTCGAGCGGGACTACGCGGCGATCCGCGACCGCATCGCCCGGGTCGTCCCCGGCTTCGAGGACTTCAACCGGCGGGTCGCCGACCCGAACGGCTTCGCGCTGCCGCACGCGCCGCGCGACGAACGCCGCTTCCCCACCGCCACCGGCAAGGCCAACTTCACCGCGGCGCCCGTGGAGGTTCCCGAGGTGCCGCCCGGACGGCTGCTGTTGCAGACCCTGCGCTCCCACGACCAGTACAACACCACGATCTACGGCCTCGACGACCGCTACCGCGGCATCACGGACGGCCGCCGCGTCGTGCTGGTCAACCCCGAGGACGCGCGCGAACTCGGCCTCGCGGACGGCGCGTACACCGACCTCGTCAGCGAGTGGAAGGACGGCGTGGACCGCCGCGCCCCGCACTTCCGCGTCGTCCACTACCCCACGGCCCGCGGCTGCGCCGCCGCGTACTACCCGGAGACGAACGTGCTGGTCCCGCTGGGCTCCACCGCCGACACCAGCAACACACCCGCGAGCAAGTCCGTGGTCGTGCGGTTCGAGTCCGCGGCGCGGACCGCGGGCGGCACGTCTGGTAAGTAGGGGGGAGCCACACACCACGCACAGGATCGGAGCCGGGCCCATGGCCGACACGTACGAGACCGGCAGGACGGACGAGCCGTCCGGCACGCCGGGACCGAAGCTGCCGCAGGACATCGTCGACGAGTACGCGGCGCTCGGCACCGACCTGCCCGCGCTGTTCTCCGCGGGCCACCTCGGCGTCCGGATGGGCATCGAGATCACGGAGGCGTCCGCGGACCGCGTCGTCGGCACCATGCCCGTCGAGGGCAACACGCAGCCGTACGGGCTGCTGCACGGCGGCGCGTCCGCGGTACTCGCCGAGACCCTCGGCTCCGTGGGCGCCATGCTGCACGGCCGCAGTGGCAAGATCGCGGTCGGCGTCGACCTCAACTGCACGCACCACAGGGGGCTCTCCTCCGGCACCGTGACCGGGGTCGCGACCCCGGTGCACCGCGGGCGGTCGACCACCACGCACGAGATCGTCATCAGCGACGAGGAGGGCAGGCGCGTGTGCACCGCGCGCCTCACCTGCCTGCTGCGGGACGCCCCCGCGCCCAAGCAGTAGGCGCGACACGCCCTTGGGCGCCGGAGCGGATCATCTTCCGCTCCGGCGCCGCCTGTTGTGTCACCGAAGGTGACCGCATGCGGTTCTCCAGGGCGACCACGCCCCACCGGGACCCGGCCTGTCACGGCGGCGGAAGCGGGCCCGCGGCGCGCGGCGTCGGGCCCGCTTCCGGCGCCGCGACAGGCCGGGGGCCCGAGCCGGAGGGATCAGTTCCGCACCCGGGCGGCACACCGCGCACCACCGCGGACCCCACCGCCCCGTGCGACGCCGCCGGTGGCACACGCCCCCTGCGCCACCGCAGGGCCGCGGCACCGCCCGCGTGCTCCTGCCCGGCGGGCTGGCCGCTGTCCGCACCCCCGCACCGACCAGCACGTTCCGACGAGACGCGGAGGCCGGGACAGATCCGCGCCGCCGACCACCGCGGCCTCACCGCCCCCACCCGGCCCGGAAAACACACCGCCACACCCACTCTGCACGGCACCGCCGCCCCGCCCCCCTCGGCCACCGCGCGGGACGTACGCCGCCCCTTCACAGGACCCGCCATCCGCAGCAGTCCCGCCGCACCCTTCACCGTGGCCGAACGGCACCCGTGCGACGCGGCGTTGACGATCACCGGGCAGACTGCGCCGCCGTGCCGCCCGATGTCCGAATACCTTTCCTGGACGTAACACTGCGTTACAGGAGCGACATACGGAACCCCACCGAACCACGGGAGCGCCCCTCCGCCACCGACACCACCGCCCACCGCGCTCCCCCTGCGGGCGACAGCAGCATGATCGGCCCAAGCCCCTTAGCGGAACTGGGCGTTCTCAGGATGTGAACACAGAGTCGCTGTACGGAAACACCCGATCTGCCCACACTGTGCCCCCGCCGTCTCCGCCGGGTCATAACAAGAAAGTCACAGCATCGGTCCGCTGGGCGCCCGAGGTGTCCCATCTCGCCTAGAGTCACGCCCAGTTACCGCGCCGCCGGGCGCGTTCATTTCGAGACCCGGTGCCACCCCGTACGACCCGGCGAGACATCCGGCCACCTCGTCTGAGGCGGCCGGGCCAGGGAGAGGATCTACCGTGCGACAGCGTTCCACACTCATACTCACCGCGGTGCTCACCACCGGAGCACTCACCCTCACCGCCTGCGGGTCGCGCGACAGCAAGGACTCCGGCAGCGGATCGAGCGGCTCCGGCGGCAACACCACCGTCACCATCGGCGTCGACGCGCCCCTCACCGGGCAGAACTCCGCCACGGGCCTCGGCCTCCAGTACGGCGTGCAGATCGCCGCCGACCAGGCCAACGCCAAGAAGACCGTGCCCGGCGTCACCTTCAAGGTCAAGGCGCTCGACGACAAGGCACTGCCCGCCACCGGCCAGCAGAACGCCACCCAGCTCGTCGCCGACAAGACCGTCATCGCCACCGTGGGACCGCTCAACTCCGGTGTCGCGACCAACATGCAGCAGGTCTTCGACAGCGCCAACATGGTCGAGATCTCGCCCGCCAACACGGCGCCCGAGCTCACCCAGGGCAAGAACTGGCAGACCGGCAAGAAGGTCCGCCCCTTCAAGACGTACTTCCGCACCGCCACCACCGACGCCCTCCAGGGCGGCTTCGCGGCCCAGTACGCCAGCGAGAACCTCAAGAAGAAGAAGGCCTTCGTCGTCGACGACAAGCAGACCTACGGCTCCGGCCTGGCGAAGCTGTTCAAGCAGAACTTCCTCAAGGACGGCGGGAAGGTCGTCGGCGAGGACCACGTCAACACCGGCGACAAGGACTTCTCCACCCTCGTCACCAAGATCAAGAACTCCGGCGCCGACATCCTCTACTACGGCGGCCAGTACGACGAGTCCCAGCTGATCACCAAGCAGCTCAAGGACGTCGGCGCCAAGATCCCGCTCATGGGCGGCGACGGCATGTTCTCCGACACCTACATCAAGACCGCGGGCAAGGAGTCCGAGGGCGACCTCGCCACCTCCGTCGGCGCGCCCCTCGACACCGAGCCCGCCGCCAAGGACTTCATCGCCACCTACAAGTCCAAGAAGTACCCCGGCGACTACAGCACCTATGGCGGCTACTCCTTCGACGCGGCCAGCGCGATCATCAACGCCGTCGGCAAGATCGCCAAGGACGGCAAGCTGCCCTCCGACGCCCGCCAGCAGCTCATCACCGCCGTCCAGGACAGCGACTTCCAGGGCATCGCGGGCCCCGTCAAGTTCGACCAGTACGGCGACACCGCCAACAAGCAGCTGACCGTCTACCAGGTCACCAACGGCAAGTGGAAGGCCGTCAAGAGCGGCACCTTCAACGGCTGACCGGCCCCCACGGGGCACCCGGCGCCACGCCGAACACACCACATACAGCCCCACCGTGCGCCCGGTACCGCAGCACAGCGGCACCGGGCGCACCGGAACTCGGCGCGCCCCGAGCAGCGGGCCGCGCCGGGCCCCCGCCCGCACACACCACACCTGAAACACATGGAGGCCATGCGGTGAACACCCTGCCGCAGCAGCTGGCCAACGGGCTGTTCCTCGGCTCGATGTACGGGCTGATCGCCATCGGCTACACGATGGTGTACGGCATCGTCCAGCTCATCAACTTCGCCCACGGCGAGATATTCATGACCGGAGGCTTCGGCGCACTCACCGTCTGGCTCTGGCTCCCCCACGGCACATCCATGTGGATAGCCGTCCCCCTCATGCTCGTCGGCGGGGCCCTCGTCGCCGTCCTCATCGCCGTCGGCGCCGAACGCTTCGCCTACCGGCCCCTGCGCGGTGCACCACGGCTCGCACCGCTCATCACCGCCATCGGCCTCTCCCTGGCGCTCCAGCAGATCGTCTTCAACCTCTACCCCGACGCCAAGTCCAACCGGCCCTTCCCCCAACTCCCCTTCGGCCCCTACCACCTTGGCTCCATCAACATCCAGAGCGGTGACGTCTTCCTCATCGCCGCCGGCGTCGTCTGCATGACCGGGCTCGCCTTCTTCGTCAGGACCTCCCGCACCGGCCGCGCCATGCAGGCCACCGCCCAGGACCCCGACACCGCGCGCCTCATGGGCATCAACACCGACCGCATCATCGTGGTCGCCTTCGCCATCGGCGGCCTCTTCGCCGCCGTCGCCGGCATCTCCTACGGATTCAAGTACGGCAACGTCGACTACTCCATGGGCTTCCAGGCCGGCCTCAAGGCCTTCACCGCCGCCGTGCTCGGCGGCATCGGCAACATCTACGGCGCCATGCTCGGCGGCGTCGTCCTCGGCCTCGCCGAGGCCATGGCCACCGCCTACATCTCCGACATCCCCGGCATGGAGCAGTTCGGCGGCCAGGCATGGGCATCCGTCTGGGCGTTCATCCTCCTCATCCTCGTACTCCTGCTGAGGCCCCAAGGGCTGCTCGGCGAGCGCGTCGCGGACAGGGCGTGACCACCATGACCACCACCACAGCAGCACAGCACACCCCGGCACCCGAGACCGGCAGCCAGGGCCCCGGCGCCCTCCCCCTGCCCGAGCGGGCCGCGGAGGCACTCGTCCTCGCCGGCGGACTCGGCACCATCGTCTCCGCCTTCATGTCCTGGACCTGGACCAGCGACTTCCCCGGCGACCTCACCGTCTACGGATACCCCGCGGGCCTCCAGATCATCGCCCTCGTCGCCGGAGCCCTCACCCTTCTGTTCGGACTCGGCCGCCGCCACATCCGCGGCCTCGGCTGGCTCAACCCGGCCCGCTCCGCCAACCCGGTCTTCCTCGCCGCTCTCGCCGCGTTCGTCGTCACCTGGTTCAGCGCCCTCGCCATCGCCATCGACCTCGGCGGCCTCGTCAACCTCGACCCCGGCGCCTACGTCGCCGCCGCCGCCGGCCTGATCGCCGTCCTCGGAGCCCTCGGACTCCCCCACGAGGGCACCAACGTCAAGGCGTACTTCACCAAGGCCGACCACATCCCGCGCGCCGCGCTGCCCGCCCCCTGGGCCCAGCGCGTCATCATCACCCTCTGCGCCGCCCTCGCCCTCGTCGCCTTCAGCTACGGCATCGGCATCGACGACGACGACAGCGAAACCTTCATCGGCTTCGCCCTCCTCGTCATCTTCGCCGCCTGGGCCCTCAACGCCGCAGGACTCTTCGAGCGGTTCTCCGAACTCAACGGCCGCCACAAGGGATTCGCCACCGGCATGGCCTTCCTCGCCGCCGTGGCCTTCCCCTTCACCCAGAGCGACGACCACAACGCCAACCTCGGCGTCAACATCCTGATCTTCGGCACCGTCGCCCTCGGCCTCAACATCGTCGTCGGCCTCACCGGCCTCCTCGACCTCGGCTACGTCGCCTTCCTCGGCGTCGGCGCCTACGCCGCCGCCCTCGTCTCCGGCAGCCAGTACTCCAGCATCCACATCCAGTTCCCGTTCTGGGCCGCCGTCCTCACCGGCATGGCCGCCTCCCTCGTCTTCGGCGTCCTCATCGGCGCACCCACCCTCCGCCTCCGCGGCGACTACCTCGCCATCGTCACCCTCGGATTCGGAGAGATCTTCCGCATCGCCGTCAACAACCTCGACGGCAGCTCAGGCCCCGACGTCACCAACGGACCCAACGGCATCTCCAACATCCCCGACCTCAACCTCTTCGGCTTCAACTTCGGGAACGCGCACGACCTCGGCGGCTTCACCATCGGCCGCTTCGCCAACTACTTCTTCCTCATGCTGCTGTTCACCGCGATCGTGGTGTTCGTCTTCAAACGCGCCGCGGACAGCCGCATCGGCCGCTCCTGGGTCGCCATCCGCGAGGACGAGACCGCCGCCACCGCCATGGGCATCAACGGCTTCCGCGTCAAGCTCATCGCCTTCGCACTCGGCGCCACCCTCGCGGGACTCGCCGGCACCGTCAGCGCCCACGTCACCTACAGCGTCGTACCCACCCCGTACCAGTTCGCCGGCGCCGCCCCGCCCAACTCCGCGTTCCTCCTCGCCGCCGTCGTCCTCGGCGGCATGGGCACCGTCGGCGGCCCCATCCTCGGAGCCGTACTCCTCTACCTCATCCCCGAGAAGCTCGGCTTCCTCCAGAACTACGAACTCCTCGCCTTCGGCATCGCGCTCATCCTCCTGATGCGCTTCCGCCCCGAAGGCATCATCCCCAACCGGCGCCGCCAGCTCGAATTCCACGAGACCGGCCAACTCGACGTCCCCGAAGACGGGCTCCCCGCGGGCACCGTCGGTGTCACCAAGGCGGAGGCATAACGACCATGAGCACCACCGCCACCGCCACCGGCGCGCCCGCCGCCACCACCGTGCTGAACGCCACCGACGTCACCATGCGCTTCGGCGGCCTCACCGCCGTGCGCTCCGTCGGCCTCACCGTCGACAGCGGCGAGATCGTCGGCCTCATCGGCCCCAACGGCGCAGGCAAGACCACCTTCTTCAACTGCCTCACCGGGCTCTACGTCCCCACCGAAGGACGCGTCACCTACAAGGGCACCGTCCTGCCGCCCAAGCCCCACCTCGTCACCAAGGCAGGCATCGCCCGCACCTTCCAGAACATCCGCCTCTTCGCCAACATGACCGTCCTGGAGAACGTCCTCATCGGACGCCACACCCGGACCAAGGAAGGACTCTGGTCCGCGATCCTGCGCGGCCCCGGCTTCCGCAAGGCAGAGGCCGCCTCCCGCGAACGCGCCATGGAACTCCTGGAGTTCACCGGCCTCCAGGACAAGGCGGACCACCTCGCGCGCAACCTCCCCTACGGCGAGCAGCGCAAGCTCGAAATCGCCCGCGCCCTCGCCAGCGACCCCGGGCTCCTCCTCCTCGACGAACCCACCGCGGGCATGAACCCGCAGGAGACCCGCGCCACCGAGGAACTCGTCTTCGCCATCCGCGACCAGGGCATCGCCGTCCTCGTCATCGAGCACGACATGCGGTTCATCTTCAACCTCTGCGACCGCGTCGCCTGCCTCGTCCAGGGCGAGAAGCTCGTCGAAGGCACCCCCGAGGTCGTCCAGGCCGACGAACGCGTCGTCGCCGCCTACCTCGGCACGCCCTACGAGGAAGCCCCCGCGAAAGACCCCGCAGACCCGGCGGACACCGCCACCGACAGCACCCGAAGCACCACCGACACCACCAGCACCGACGACACCGCCGCCCCCGCCGCGCACGACACACCGGACGGAGACGACCGATGACCGCACTCCTCGAAGTCGAAGACCTCAAGGTCGCCTACGGCAAGATCGAAGCCGTCAAGGGCATCAGCTTCTCCGTCGAGGCCGGCCAGGTCGTCACCCTCATCGGCACCAACGGCGCCGGCAAGACCACCACCCTGCGCACCCTCTCCGGGCTCCTCAAGCCGTCCACGGGACGCATCACGTTCGACGGGAAGCCCCTCAACGGCGTACCCGCCCACAAGATCGTCGCGCTCGGCCTCGCCCACTCCCCCGAGGGCCGGCACATCTTCCCCCGCCTCACCATCGCGGAGAACCTCCTCCTCGGCGCGTTCCTCCGCACCGACAGGGCAGGCATCGAGAAGGACGTCCAGCGGTCCTACGACCTCTTCCCCATCCTGGGCGAACGCCGCAAACAGGCCGCAGGCACCCTCTCAGGCGGCGAACAGCAGATGCTCGCCATGGGACGCGCCCTGATGTCCCAGCCCAAGCTGCTCATGCTGGACGAGCCCTCCATGGGCCTCAGCCCCATCATGATGCAGAAGATCATGGCGACCATCGCCGAACTCAAGTCGCGCGGCACCACCATCCTGCTCGTCGAGCAGAACGCCCAGGCCGCGCTCTCCCTCGCCGACCAGGGACACGTCATGGAGATCGGCAACATCGTCCTGTCCGGCACCGGACAGGACCTCCTCCACGACGAGTCCGTCCGCAAGGCCTACCTCGGCGAGGACTGAGCGGACACCGGCCCGCCACCGGCACCGCACACGAAGAGGCCCGCCCCGGAACCACGTCCGGAGCGGGCCTCGCCGCACCCGCCGCACCGCGCGGACGGGCTACTTCGCCTTCTTCTCCTCGGCGTCCTGGATGACCGCCTCGGCGACCTGCTGCATCGAAAGGCGCCGATCCATCGACGTCTTCTGGATCCACCGGAACGCCGCGGGCTCGGTCAGTCCGTACTGCGTCTGGAGAATGGACTTCGCGCGGTCCACCAGCTTCCGCGTCTCCAGCCGCTGGGTGAGATCCGCGACCTCCTTCTCCAGCTCCCGCAGCTCGGTGAAGCGCGACACCGCCATCTCGATCGCCGGCACCACGTCCGACTTGCTGAACGGCTTCACCAGATACGCCATCGCCCCGGCGTCCCGCGCCCGCTCCACCAGGTCGCGCTGCGAGAACGCCGTCAGCATCAGCACCGGCGCGATCGACTCCGCGGCGATGCGCTCCGCCGCGGAGATCCCGTCGAGCACGGGCATCTTCACATCGAGGATCACCAGGTCGGGCCGGTGCTCCCGGGCCAGCTCCACGGCGCGCTCCCCGTCCCCGGCCTCGCCGACGACGGAGTAGCCCTCCTCTTCGAGCATCTCCTTGAGGTCGAGACGGATCAGTGCCTCGTCCTCCGCGATGACGACACGCGTCGTCAGCGGCGGGACATGGGCCTTGTCGTCGTCCTCGACGGGCTGTGGCGAGTCGGGGGTGGTCACGGGGCTCCTCGATTCACGGCGGGGCGGTGCTCTCCATGAGCCTACCTAGCTGCGGTGCCGAGATGTCACCCGGTACACTGCTGACCAGTCGGGCCGGGTTGGTGGAAGGGTATACACGGAAGTCTCAAACACTTCTGCCCGAAAGGGCTTGCGGGTTCGAATCCCGCACCCGGTACCAAGGAAGCGGATGTCCACGTTCTCGTGAACATCCGCTTTTTCGCTGTTCAACGCAACCTGCGCCACTCAGAGTGTTCACATGAACACCCACGGAACAGCTGTACGAGACAAGGCCCTGGCAATGCTGTACGGCGGCACCACGAACGTCGAGGTAGCGCGCCACCTCGGGGTGCCCCGCGGCACCGTCGGCTACTGGCTGCACCGGGACCGCGCCAGACGCGGGGAGTGTCCGGGCAGGGGCGGCGGCGCACCCTGCCCGCGCTGCGACCGCCGCGCTCTGGACGAGGCCGCGTACGCCTATCTCCTCGGCCTCTACCTCGGCGACGGGCACATCAGCCACTACGCGAAGCACAGGTCCCCCAGCCTGATGATCACCTGCGGAAATGACTGGCCCGGCCTCCAGGACCTGTGCGAGGCCGCGATGCACGCGGTGCTGCCGGACAACGCCACCTGCCGGGTGCGGCAGCGCGGGTGCGTCAACATCAAGGTCTACTCGAAGCACCTGCCCTGCCTCTTCCCCCAGCACGGCCCCGGCAGGAAGCACGAGCGGCGGATCGCCCTTGAGGAGTGGCAGCAGGCGGTCACGGACGCGTATCCGTGGGACTTCGTCCGGGGGCTCGTGCACTCCGACGGGTGCCGGGTGACCAACTGGACCGAGAGGGTCATCGGCGGCGTCCGGAAGCGGTACGAGTATCCGCGGTACTTCTTCACGAACCGCTCCGCCGACATCCGCACGCTCTACACCGAGGCCCTCGACCGCGTGGGCGTCGCCTGGAAGTCCTGCCACCAGCGGCGTGACGTGCAGAACATTTCCGTCGCGCGACGGGACGCCGTCGCGCTGATGGACGCCCACGTGGGGGCGAAGCGCTAGCGCGGACTGTCGTCCTCGCCGACGTGGTGGACGCGGACGAGGTTGGTGGTGCCGGGGACGCCGGGCGGGCTGCCCGCGGTGATCACGACGGTGTCGCCGCGGCGGCAGCGGCCGAGCCTGAGGAGCATCTCGTCGACCTGGGCGACCATCGCGTCGGTGGTCTCGACCCGCGGGCCGAGGAAGGTCTCGACGCCCCAGACGAGGGTGAGTTCGGCCTGGGTCGCGGGGTCGGGGGTGAAGACGAGGAGCGGGATGGGCGAGCGGTAGCGTGCGAGCCGCTTGGCAGTGTCTCCCGACTGGGTGAAGGCGACGAGGAAGTCGGCGCCGAGGAAGTCGCCCATCTCGGCGGCGGCGCGGGCGACGGCGCCGCCCTGGGTGCGGGGCTTGGTGCGCTCGGTGAGGGGCGGGAGGCCCTTGGCGAGTACGGTCTCCTCCGCGGCCTCGACGATGCGCGCCATGGTGCGGACGGCCTCTACGGGGTGGGCGCCGACGCTGGTCTCGGCGGACAGCATGACGGCGTCGGTGCCGTCGATGACGGCGTTCGCGACGTCGGAGGCCTCGGCGCGGGTGGGCCGGGAGTTCTGGATCATCGATTCCAGCATCTGCGTGGCGACGATGACGGGTTTCGCGTTGCGCCTGCCGAGCGTGATGGCGCGCTTCTGGACGACGGGGACCTCTTCGAGGGGCATCTCCACGCCGAGGTCGCCGCGGGCGACCATGATGCCGTCGAAGGCGGCGACGACGGCGTCGATGTTCTCGACGGCCTGGGGTTTCTCGATCTTGGCGATGACGGGTCGCCGTACGCCTTCCTCGGCCATGATGCGGTGGACGGGGGCGATGTCGTGGGCGTCCCGTACGAAGGAGAGCGCGATGGTGTCCGCCCCGGCGCGCAGGGCCCAGCGGAGGTCGTCGGCGTCCTTGTCGGAGAGCGCGGGGACGGAGACGGCGACGCCGGGGAGGTTGAGGCCCTTGTGGTCGGAGACCATGCCGCCTTCGAGGACGGTGGTGTGGACGCGGGGCCCTTCGACTGCGGTGACCTCCAGGGCGACCTTGCCGTCGTCGACGAGGATGCGTTCACCGGCTGTGACGTCGGTGGCGAGTCCTTGGTGGGTGGTGGAGCAGGTGGTGCCGTCGCCTTCGTGGGGGTCGACGGTGATGGTGAAGGTGTCGCCGCGTTCGAGCAGTACGGGGCCTTCGCGGAATCGGCCGAGCCGGATCTTCGGACCTTGGAGGTCGGCGAGGATTCCGACGCTGCGGCCGGCTTCTTCGGCGGCCTTGCGTACGCGCTGGAGGCGGTCCTCGTGGTCGGCGTGGGTGCCGTGGCTGAGGTTGAGGCGCGCGATGTCCATTCCGGCGTCGACCAGGGCTTTGATCTGGTCGTACGAGTCGGTCGCGGGGCCCAGGGTACAGACGATTTTCGCTCGGCGCATACACCGAGCGTAAACCTTACCCGGCGGTAGGGACTTGGACCCGCGTGGCTGCTCAACAACCTTTGCGTGAAGCCTTGTTGTCAGGTACCGAAGTGTGCGGAAGGCCGCTCCGATGAGCGTCTCGGAGGGCCTTTCGTCACTTTCCGTGGCGCTCAGTAGGAGGCGAGGATCTGCTCGGTCTTGAAGGCGTTCTCCGGCAGCAGCCAGCCGTGCGCGTCGAGTGCGTCCTCCAGGTCGCCGCGGAGGGCGACGGCCTGGGCCAGGGTGGTGGCGTCCGCGCTGAGCTCGACCCAGTACGGGCTGTCGGCGGGCGTGCCGCGCATCGGTGTGACCTGGAGTTCGGCGGTGTGGCCCGCGACGGTGGCCGGGTAGTCGGTCTGGACGACGGGGCCGTAGATGTGGGCGCCGGCGAGGACGTCCTTGGCGAAGTTTTTGGCGCCGAGGTCGTCGAGCTTGCCCGGCAGGTCGTGGACGACGTCGTCGCGGGCGTCGGCGGGGCTGGGGAGTTGTCCGCTGCCGAGGCCGTCCGCGTCGGCCTTCTTGCCGTCGGAGAAGTCGAGGGTGGCCTTGTCGTAGCTGAGGTCGACCTGGGCGTCGTAGTCGTCCTCGCCGGCGTCGAAGGAGTCGTCCGCGGCCCGGTCGAGGGCGTCGGCGAGGGCGTTCGCGTCGGTGCCGTCGCCGGCGATGTCGTACCGCTTCTTGTAGGTCTCCTTGACCTGGTCGTCGGTGTCGTCGTGGCGTACGCGGACGCTCCAGCCCTGGTCGTGCAGTTGGCGGCTGTCGGAGTCGAGGTACTCGGCGGCCTCGGTTCCGGAGGCCGCGCCAAGGCGGAGTGCGCTGCCGGCCCCGGCGAGCGGGGTGCCGTCCGCGGTGAGGACCTGGGCGGGGTCGAGCAGCAGCTTGATCTGGACGGTGGGCTTGGCGGGCTCGGCCGCGGGGGCGGGTTGGGCCCAGGCGGCGGCGAGCGCGGCGGCCGCGGTGACGACGCCGAGCCGGAGGTAACGGTGGGGGCGGGGGGCTGCGTTCCGGTGCGCACGGGTCATGCCGTGATCGAACCGGGGGTGGGGAAACGGTCCGTCACGGCGGCCCCAACACCCGCTGAACACTCGGCACCCGGCCCTCGCGGCGGGCCGGTGGCTGTGGGTCAGGTCACGTCATGCGGGTTCGACGAGGGGGACGAGGCGGAGGGGTGCGGGCTCCCCGCGGTGCCGTGCCGGGTCGTCGAGCCCGAAGGTGGTGAAGGCGGTGCGGCGGGGCTGCGGGTAGGCGGGGCCCCCAGTGAGGTGGTTGAGGATGGTGGCGCTGCGCCAGGCGGCGAGCCCGAGGTCGGGACTGCCGACGCCGTGGGCGTGGGCGCCGGCGTTCTGGACGTAGACGGAGCCGCTGACGGCCGGGGCGAGGACCATGCGGTGGTCGCCGTCGATGCGGGGGCGCCCGGCGGAGTCGCGGCGGATGTGGGCGTCGAGTCCGGCGAGCAGCCGGTCGGCGGGGCGTTCGCGGTAGCCGGTGGCGAGGACGACGGCGTCGGTGGTGAGGCGGGTGCGGCTGCGCTGCTGGAGGTGTTCGAGGTGGAGTTCGACCCGGGTGGTCGCGACGCGTCCCGCGGTGCGGACGCGGACGCCGGGGGTGAGGGTGGCGTCGGGCCAGCCGCCGTTCAGGGTGCGGCGGTAGAGCTCGTCGTGGATGGCGGCGAGGGTGTCGTGGTCGATGCCCTTGTGCAGTTGCCACTGCCGGGGTACGAGGCCGTCCCTGGTGTGTTCGGGCAGCTGGTGGAAGTAGTGGGTGTAGTCGGGGGTGAAGTGTTCGAGGCCGAGCTTGGAGTACTCCATGGGGGCGAACGCCTCGGTGCGGGTGAGCCAGTGGAGGCGTTCCGCGCCGGCGGGGCGGGCGCGCAGCAGGTCGAGGAAGACCTCGGCGCCCGACTGGCCGGAGCCGATGACGGTGACGTGTCCTGCGCGCAGCAGCCGGTCGCGGTGGCGGAGGTAGTCGGATGAGTGGATGACGGGGACCGCGGGGTCGCCGGCGAGCGGGCTGAGCGGTTCGGGGATGTGGGGTGCGGTGCCGATACCGAGGGCGATGTTGCGGGTGTACGCGCGGCCGAGGGCCTCGGCTTCGCCTTCGGCGTCGAGTTGGGTGAAGTCGACTTCGAACAGGGCGCGTTCGGTGTTCCAGCGGACAGCGTCGACCTGGTGTCCGAAGTGCAGTCCTGGCAGGTGGGCGCTGACCCAGCGGCAGTAGGCGTCGTATTCGGCGCGGTCGATGTGGAAGCGCTCGGAGAAGTAGAAGGGGTAGAGGCGGTCGACGGAGCGCAGGTAGCTGAGGAAGGACCAGGGGCTGGCGGGCTGGGCGAGGGTGACGAGGTCGGCGAGGAAGGGGACTTGGAGGGTGGCGCCCTCGATGAGGAGGCCGGGGTGCCAGGTGAAGGCGGGGTTCTGCTCGTAGAAGGCGGTCTCGATGCGGCCGGGTACGCCGTCGGCGAGGGCGGCGAGCGAGAGGTTGAAGGGGCCGATGCCGATGCCGACGAGGTCCTTGGGCCGCTCCCCCGCGGGCGCGCCGGATGGTGTGTCCCGCTGGGCCGGGGCGGTGCGGGTGGTGTGGGGTGTGTCCCGCTGGGCCGCGGTGGGGGTGGCGGGTGGTGTGTTCTGCGGCGCGGAGTGCGATGTGTTGTGCCGTGTCCCGGCGGCGGGGCGCGGGGTCACCGGTTCGTCCCGCGGGCCCCCGGCGGGTCCCGGGGTGGCGGGGGTGTGGCGCGGTGGCGGGGTGGTGCCGGTCATCGGGGGGTGCTGCCTTCCACGAGGGTGTCGGCGAGGCGCTCCACACGGGTGAGGAGCGCGCCGAGGTCGTCGGGGGTGGTGTGGGGGTTGAGGAGGGTGGTCTTGAGCCAGAGCCTGCCGCCTGCGCGGGCGCGGCCGAGCACGGCGGCGCCCTCGGTCAGCAGGGTGCGGCGGACGGCGGCGACGGTGGTGTCGGGCAGGGGGGTGTCGCCGGGGCCCGTGGGCCGGAACAGCACGGTGGTGAGGGTGGGTGTCTCGTACAGTTCGAGCCGCGGGTGTTTGGCTATGGCCTCGGCCAACTCCTGTGCGCTGTCGCAGAGGTGGTCGACGAGTGCGCCGAGTCCTGTGCGGCCGAGGGCGCGCAGGGTGACGGCGATCTTGAGGATGTCGGGGCGCCGGGTGGTGCGCAGGGAGCGGCCGAGGAGGTCGGGGAGGCCCGCTTCGGTGTCGTCGTCGGCGTTGAGGTAGTCGGCGGTGTGTTCGAGGGGGGCGAGCAGGGTGGTGTCGGGGACGGCGAGGAGTCCGGCCGCGACCGGCTGCCAGCCGAGTTTGTGCAGGTCGAGGGTGACGGTGTGGGCGCGGGCCAGCCCGTCGAGCAGGTGGGCCCTGCGGGGGCTGAACAGGAGCGGCGCGCCGTAGGCGGCGTCGACGTGGAACCGCGCGCCGTGCCGGGCGCAGAGGTCGGCGATGGCGGGCAGGGGGTCGATGGCGCCGGTGTCGGTGGTGCCCGCGGTGGCGGCGACGAGGAGGGGGCCGCGCAGGGTGGTGAGGGCGTCGTCGAGCGCGGCGAGGTCGAGGGTGCCGCCGGGCGCGGGGACGGTGACGGGTTCGGGGAGGCCGAGGAGCCAGGCGGCGCGGGTGACGGAGTGGTGGGTGTGTTCTCCGGTGACGACCTGGACGCCGCCGCCGGTGCGGGCGTGTGCCTCGCGGGCGAGGAGGAGGGCGAGTTGGTTGGACTCGGTGCCGCCGGTGGTGACGAGGGCGTCGGGGGAGGGCGCGTGGCCGGGGGTGGCGGCGCGGTAGACCTCGGCGGCGAGGGCGCGGGTGACGAGGGCTTCGAGGGCGGCGGCGGCCGGGGCCTGGTCCCAGGAGTCGAGGGACTGGTTGAGTGCGGAGGCCGCGAGGTCGGCGGCGACGGCGACGGCGAGGGGCGGGGTGTGCAGGTGGGCGGCGCACAGCGGGTGCCCGGGGTCGGCGGCGCCCGCGGCCATGCTGTGGACGAGGGCGGTGAGGGCTTCGCCGGCGCCGGCGCCGTGTTCGGGCAGGACGGGGGTGGCGGCGGCCAGCACGTGGGCGGCGGTGGCCTCGGGGCCGCCGGCGGGCAGGGGTCTGCCGCGGCGTTCCGCGGCGCCGGAGGCGAGGGCGTCGAGGACGGTGGCGACGAGGGGGCGCAGCGCGTCGGGGCCGTGGGTGCCGCCCGCGAGCGGCGGCAGGGAGCTGCCGGGGGTCGGGGGGTGCGGCGGGGTGGTCATCCTGGTCCTTCTGCGTGGTCGGCGTCACCGTGCCCAACGACCGGCACCCGGATGGGGTATTGCCCTGGCGGGTTTTGTACGGCTCCGCGTGGCGGGCCGGGGACGGTGCCCGGTGCGGGTGGTGGCGCGCGCGCCGGCGGGGCGGGCGCCGCCACGGCCCGGGGGTGGCGGGGTGCGGGAGTGCGTGGGCGGGGCCGTGCGGTACGGCCTGCCCGGCCGGGCCCGGGGCCGCGGCGGGCTGCCGCGGCCCCGGCGGGTCAGCCGGTGCTCGCCTCCCTGACGCGCAGGGCGCGGCGCAGGTCGTCGAGTTGGTCGACGAGTTTGCGGCGCAGGGCGGGGAGCACGCCGTCGTCGTCGAGGCACGCGGCGCCGAGCCGCAGTGTGTTCTCGTCGACGGCGTGGGCGGGGAAGGCGTGGCGGCCGGCGGCCGCGGCGATGGCGGGGCCCCTGCGGGCGGCGAGCGCGACGGCGGCGGGGAAGTAGCGGGGGACGAAGTCGGTGAGGAGGTCGGCCTGTTCGGGTTGCCAGAAGCCCTGCGCGGTGGCGGTGAAGAGGTAGTTGGACAGGTCGTCGCCGTCGAAGAGGCGGGCCCAGGCGGCTTCCTTGGCCTCGGGGTCGGGCAGCGCGGCGCGGCAGCGTGCGGCGCCTTCGTGGCCGCCTGCGCTGGGGTCGCGGGCGAGTTCGGCCGCGATGTCCTTCTCGGTGGCGGCGCCGAGGACGGCGAGGCGGGTCAGGACGCGCCAGCGCAGTTCGCGGTCGAGTTCGGGGCCGCCGGGGACGTGTCCGCTGTCGAACCAGTCCTGGATTCCGTCGGGTTGGGTGGCGACGTCGATGAAGTGGCGTACGGCGGTGAGCCGCAGTCCTGGGTTGTTGCCGTCCTCGGTGCGGCGGATGAGGTCGCGGCAGAGCGCGGTGAGGGTGGCGAGGGCGGCGTGGCGCTTCTCGGGGAGGGTGTAGCTGTCGGCGATCTGGCCGCAGGCGAAGGCGAGTACGCCCTGGACGACGGCGAGGTCGGTCTCGTGCGGGAGGTGGTTCCTCGCGGCGTCGAGGTAGACGTCGGGGACGAGTTCGCCGTCGCGGACCATGTCGCGTGCGGCGTTCCACACCACGGCGCGGGTGAGGGGGTCGGGCACGGCGGAGAGCGAGGTGAGCGCGGTGTCCCAGGACGCGGGGTCGAGGCGGATCTTGGTGTAGCTGAGGTCGCCGTCGTTGAGCACGAGGAGCGCGGGGCGGCGGCCCGGGAGGGTGGTGGGGGCGCTGTCGCCGTCGGCGGGGACGTCGGTCTCGAAGCGGTCGCGTGCGACGAGGCGCCCGGCGTCGACGATGTCGTGGTCGTAGGCGGCGACGGCGATGCGGTGGGGGCGGTTGCCGCGGTGGGCGGCGGTGAGGGTCCAGTCGGTCGCGGTCGCGGTGGTGCGGGGGGTGAGCGTGTCGACGCCGGTGGTGCGCAGCCAGGCGGCGGCCCAGGCGTGGACGTCGCGGTCGGTTGCGGCGGCGAGGGAGTCGACGAAGTCGGCGAGGGTGGCGTTGCCGTACTTGTGGCGGGAGATGTGCCGGTTGACCCCGGCGAGGAAGTCCTTCTCGCCGAGCCAGGCGACGAGTTGGCGCAGGGCGGAGGCGCCCTTGGCGTAGGAGATGCCGTCGAAGTTGAGCAGGGCGGAGGCGGTGTCGGGCACGGCGCCGGGCTCGGGGGCGACGGGGTGGGTGCTGGGGCGCTGGTCGGAGTCGTAGCCCCACGGTTTGCGGCCGACGGCGAAGTCGACCCAGGTGTCGGTGAAGCGGGTGGCTTCGGAGAGGGTCTGGTAGCCCATGTACTCGGCGAAGGACTCGTTGAGCCAGATGTCGTCCCACCAGGCGAGGGTGACGAGGTCGCCGAACCACATGTGGGCCATCTCGTGGGCGATGACCATGCCGCGGCTCTGGCGTTCGGTGTCGGTGACGGCGGAGCGGTAGATGTACTCGTCGCGGAAGGTGACGAGTCCGGGGTTCTCCATGGCGCCGGCGTTGAACTCGGGGACGAACGCCTGGTCGTAGGAGTCGAAGGGGTAGGGCTCCGTGAACTTCTCGTGGTAGCGGTCGAAGCAGGCGCGGGTGAGGGAGAGGATCTCGTCGGCGTCCTCGCCGAGGTGGGGGGCGAGGGAGCGGCGGCAGTGGATGCCGAAGGGGATGCCTGCGTGCTCGGTGCGCACGGAGTGCCAGGGGCCTGCGGCGACGGCGACGAGGTAGGTGGAGATGAGGGGGGTGGTGGCGAGGGTCCAGTGGCCGCCGCCGGTGTGGGTGGCGATGCCGTTGCCGAGGACGGTCCAGTTCTCGGGGGCGGTGACGGCGACGTCGAAGACGGCCTTGAGGTCGGGCTGGTCGAAGGCGGCGAAGACGCGCTGCACGTCGTCCATGAACAGCTGGGTGTAGAGGTAGGTCTCACCGTCGGTGGGGTCGGTGAAGCGGTGCATGCCCTCGCCGGTGCGGGAGTAGTGCATGTCCGCGTCGACGCGCAGCTCGTGTTCGCCCGGCGTGAGCGCGGTGAGGGGGTAGCGGTCGCCGGTGAGCGCCGCGGGGTCGAGGGGTCGGCCGTCGAGGGTGAGGGCGCGCAGGGTGGCGGGCTTGAGCTCGACGAAGGTGTCCCCGGCCGCACGCGCGGTGAAGTGGATGACGGTGCGGGAGTCGAAGGTCTCGCTGCCGGTGGTGACGTCGAGGGCGACGGCGTACCGGTGGACGTCGATCAGCTGTGCTCGGGTTCGCGCTTCGTCGCGCGTCAGTACGGACATGGGCCCATGCTGCCCGATGTCGGGCGGGCCGCGCAGTACGGTTCCGCGCTCCGCTGCCGGGCGCTGCGGGCGGTGACGGAGGGTGCGCGGGGCGTACGGTCACGAGGCGCGCGCGGGCTCGTGCGGCGTGGTGTGCGGGTGCGTGTCCTGGCGCACGGCGCCGCGTGTCCGGCCCGGTGGCGTTCGGGGTCGGTCCTGCGGCGTACGGCCGCGTTTCCCGCCCGGTGGCGTGCGGGGGGTGCGCGCGTGCGGTCCCGGGGCGGGGTGGCGGTCGGCGGCGCGGGCGGGGCGGCGCCGTAGAGTGGGGGCGGCTGGCCGCCTCCGGGGGACATGGACCGGGATGGCCCGCACACGGCGGGCGTAGGGGGTAGGGCGTGACGAACGGCAGTGGCGCCGGCGTGGTGCACGGGTTCCCGCATCTCGACACGGCGCGGGAGGCCATCACCGCGCTGTACCGGCGGCTGACGCCGGACGGCGTCCTCGCCCACGCGGCGAGCGTGGCCCCGGCGGACGTGGCGTTCGCCGACGCGGACGACCTGCACCTGGGCACGCAGCGGGTGGCGCGCGCTCTGGTGGCGCAGCTGGGGCTGCCGGACGCGCGGGTGATCGTGAGCTTCCGGGAGATGACACACGCGGCGAGCGTGGAGCTGACGGCGGGGCCCGAGTACTTCGTGGAGCTGAACGACCGGTTCCGCAGGCACAGGCGGGACATCGGGGCGGCGCTGGCGCACGAGATCACGCATGTGCTGCTGCACCGGCTCGGCCTGTCGTTCCCCGGGACGCGGGCGAACGAGATCCTGACGGACACGGTGACGACGTATCTGGGCGCGGGCTGGCTGCTGCTCGACGCGTACCGGGAGGACCGGGACTCCAGCCAGAAGCTCGGCTATCTGACGCCAGAGGAGTTCGGGTACGTGCTGGCGAAGCGCGCGGCGGTGTTCGGGGAGGACCCGCGGATCTGGTTCACCAGCCCGCAGGGGTACGAGGCGTACACGCGGGGCGCGGCGCGTGCGCTGCGCGACGAGCGGCAGCCGCCGCTGACGACGGCGGGACGTGCGGGCAGGCACCGGTACGTGCGGGAGCGCAGGTACGCGCTCGACCACCCGGGGGCGCCGGGCGACCCGGCGGCTCCGTACGCGTTCGAGGCGCTCGGGGACGGGCCGCGGGTGGCGTTCGCTTGCCCGACGTGTCACCAGCGGATCCGGGTGCCGGTGCGCGGGCGGGTCAGGGCACGGTGCGGGCTGTGCCGCACGGTGCTGGAGTGCGACACGTGAGGCTCCGGGGAGGTCCCGGGGCGGCCACGGGATCCTGAGACGGCGAGATGCGCGAGGAACTGTTCGCGGCGGTGTACGGGGGCGCCGACGACGTCCTGGTGGGGCTGGTGCGCGCCGACGCGGCGGGCGCGGTGGCGGCGGTGGACGGCGAGGGGCACACCGCCCTGTACGCGGCGGCGGTCGCCGACCGGCCCTCGGCGGTGCGGCTGCTGCTCGCGGCGGGCGCGGATCCGCGGGCCGCGTGCGGCGAGGGCGGCGGCGACCTGCCGTTGTGCGGGGCGGCGAGCGGCGGCCACACGGAGGTGGTGCGGGCGCTGCTCGCGGCGGGCGCGGACCCGGACGGGCGGGAGGCGTACGGCTTCACGGCGGTGGCGTGGGCCGCGGTGCAGGGGTTCGGCGACACCCTCGACGCGCTGCTCGAAGGGGGCGCGGACCCGGATCTGCCGGGTCCCGGAGGGGAGTTGCCGCTGGTGCTCGCGGCGCGGCGGGGTTCGGCGCGCGCGGTGCGGGCGCTGCTCGGTACGGCGCGGGCGCCGCGGGCCGCGGCGGGCGCGAGGCGGCGCTCGCCGAGGCGCGGGGCCGGCTGGGCCTCGACGTGGAGCGGGAGTTGCGGGAGGAGCTGGCCGCCGCGTACGGGGACGGCTTCGAGACGGTCGTGCGGCGGACGGTGGCGGACGGCGCGGAGACGGTGGCGGTGGAGCTGCTGCGGGACGGGGTGCCGGTGGCGGGCCGGGCCGCGGGGACGGGGCACGCGGCGGTGGTGACGGTGCTCGAAGGGGCGCTGGGGGTGCGGACCGGGCACGAGGAGCTGGCGGGGCGCGCGCTCGGCTGCGGGGACCCGGGGCTCGACGACTGGCGTGAGGCGGTGGCGGCGCTGGTGTCGCTGCCTGCTGAGGAAACGTTTCA
>NZ_BAABEP010000082.1:0-24645 GCF_039540215.1 Streptomyces tremellae
GCGGGGCCTCGCGCTCGCGGAGCCCTCCACCGCGCGGGCGGCGGTGCCGGCGCCGCCCGCGGCGAGCGCGGCGCCCGCGGCGACGGCCGCGAGGGCGCGGCCGAGGAAGGAGCGTCTGCCGACGCCGTGCCCCATCGGGCAGGTGCCCTCTTCCGGCCCGCCGGGGTCGGTGGTGGGGTCGCCGCTGGTCATCGCTCCGCCTTCCGGGGCCGTGCCGTGGGTGCCGTCGCCGGTGGTGCGGCGCGCCGTCATGAGGTCCTCCGGATGTCGAAGATGACCGCGACCGGGGCGAGTCGCTCGGCGAGGTCCCCGAAGTCCGCGTTCAGGCGCTCCCTCTCGGGCCGCGACAGGGAGTCGGGGGCGCGCCACGTGCCGTCCTCGCGGCTCGCGTCGAGGTCCTTCTCCGCAGTCGTCAGGGCCGCGTCGAGCCCCGGCAGGCCGGGGTCGCGGGGGGCGAGCAGCGGGTGCAGGACGTCGAGCAGCTCCGCGGTGCCGTCGAGCCCGGCGCGCGCGGTGGCGAGCGAGGTGCCACTGCCGAAGTCGGAGCGGCCCGTCAGGTCGAGCTGGATGCTGTCCTCGGTGATCTCGTGCGCCCGCAGCCCGGTGTCGAGCGGATCCATGCGGGTCGTGGACCACTCGTCGCTGAGGTC
This sequence comes from Streptomyces tremellae, assembly GCF_039540215.1. Lineage (NCBI taxonomy): Bacteria > Bacillati > Actinomycetota > Actinomycetes > Kitasatosporales > Streptomycetaceae > Streptomyces > Streptomyces tremellae. The sequence goes on from NZ_BAABEP010000082.1 coordinate 651, forward strand.
CTTGAGGTCCTTGGCCAGCTGGTCGGTCGGCGCCTTGAGCCGCGCGGCCGACTCGCCGTGCCACAGGCCGTATTCGACCCGGTGGAAACCGCTGAAGGCCTTGTCGTGCACGCCGTCAGGCAGCCCGGCGTCCGTGCCGTCGATCGCCCCGCCGAGGTCGCCGAACGCGCCGTAGGCGCCGCCGAGCCGGGTGTACGCGAGGTGCGCGGGCAGCCACGCCTTCCTGGCGGCGGCGAGATCCCCGCCGTCCACGGCGGCGCGCAGGGTGCCGACCCTGCCGAGCACGCCCTTGAAGCCGTCCGCGACCCACTTCTGGTACGTGAGGGTCGGCGGGATCACGTCGTGCTGGTTGACGGGGCTGACCGCGGGGCCGCCGGCAGCTGGGCCCTTGGCGACCTTGACGACGGGCCCGTCGACCGCGTCGGTGTCCTCGACGAGGCAGCGGAACGTGTAGCTGCCGCGGCCCAGTTGGACCTGGATGGGCCGGGTCGTGCCGGGCCCGAGGCCGTCGATCTCGCCGAGCAGGGCGCCGGAGGAGTCCGTCAGGTAGACCTCGGCGGCGTCGGTGGCGACGTTGTGCACGTCGAAGACCTGGAGTCCGGGCCGGGGGTCGGTCCAGCCCTTGCCGCACTGGTCGGCGGAGGAGGACGCCTCCACCGCGGTGTGGCGCAGGCCGTCGGCGACACCGACAAAGGCCGCGGCGGGCTCGTCGCCGCCCGAGGCCAGGGCCACGGCGAGCCCGCCGCCCGCCGCGGCCACCACCGCGCAGGCGGCGAACAGCACCCAGCCGCGGCGCACCCGGCGCACGGGTCTGCCGTCGGGGGCCGGGGCGTCCGGCCGGGACGGTGGTGGAGCGTCCTGGAAGTCGTCGCGTATCGGCACGGAACCGGATGGTAGTTCCGCCAACCCCGTGGACCGGGGAGCATTCGGTGAAGTTCCACCGAAGTTCAGGTGTCCTGACGCGCCGCGGCCCGGCCCCCGGCGGCTGGATCGCGCCGGGGGGCCGGGCCGGTGCGTCAGTCGATCCCCTGGAGGATGTGGGGCTCCGCGAGGTCGTCCTCGTAGCCGGCGAGCCGGATCGGGGCGGACCGCGCCCACACGTCGAGGCTGCCGAGGGCCTCGGGAGCGTGGCCGCGCCGGTCGCGCACGTCCCGTGCCCGGTCTTCCTGTTGCGTCGTTTCTGGTGTCACCGCGAGACTCCTCCGTGTCGCGTACCTCTGGGGCAGGGGCAGTTCCGTCGCGGTGGCGCCGTTACTCGGAACGGGATCGCGGCCGTGTGCATGGCCTGTCCCCGTGGGCGGCCGGGGGATGGTTGATCCCTGGTGGCCGTCCGTACACACCAGATTAACCAGATGAGCGCGTTCTCGCTCCGCAGATCACTTTCGGGTGAGGTTTTCGGCCGTACGGGCTTCACCAGTTGGCGCGGGCGTAGTCCTTGAGGAAGCAGCCGTACAGGTCCTCGCCCCGCTCGCCGCGGACGATCGGGTCGTAGACCCGGGCGGCGCCGTCGACCAGGTCGAGCGGGGCGTGGAAGCCCTCCCCAGCGAGGCGCACCTTGTCCGGATGGGGCCGCTCGTCGGTGATCCAGCCGGTGTCGACCGCGGTCATCAGGATCCGGTCGGACTCGAACATCTCCTGCGCGCTGGTGCGGGTGAGCATGTTGAGTGCGGCCTTGGCCATGTTGGTGTGCGGGTGGCCCGCGCCCTTGTAGCCGCGGCTGAAGACGCCCTCCATCGCGGACACGTTGACGACGTAGGCGCGGCCCGCGGTCGCGGCCATGGCCGCGCGGAGCCGGCTGATCAGGATGAACGGCGCCGTCGAGTTGCACAGCTGCACTTCGAGCAGTTCGACCGGGTCGACGTCGGAGACGGTCTGCACCCAGCTGTTGGAGTCGTGCAGGTCGGGTACGAGGCCGCCCGCGTCGATGGCGGTGCCCGCCTCGATCCTGGCGAGGGTGGCGGAGCCGCCGACGAGCGCGAGGCCGGTCACGTCGGACGCGGTCAGCGACTCGCGTCCTGACGGCAGCGCGGCCTGGGCGCCGCTGCCGAAGGCACCGATGACCTCGGCGGCCGGCAGTTCGCCCGCGGGCAGCGGCGCGGACTCGGCCGCGACCAGCTCGCGGTACGCGCCGGGCGAGCGGCGCACGGTCTGCGCGGCGTTGTTGATGAGGATGTCGAGGGGGCCCTCGGCGGCGACGGAGTCGGCGAGGGCCACCACCTGCGCGGGGTCGCGCAGGTCGATGCCGACGATCTTGAGCCGGTGGATCCAGTCGGCGCTGTCCTCCATCGCCTTGAAGCGGCGGACGGCGTCGTTGGGGAAGCGGGTGGTGATGGTGGTGTGGGCGCCGTCGCGCAGCAGCCGCAGTGCGATGTACATGCCGATCTTGGCCCGGCCGCCGGTGAGCAGCGCGCGCTTGCCCGTCAGGTCGGTCCTGGCGCCGCGCCGCGCCCGGTTCTCCGCCGCGCAGGTCTGGCAGAGCTGGTGGTAGAAGGCGTCGACCTCGACATAGCGGGTCTTGCAGATGTAGCACGAGCGCGGTCGCTTGAGGACACCCGCGACGGCGCCCGCGGCGGAGGACGAAGGCAGCAGGCCCTGCGTCTCGTCGTCGATGCGCTCGGCCGAGCCGGTCGCGGTGGCCTCGGTGACGGCCTTGTCGTGGGCGGTCTTGGCGGCCCTGCGCTCCTGTCGCCTGCGGTGCTTGACCGTGCGGTAGACACCGGCGGTCGCGCGGCGCACCGCCACGGCGTCGGGGTGGTCGATCTCCAGCGAGTCGAGCTCGGCGAGGACGGCGAGGCAGACGGCGAGCCGTTCGGGGTCGATGCCGGGGCCGAACTCCCGGGCGTCCCCCGCGGACGGGCCGTCCGTGGAGGGCGCGCCGCCGGACTGGTGCGGGAGCGCGGCGGACGGCGCCGCCTCCGCCTCGGGCCCGGCGCTCCCGTCCTCCACGGAGGTGTCCTGGGTCACCGTCATCGTCGCTGCCGTTCCTCGCTGATCGGACCCACAGCTGCCAGCATTGTGGGCATTTATTCGGTATTGCGACTATCGCCGCAGGTCAGGAGCATACCGACGGTCCTTACCCCGGCAAAATCCGGAATCCGGGCCGGGCCGAGGGCCGCGTCCGCGCGGCAGGTGGCGGCGGGTCAGGCCGCCGGGACCCGCACCCCGGCGAAGGTGATCTTGCGGCGCACGGTGAAGCCCAGGGACTCGTAGAGCCGTACGGCGCCGGTGTTGGCCGCCGCCGCGTGCAGGAAGGGCCGCTCCCCTCGCTCCTGGACGACCGCGGCCACGGCCCTGGTCAGCCGGCTCGCGATGCCCTGGCCCCGGTGCTCGGGGTCGGTGCAGACGGCGCTGATCTCGGTCCAGCCCTGCGGGTGCATCCGCTCGCCCGCCATGCCGACGAGCCGTCCGCCGCGGCGGATGCCGAGGTACGTCCCCAGCTCCACGGTGCGCGGCAGGAAGGGGCCCGGCTGGGTGCGCTCCACCAGGTCGAGCATCTCCGGCACGTCGGCCGCGCCGAGGCGCACCGCCTCCGGGTCGGCCGCACCGCGCACGCCGGAGCCGTCCAGCTGGACACCGTCGCCCTGGAAGAAGATCTCCCAGCCCGCGGGCGGCACCTCGCCGAGGCCCGCGACGGAGAAGGTGTTGCCCGCACCGACCAGCTCCGCGACCTGAGCCCAGCTCCAGCTCTCCCGCGCGGAGGGCAGCGCGAGCCAGGGCGCCACGTCGGTCGGGTACCGCAGCAGCGCCCCGTGGCGCTCGGCGAGGTGCGCGTGCGGGCCCGTCAGGGCGGCGTGCGCCGGGTTGTCGAGCGGATGGCCCGCTGCCGTGCTCACTGTGTCTCCTCGACCGCTCCGGGCGGTGCCCGTCGCGCCGCCTCCCCCCTGGTCAAGGCCGATGGTCTCAGCCCTGTTCCCGGCTGCAGGGCCCCGCCCCCCCGCGCTGGGGGGCCGGGCCCGTGCGTCAGGAGGAGGTGCGGACCGAGAGGGAGACGAGACGGGCGTCGTGCGGGCGGCGGCCCGTGACGGACAGCGCCACATAGCGGGCGGTGCCGGTGGCGCGGAGCGTCGCGTTGCGGCCCCTGGCCCGCAGGCGCCCCGCCGTGGTGTACGTCACGCCGTCGGCGCTGTACGCGACGGTCGCCTCGGGGACCCGGCCGCCGGTCCACACGACGGCGGCGGTCTCGACGGGCAGCGCGGCACCCAGGTCGACCACCATGCGGCCGTCGCTGCCCGGGTCCCACGCGGTGCCCGCGTCGCCGTCGACGGCGGCGGCCGGATCGGTCATGCCGTGCGGCAGCGGCGAGGTGGGGAAGGTGGGGCGGCCGAGCGCCGCGTCGGCGAGAGGGTACGGCGTGACGCCGCGCAGCACGACCCGCCGGGCGCGCCCGCGTGCCACGGTGACCCGGACCGGGCGGGCGCCGGGCGCCGAGACGACCAGGCGGCAGGCGGGGCCGGACAGGACGACGGTGGACGCATCGACGATCTCGGCGCGCAGCCCCCGCGGGACCCGGCCGCCGCCCTCCGCGCGCACGGCGAGGCGCGCGGGCAGGACGGCGGCGCTCGCCGCGCCGAGCCGTACCTCGTGGTCGACGCCCTGGCCGGTGACGGTCGACGCCCCCGCGAACAGGGTGAGCGACCGGGTGTCCTGCGGGACCGAGACCGTCGTGCGCACCGGCGCGCCCGAGAGGTTGAAGACGCTGAGGTGGCCGCCCGCGGTGGAGGCGAGGACGGCGCGGTCGGCCGCGTGCGGCGCCGGCCGTGCGGCGGCCGCGCGGACGGCGGCGGGCCGCCCGTCCGGCAGGCCCTCCGCGAGGAAGGGCTCGGCGGGGCCGTCGGAGAGGACCAGCGTGTCCCCGTACACGGCGAGCGGGTTGCGCCCGCCGCGCACGACGAGCCCGGCCCTGCCGTCCACCGAGATCCAGCCGCCGGTGCTGGTCGCGTCGGCGCGCGGATAGCGGGCCAGGTCGGTCCAGGCGGTGCCGTCCTCGGAGCCCTGGATCAGGTAGGCGCGGCCCGCCGCGGCCTCCCAGCTGAGCGTCACCCGGTCGGTCTGGCGCGCGGCGCCCAGGTCGACGGTGAGGCTGCTGTCGCCCTTGGCGCGGTCGGCGACGGCGACCGCCCAGCGGGTCGCCGGGTCGCCGTCGACCGCGAGGGCCGCGCCCCTGCCGGTGTCGGCGGAGGACGCGGTGGCGGCGGCGCCCGCGGCGAGGTCGGGTCCCGAGGCGCCGTCGTGCACCTCGAAGGAGTACAGCGAGTAGCCGTACGCGGGATCGCCCGTGATGCCCTGCATGCGCAGGTGGCGCCAGGCGGCGCGGGGGAAGGTGAGCGTGTCCGTGCGCGGTCCCGCGCCGGGCCCCGCGCCGCCCGCGTCGGCGGCCCTGACGGTGACGCTGCCCTCGGCCGTGGTGTGGGTCCGCCTGCCGTCGAGGCCGGCGACCCCAGGCATGGTCAGGTTGAAGACCTCAAGGTGGCCCTCGCCGGCCGCCGTGCCGCTGGTGGCGTAGACGACTTCGCCGCCCGGCAGGGTGGTGAACCCGGCGCGGCCCGAGTCCAGGGTGAGGACGGTGGCGGTCGCGTCGAGGCCGTCCCGCAGGGCGGTGTACGTGGCGACGCTGCGTTCCGTGACGGCCGCGGAGGTCGCGGGCAGGAACATCGGTGTGCCGCCGCTGAGGGTGAACAGCCAGTCGTCGTGCGCGGGCTGCCAGGCGAACTTGGTGAACCCCGGCTTGCTGACGGCCGCGGCCCAGGCGGCGGGCGACTGGTGGGCGACGAGCCCGGGGCCGGCCCCGAAGTCCCGCACGCCCGAGGCCCTGGCGAACAGCTCGCGGTCGGTCAGGGCGCGGACGGCGCCTCCCTTGCGGGCCCGCCACTCGTGCAGCAGGTAGCCGATCGCGACCTCGGCGCGCGCCTCGGGCTCGTACTTCGGCTCGCCGGAGAACTTGGTGATCCGGTTGGCCGGCGGATAGGCCTGGTAGGCCGTCAGGCGCTCGGCGAGCGCGGCCTCCGCGCGGGCGGCGGCGCGGTCGCCGAGCACCTGCGCGAGGAACGCGACGGGGATGACGTCGCGGCCGTAGAGGTGCTCGCGGTCGTTGACCATCGGCATCAGGGGCTCACCCGCGTCGCTCATCACCAGGAGCAGGCTCTCCCAGAGCTGGTCGCCGTTGGGCTGGGCGGTGAGCACCTCGGGCAGCGGGCGGCCCGCCGTCAGGAAGTGGACGGTGTTGCGGCCCGACGTGCGCCACAGCTCGCACTGGTAGTGCGGGCCGAAGGAGCCGTGGTTCTCCACGATGAACGTGTCGTACAGGTTCTTCGCGGTGTTCTCGCTGACCGGGACGCCGTCGACCACGGCGGGGTTGGCCAGGTCGGCGGCGGGCAGGCCGGTCTCGTTGCGGCTCCAGCGGCCGTACGCGGTGCTCCACGCGGCGTGCCGCGGGTCGTCGGCGGCCCACGCGAGGCCGGGGGCGAGGGACTGGGCGTAGACGCCCATCTCCTCCAGCTTGGTGTCACCGACGAAGCCGCCGGTGAGGCCGTGCGGGGTCCAGTCCCCCGAGAGCGGGTCGTCGCCGGTGCCGAGTGCCGTGGTGTACGCGGCCTGTTCGCGTACGAGGGTGTCGACGTTCTTCCGCGTCGCGTCGTCCAGCTGGTCCCACAGCAGCCGGGCGGCGAGCACGAAGTACAGCTGGAAGGTGGTGTCGAAGAACAGCGTCTTGCCCCACTCGGTGCCGCCGGTGAGACGGTTGGAGGCGGCGAAGTGCTTGAGCGTGGCGAGCGTCCGCGCGCGCAGCGTGTCCTCGTCGATGCCCGCGAGGCCCGCGTCGTAGCCGGGGCGGGTGAGCAGCAGGGCGTGGCCGAGGACGACGGCGAAGCCGAAGTCGGTGGCGGTGTAGTGCCCGGCGGACGCGTCCCACTGGGTCTCGGTCCACCGGGTGTGGGTGAGCAGGACCTTGTGGTAGGTCGCGGCGATGTCGTCGGGCGCTGCGCCGCCGGTACGGGCGGGGGCCCGGGCCGCGGCTGCGGCGGGGTGCGCGGCGGCCAGGCCGCCCGGCGCGGCGACCACCGCGGCGGCGAGTCCTGCCAGTTGGGCGAAGCGGCGACGGCTCAGGGCCTGCGGTGGGCGGTGCACGCGGACGCGCCTCCAAACGGTGTTGGACAACGTTGTCAAAGCGCGCTCATTCTTGGCGGGGCGCTCGCCGCGCGTCAAGGCCCGGGACGGGACCGGGCGCTCCCGCGCCCCCTCCGCCAGGTACGGCCCGCCAACCGTACGGCGGTGGGGAGCGCCCCGGGGGGCGCGGGGGCGCGGCTCCCCCGCCGGGCGCGACCGCATCGGCCCGGCGGGGGCCAGGAGCACCCCCGCCCGTGGCGCACGTGACGGTCCCGGGTGCCGCGCGCCCTTGCCGCCCCGCCCTCGCACAGAGGCCGGGCCCGGCCCACGCCTCGGCTCCACGAGGGCCAGGGCCCCGCAGGTGCGGGCGACTCACCGGCGAGGGGGCCCTTGTCGGCGGTGACGCGCCGGGGCGCGGGTTCAGCCGACGCGCTGGGCCTTGCCGAGGGCGATGACGCCGTTCGGCGAGACGGTGTAGAGCTCGGCGTCGCGCTGGGCGTTGACGCCGATGGTGGCGCCGGGCGGCACGTCGATGTTCTTGTCGAGGATGGCGCCGCGTACGACGGCGCCCCTGCCGACCGTCACGTTGTCGTGCAGGACCGAGCCCTGGACGACCGCACCCTCCGCCACCACCACGCCGGGCGAGAGGACGGAGCGGGTGACCTGGCCGCGGATCACGCAGCCGGGGCCGACCACGGACTCGCTCGCGATGCCGCCCGCGACGAACCGCGCGGGCGGCAACTGGTGTGCGTCGGTGTAGAGCGGCCAGCGGCGGTTGTCGAGGTTGAAGGCGGGCTGCGACGAGACCAGGTCCATGTGCGCGTCGTAGTACGAGTCGAGGGTGCCCACGTCGCGCCAGTAGCCGTGCTCGCGCGCCGACTCCCCTGGGACGTGGTTGTCGTGGAAGTCGTAGACCTGCGCCATGCCGCGCTCGGTCAGCATCGGCAGGATCGATCCGCCCATGTCGTGGACGGAGCCGGGGTCCTCGGCGTCCCGGTGCAGCGCGTCCACCAGGACCTTGGTGGTGAAGAGGTAGTTGCCCATGGACGCGAAGACCTTCGACGGGTCGTCGGGCAACCCCGGCGGGTCCGCGGGCTTCTCCAGGAAGCCCTCCACCTGGACGCCGTCGGCGCCCGGGGTGATCACACCGAACGCCGACGCCTCGGCGCGCGGCACCCTGATGCCCGCGACCGTGACGCCCGCGCCGTTCTCGACGTGCTGGGCGAGCATCTGGCGCGGGTCCATCCGGTAGACGTGGTCGGCACCGAACACCGCGATGTAGTCCGGCCGTTCGTCGTGGACGAGGTTGAGGGACTGGAGGATCGCGTCCGCGCTGCCGAGGTACCAGCGCGGGCCGAGCCGCTGCTGCGCCGGCACGGGTGTGACGTAGTTGCCGAGCAGGCTCGACATCCGCCAGGTCGTGGAGACGTGCCGGTCGAGCGAGTGCGACTTGTACTGCGTGAGCACGCAGATGCGCAGGATGTCCGCGTTGACGAGGCTGGAGAGCACGAAGTCCACGAGGCGGTAGGTCCCGCCGAAGGTCACGGCGGGTTTCGCCCGGTCCGTGGTGAGCGGCATCAGGCGTTTGCCCTCCCCGCCCGCGAGGACGATCCCCAGCACCGAAGGTCCACCGCGCATCCCGGCCCCCTACCCCTCGCCCAGCAGCTTCTCGTACACGTCGACCGTGCGGCGCGCCACCCGGTCCCAGCCGAACTCGGACACCGCGCGCTCCCGGCCGGCGGCGCCCATCCGCGCCGCCGCACCGGGGTCGCCGACGACCCGGTTGAGCGCTTCGGCGAGCGCCGACTCGAAGGCTTCCTGGCCGTGTTCCGCGTACGGCACGAGCAGGCCCGTGCGGCCGTCGTCGACGACCTCGGGGATGCCGCCGACCGCGGAGGCGACCACGGCGGTGCCGCACGCCATGGCCTCCAGATTCACGATGCCCAGCGGTTCGTACACCGAGGGGCAGACGAACACCGCCGCGTGCGTGAGCAGTTGGATGACGTCGGGGCGCGGCAGCATCTCCGGGATCCAGACGACGCCGTCGCGGCTCGCGCCGAGTGCGGCCACCAGGTCCCTGAACTCGCGGTCGATGGCCGGGGTGTCGGGCGCGCCCGCGCACAGCACCAGCTGGACGGACCGGTCGAGGGCGCGGGCCGCGCGCAGCAGGTGCGGCACGCCCTTCTGCCGGGTGATGCGGCCGACGAACAGCACGTAGGGCCTGGCCGGGTCGACGCCCGCGCGGACGAGCGCGGCGGTGTCCGGATCGGGGCGGTACAGGCCGGTGTCGATGCCGTTGTGGATGACGTGGACGCGGCCGGGGTCCAGCGCCGGATAACAGGCGAGCACGTCCTCGCGCATGCCGTGCGAGACGGCCACGACGGCGTCCGCCGCCTCGGCCGCGGTGCGCTCCGCCCAGCCGGACAGGGCGTATCCGCCGCCGAGTTGCTCGGCCTTCCAGGGGCGCAGGGGTTCGAGCGAGTGCGCGGTCATCACGTGCGGGACGCCGTACAGCAGCTTGGCGAGGTGGCCTGCGAGGTTGGCGTACCAGGTGTGGGAGTGCACCAGCTGCCGGTCGGCGAGGCCCGCGGCCATCGCGAGGTCGACCGAGAAGGTGCGCAGCGCGTCGTTGGCGCCGTCGAGGCCCGGGTCGGCGCGGTGGCGCACCACGCCCGCCGCGGCGGGACCCGCCGCGGGGCCGGAGCCCCAGCAGTGCACCCGCAGATCGGTCAGGGCGCGCAGCTCACGGGCGAGGAACTCCACGTGGACCCCCGCGCCGCCGTACACGTCGGGCGGGAACTCCCGGGTGAGCAGCCCCACTTTCACGCCATTCCCCCGTCGTCGCAGGACCGAGCCCTGACATGGTCACCCGGATCGGCCCGGTGCGGAAGACCGCGGTGGGCAGAGTTACGAACCGGCGCACCGTGGAACCCGCGCGCGGGACGCCGCGCCCCACCCGGGGTGGACGGCCCCGGCGCCCGTGTACTCCGGGGGCAGTACCCGGGAAGGGGGGCCTGAGGCGGACGACCGCGGGGCCCCGGGGGCGGCAGGGTGGGGGCCATGAGCAGCCTCGCCCTCGCCGTCGCACTCTCCGCGGTATCCGCCGTCGCCTACGCGGCCGGCGCGGTCGTCCAGGAGCGGGTCGCCGCGGCCTCGCCCGCGATGCCGTACGGGCCGCTGCGCAGCGGCCCCTGGTGGGGCTCCGTGGCGCTGAACGGGGCCGGCGGCCTGCTGCACGTGGGGGCGCTCGCGTACGGCCCGCTCAGCCTGGTGCAGCCGCTCGGCGCGCTCACCGTCGTCTTCGCGCTGCCGATGGCGGCGCTGTGGGCGCGGGGGCGCGCGGCCGGGGCGGGCCAGCGGGCGTGGGCCGGTGCGGTGACGGCGACAGCCGGGCTCGCCGGGCTGCTCGCGCTGACCCGGGGTTCCGGGGGGCGGGTGCTCGAAGGACCTGTGCGGCTGCTGCTCGCCCTGGTGGCGCTCGGGCTGGTCGGGGCGGCCTGCGTGGCGGCGGCGCTGGTGCGGGGCAGGGCGGCGCGCAGTGTGCTGCTCGCGGCGGCAGGCGGGGTGGCGTTCGGGGTGTCGTCGGTGTTCGTGAAGACCGTGACGCAGGGCTGGTCGGCGGTGCCGCCCTGGGTGCAGTGGCCGAGCCTCGGGGCGGTGGCCGTGCTGACGGTGGCGGGACTGCTGCTGTCGCAGGCGGCGTACCGGGGCGCGGGGCTCGCGGCGCCGCTCGCGGTGGTGACGGTGGTCAATCCGGTGGTCGCGGCGGCCGTGGGGCTGACGCTGTTCGGCGAGGGGTTCCGCTTCGGCGCGGCGGGCGGGGCGGGCGCGCTCGCCCTCGGCGCGGTGGCGGCCCGGGGCCTCGTCGTGCTGACCCGCGCGCGGCCCGCCGCCGGGCCGGGCGGGCCGGCCGCCACGGGCCCCGCGAGGGCCTCGGGTCCTTCAGATCCTGACGCCGTGCGCCCGCAGGTAGGCGAGCGGGTCGATGTCGCTGCCGTAGGCGGGGCCCGTGCGCACCTCGAAGTGGAGGTGGGGTCCCGTCACGTTGCCGGTCGCCCCTGACCTGGCGATGCGCTGGCCCTCCGCGACCTTCTGGCCGACGCGGACGCTGATCGCGGAGAGGTGCCCGTACTGGCTGTACTTGCCGTCCGGGTGACGCAGGACGACCTGGTAGCCGTACGAACCGCCCCAGCCCGCGGTGACGACGGTGCCCGCCTCGACGGCCTTGACGGAGGTGCCGGTGGGGACGAGGAAGTCGACTCCGGTGTGGTAACCGCTCGACCAGGAGGGCCCGGTGGCGTGGTAGGGGGTGCCGATCGCGGCGTGCACGGGTGCCTCGACGCCGCTCGCGGCCTTCGCGGCGGTGTGGTGCGGCGCCGCCTTCTTCGCGGGGTGCGTGGGCCTCGGCGCGGGCTCGGCGGTGGTGTGCGTGGGCTTCGGCGCGGGCTTGGCCGTGGTGTGCGTGGGCTTCGGCGCGGGCTTGTGGGCGGGTGCGGCGGTGGTGCGGGCGGGCTTCGGGGCGGCCTTGCGGGGCGGGGGCTCCGCCTTGCCTGGCTTGGCCGGGGCCGCGGTGCCCGCCGACTGCTCCGCGCGCTGTGCGGGCACGTGCAGCACGAGCCGCTGGCCGGGGAAGATCAGGTCGGGATCGTCCCCGACGACCTTGCGGTTGTCCTCGTAGACCTGCTGCCAGGTGCCCGCGAGGTGCCGGTCGACGGTGATCTGCGAGAGCGAGTCGCCGCGGGCCACGGTGTAGCCCTCGCGCTGCGTCGGCACGGTGGTGGGAGACGCCGCGCGCTCCTTCGGCACGGCCGCCGGTCTCGCCCGCTCCGTGTCGGTGTGCGTGGTACGTACCTTCGCCGGTGCGGTGTGCCGCACGGTGTCGGCCGCGGTGGCCAGGTGCGGTGTGCCGCCGCCCCGGGCGAGCCCGGCGTGCCCGGAACAGACGGGCCAGGCTCCGGGCCCCTGGCTGCCGAGCACCTTCTCCGCGACCGCGATCTGCTGGTCCCTGGTGGCGAGGTCGGCCCGCGCCGCGTAGCGCGTGCCGCCGTACGCCTCCCAGGTGGACTGGGTGAACTGGAGCCCGCCGTAGTAGCCGTTGCCGGTGTTGATCTGCCAGTTGCCCGAGGACTCGCAGGCGGCGACCTTGCTCCACACGTCCACCGACGCGCCGTGCGCGGCCCCCGCGCCGATGAGCGGGAGCGCCATCCCGGCGCCGCCCGCGGTGACGGTGAGCGAGGCGCGGTTGATGCGGCTCGGCTGGTAGCGGCGGTGGCGACCGGTTACGGCCATGGGTCAACTCCCCGTTGAGACGCAGGACGTGTCGCGATCCGTCAAGTTACGGGCCCCGTACGCACCGTGACAAGGGGCAGCGGCAGGGCTGTCCATTTCCCGCCAGTGCGGGGCCCGTTGGGGCCGTAGGGGTGACGGTCCGTGCACATGCGGCCGGGGTGCCACCGGTCGCGGGCGGCGCTCCGGCGCACCACCCCCGCGGTCAGCCGGACGACTCGGCCGGGGTGGGCGCGGGGGCGCGCGGCGCGGGCGGCCCGGCGGGCAGGGCGGGCCGCCAGCGCACCCCCGAGGTCTCGGCCGCGGCGCCGGGCGGCGCAGGCAGCCTGCTGCCGCCGCGCGCGAGGAACGCGGCGAGCGGCAGGGTGGCGGCCCCCACCGTCACCGCGTCAGGGCCGAGCCTGCCCATCTCGATGGTGGTGCGGGCGGCGGCGTGGCCCAGCGAGTAGCGCTGTGCGTGGTGCCGGATGGCGGGCAGCAGGTGGGGGCCGATCAGCAGGCCGGCCCAGCCGCCGAGGAGCACCCGGTCGGGAAGGAACACGTTGATCAGGTCGGCGAGGGCCGCGCCGAGGCACTCGGCGGTCTCGTCGAGCAGGGAGACGGCGAGCGGGTCCGGCGCCGCCGCCGGGTCGGCGGGGAAGGCCGCCGCGAGCAGCGCGGCGAGCGCGCTCTCGTCGTCGGCGCCCTCGGGCAGCGGGCCGCCCGCCTCGCCCCACCGCTCGCGCATGGCCTCCGCGCCCGCGTATGCCTCAAGGCAGCCGATGGAGCCGCACCGGCAGCGCCGCCCGCCCATGTGCACGGTGGTGTGCCCCCACTCGAAGGCCGTCCTGCGACGGCTCTCCTCGACCAGGGCGTGGCCGTTGATGACACTGGCGCCGACACCCGAGCCGACGAGGGCGATCGCGGCAATCTCGGCGCCGCGGCCGCCGCCGAACCACATCTCGGCCTGGCCGAGCGTCTTCGCGCCGTTGTCGATGAACAGCGGCACCTCGGCGGGCACGCCAAGCGCCGACCTCAGCAGCCGCTCGAACGGCACACCGCTCCAGCCGATGGTGGGGCCGTGCACCACGGCGCCGTCCTGGCCGCCCGACTCGATGATGCCGGGGGTGCCGATCCCGATGCCGAGCAGCCGCGCCGGGTCGGCGTCCGCGGCCGCCAGCACCTCGGCGACGCCGCCGCTGACATGGGAGACGATGAGTTCCACGTCGTAGTCGTACTGCTCCAACAGCCGTTCGGTGCGCGCGAGTTCCATCAGGGACAGGTCGAACAGCTCGACGCGCACCCGGGTCTCGCCGATGTCGACGCCGATGAGCAGCCCGCCCGCCGGGGCGACGCGCAGCAGTGTGCGGGGCCGCCCGCCGTCGGAGTCGACGACCCCGGCCTCCTCCAGCACGCCTTCGGCGGCGAGTTCGGCGACGACGTTGCTGATGGAACCTGAACTCAGTCCGGTGCCCGCACCGAGCTCCTGACGGCTCAAGGGCCCGTCGAAATACAACCGTTGCACTACCCGGGCACGGTTGCCCCGCCGCAGGTCACGCACCGTTCGTCTGCCGCGCTCAGCCATGTGGCTCCTTCCCGTGACGCAACATACCCCTGTCACAAACCTTGACGCGACCTTCTCTCACCTCTTAAATCACGGCATAAATTAAGTCATGGAGGCCGTTCGACTCTCGAACGCTGCCACCCCCGGAAAGGGGCCACCTCACATGCGCAAGACCAGAGCCGCAGCAGCCGTCACCGCCGTCTCCGTCATCGGATCGCTCCTCGCCGCCTGCGGCGGGGGCTCGTCGTCGGACGGCGGCGGCAGCAACGAGTCGCCGAAGACGCTCACCTACTGGGCGTCGAACCAGGGCCCCAACGTCGACTACGACAAGAAGACCCTCGGTCCCGAGCTTGCCAAGTTCCAGAAGCAGACCGGCATCAAGGTCAAGCTGGAAGTCGTCCCGTGGTCCGACCTGCTCAACCGGATCCTCGCGGCCACCACGTCGGGCCAGGGCCCCGACGTCCTCAACATAGGCAACACCTGGTCCGCCTCGCTCCAGGCGAGCGGCGCGCTGCTGCCCTGGAACAAGGCGAACTTCGACGCGATCGGCGGGCGCGACCGCTTCAACGCCTCGGCGGTGGCCGCTGCGGGGTCGCCCGACAAGGACCCGGCGGCGGTTCCGCTGTACTCCCTTGCGTACGCGCTCTACTACAACAAGAAGATGTTCAAGGACGCCGGGATCACCACCCCTCCCACCACCTGGGCCGAGGTGGTCAAGGACGGCCAGAAGATCTCGAAGAACGGCACGTCGGGCAAGTGGGGCCTCGGCCTGGAAGGCAGCAACCTCCAGGAGAACATCCACATCTCCTACGTCCTCGCCAAGCAGCACAACGCCGACTTCTTCGACACGTCGGGCAAGCCCACCTTCACGTCCCCAGGCGCGGTCGACGCGGTCATGCAGTACGTCGACATGATGCAGAAGGACAAGATCATCAACCCGGGCAACGCGGAGTACGCCCAGAACCAGTCCCTCCAGGACTTCGGCAAGGGCAAGACGGCCATGGTCATGTGGCAGGCCGCGGCCAGCAACTTCGCCTCCCAGCACCTGTCGGCCGACGACTGGGGCGCCGTCCCGATGCCCGTGCGGTCCGGCACCCCCGGCACCGGCTCGCAGGTCAACTCGATGGTCGCGGGCATCAACATGGCGATCTTCAACAACACGAAGAACGTCGACGGCGCGAAGAAGTTCGTGAAGTTCATGACCAGCGACGCCGAGCAGGTCATCCTCAACAAGGCGTACGGCTCCGTCCCGCCGGTGAAGGCCGCCGACGGCGACGCCGCCTTCCAGCAGAGCGACATCCAGGTGATGGCGAAGACGCTCCAGACCAGCGCGACGCCGCTGCCCCAGGTGCCCTCCGAGTCGCAGTACGAGACCCAGGTCGGCACCGCGCTCAAGAACCTGTGGGCCG
The DNA here is from genome assembly GCF_039540215.1 of Streptomyces tremellae. Taxonomy (NCBI): domain Bacteria; kingdom Bacillati; phylum Actinomycetota; class Actinomycetes; order Kitasatosporales; family Streptomycetaceae; genus Streptomyces; species Streptomyces tremellae. Next base: position 15,990 of record NZ_BAABEP010000082.1, read on the forward strand.
ATGTGGCGGCGGGCAAGACCGTCACCAAGGACACGGTCAAGAGCGAACTGTCCAAGGCCCAGCAGCAGATGACCCAGTGAGGCCGGCTCCATGACCGCCACCGTGACATCCCCCAGTGCGCGCGACGCGGGCGGCACGGAGTCCCCGGGTGCCGGGGGTGCGCGCAAGAGGCCGCGTATCCCCGGCCGGCTGCGCCGCATCGGACTGCCGTACCTGCTGCTCCTGCCCGCGATCCTCTTCGAACTGCTCGTCCACGTGGTCCCGATGGTCGTCGGGGTCGTCATCAGCTTCCGCCAGCTCACCCTGTTCTTCATCCACAACTGGGGCGCCGCGCCCTGGTCGGGTCTGTCGAACTACAAGGTCGCCGTCGACTTCGACGGTGCGGTGGGCAAGGCGCTGCTGCACTCCTTCTTCGTCACCGTCCTGTTCACCGTCCTGTCGGTGGGGCTGTGCTGGCTGTTCGGCACCACCGCCGCGGTCATGCTCCAGGACACGTTCCGGGGCCGCGGCACGCTGCGGACGATCTTCCTCGTCCCGTACGCGCTGCCCGTCTACGCCGCCGTCATCACCTGGGCGTTCATGTTCCAGCACGACAACGGCATGGTGAACCACCTGCTCCATGACCAGCTGCACCTCACCGACCAGCCGTCGTTCTGGCTGATCGGCAACAACAGCTTCTACACACTGCTCGTGGTGTCGCTGTGGAAGGGCTGGCCGTTCGCCTTCCTGATCGTGATGGCCGGTCTGCAGAACATCCCGTCCGAGCTGTACGAGGCCGCCTCGATCGACGGCGCGGGCATCTGGCAGCAGATCCGCAAGATCACGCTGCCGTCGCTGCGCTCGGTCAACCAGGTGCTGGTCCTGGTGCTGTTCCTGTGGACGTTCAACGACTTCAACACGCCGTTCGTGCTGTTCGGCAAGAACGGCAACGCGCCGGGCAGCGCCGACCTGATCTCGTTCCACATCTACCAGTCGTCGTTCTCGTCCTGGAACTTCGGCTCCGGCTCGGCGATGTCCGTCCTGCTGCTGCTGTTCCTGCTGGTCGTCACGGGCGTGTACCTGGCGGTCACCTCGCGCGGAAGGAAGGCCTCCGATGTCTGACACCACCAGGCCGGCCATGGCGCCGCCGCGCTCCTTCCTGTGGACCCGCCGGATCGTGCTGACGATCCTGGTGCTGTTCACCCTGCTGCCCGTGTACGTGATGGTCTCCAGTTCGCTGAAGCCGCTGGAGGACGTGCAGGGCAAGTTCACCTGGATCCCCTCGCACCTGACGATCCGCCCGTACATCGACATCTGGTCGACGGTGCCGCTCGCCAAGTTCTTCGTGAACTCGGCGATCGTCTCCGTCGCGGCGACGGCGTGCTCGGTCGTGATCGCGGTGTTCGCGGCGTACGCGGTGAGCCGCTACCGCTTCCGCGGCAAGCGGCTGTTCACCGTGACGGTGCTCTCCACGCAGATGTTCCCCGGCATCCTGTTCCTGCTGCCGCTCTACCTGATCTTCGTCAACATCGGCAAGAGCACGGGCATCGATCTGTACGGCTCGCGCGGCGGCCTGATCATCACGTATCTGACGTTCTCGCTGCCGTTCGCCATCTGGATGCTCATCGGTTACTTCGACTCGGTCCCGCGCGACCTGGACGAGGCGGCCATGGTGGACGGCTGCGGCCCGTTCGGCGCGCTGTTCCGCGTGGTTGTGCCGGCCGCCGTGCCCGGCATCGTCGCGGTCGCCGTGTACGCCTTCATGACGGCGTGGGGCGAAGTGCTGTTCGCCTCCGTGATGACCAACGACAACACCAAGACCCTGGCGATCGGCCTCCAGAGCTACTCGACGGAGAACAACGTCTACTGGAACCAGATCATGGCCGCCTCGCTGGTGGTCAGCGTGCCCGTCGTCGTCGGGTTCCTCCTCCTGCAGCGCTACCTGGTCACAGGCCTCACCGCGGGTGCCGTCAAGTGACCCTTTCAGACAGGCAGTTCGTGAACGAGCTCGACGCCCTTCCGGCGGACTTCACCTGGGGCGTGGCCACCGCGTCGTACCAGATCGAGGGGGCGGTGGCCGAGGACGGCCGCGCCCCCTCGATCTGGGACACGTTCTCGCACACCCCGGGGAAGACCGCCGGCGGCGACACCGGCGACGTGGCCTGCGACCACTACCACCGGGTGCCCGAGGACATCGGCCTGATGAAGGGCCTCGGTGTCGACGCGTACCGCTTCTCCCTCGCGTGGCCGCGGATCGTGCCGGACGGCGGCGGCGAGGTCAACAAGGCCGGGCTCGACTTCTACGACCGGCTGGTCGACGGGCTGCTGGAAGCGGGCATCCGCCCCTTCGCCACGCTGTACCACTGGGACCTGCCCCAGGCGTCCCAGGACCGGGGCGGCTGGCCGGAGCGCACCACCGCCGAGCACTTCGCGCGGTACGCGGGCATCGTCGTCGAGCGCCTCGGCGACCGCGTGAAGGACTGGGCGACCCTCAACGAGCCGCTGTGCTCGTCGTGGATCGGGCACCTGGAGGGCACCATGGCGCCCGGCGTGCGCGACCTGACGGCCGCCGTGCGCACCTCGTACCACCTGCACCTGGGCCACGGCCTCGCGGTGCAGGCGATCCGCGCGGCGTCCCCGGACGCCCGGGTCGGCATCGTCAACAACCTGAGCCCGATCCTGCCCGCTTCGGACAGCGACGCGGACCGCGCGGCCGCCGTGCGGGCCGACGGGCACACCAACCGCTGGTGGCTCGACCCGATCCACGGCCGCGGCTACCCACAGGACATGGTGGAGGTGTACGGGGTCGACCTGCCGGTGCACGAGGGCGACCTGGAGACCATCGCGGCGCCGCTCGACTGGCTCGGACTGAACTACTACTTCCGGCAGTTCGTGCAGGACGACCCCGAGGGGCCCGCGCCGTTCGCGAAGATGGCGGACGCGCCGGTCGCGGACCGCCCGCACACGTACATGGGCTGGGAGGTGTACTCCGACGGCCTTGAGGAGCTGCTGCTGCGGCTGAGCGACGAGTACGGCGCCCGGCGTCTGTACGTCACGGAGAACGGCTCCGCCTACCAGGACACCGTACGCGCCGACGGCACGGTCGACGACCCGGAGCGCACCCGCTACCTGGAGGACCACCTCGCAGCCGTGGCCCGCGCCGCCGCCAAGGGCGCGCCGGTCGCGGGGTACTTCGCGTGGTCGCTGCTCGACAACTTCGAGTGGGCCTACGGCTACGACAAGCGGTTCGGCCTGGTGCACGTCGACTACGGCACCCAGGTCCGCACGGTCAAGTCCAGCGGGCACCGCTACGCCGGGATCATCAGGGCCGCGCGGGAGCGGGCGGCACGCGCCGCCTGACCCGTGCTCCCCGCCGGCCGGTGTCAGGACGGCCGGAAGCCGCGGGGCCGCCGCTCTCCCCCGCGGGGGAGAGCGGCGGCCCCGTCGCCGTGGGCCGGGCTCAGGCCCGTGCGGGCACCGGCGCGGCCAGCGCCGTGCCGGGGCTCGCCACCACGGACGCGGCGGCCCGCCCGGCGAACTCCAGGATGTCCGCGGCCTGTTCACGGCTCACCCGGACCGGGGCCCCCGGCTCGTGGTCGAGGGCCACGAGCCGGTGCAGGGCCCCCGCGGCGAACGCGTCGCCCGCGCCGATGGTGTTGACCACGGTCACGGGCGTGGCGGGCACCTCGACCCGCTCACCGTCCGGGGTGAAGGCGACACTCCCCCGCGCTCCCCTGGTGAGCAGCACGAGCGTGTCCCGCGCGGCGAGGCCAGCGCAGGCGTCCTCGGGCGCGCGGCCCGGCCACAGGACGGCGAGGTCCTCGTCGCTCACCTTCACGACCTGTGCCGCCGCGCACAGGTCGCGCAGCCGCCGCGCGGCGCTCTCCGGGTCGATCGTCCGGTCGCTGCGCACGTTCGGGTCGACCACCAGGAGGGACGACCGGGCCGCGGCGCGGGCGGCCGCGGCGACCGCGGCCGCCGCGGGCTCGACGACCGCGGCCAGGCCGCCCGCGTAGACGGCGGCGAAGCCGTCCACCCGGCCGGACAGGTCCGCGATCTCGAAGGTCGCGGTGTCCGCCAGGTGGAAGTGGTACCCGTTGGTGTCGGGCCGCGGGTCGGTGACAGCGAGCGTGGTCGGCAGCGGCGAGCGCGCGGTGAGCGTGAGGTCCACGCCCGCCCCCGCGAGGACCGCCTCCAGGTCGCCCGCGAAGGCGTCGCCGCCGAGCGCGCCGGCGAACCAGCTCGGGGTGGCGAGCCTGGCCAGCCCCACGGCGACGTTGACGGGCGCGCCGCCCGGTTCGGCCGCGTAGCGCCGCGCCGTGTCCGGCTCCCGGCGCTGCGGTACGAGGTCGATCAGCGCCTCGCCGATCACGAGGACGGCGCCGGGCGGCGGTGTGCTCACGGCTCGACCACGATCTTGCGGCCCTGGCCCGCCTTGAAGCGGTCGAGGGCCTGCGGGTAGTCCTCGAGGGAGAACCGGTCACTGATGAACACGGACGGGTCGAGGACCCCCGTGGCGAAGAGGGCGGCAGCCCGTTCGTAGCTGTGCAGCACCGCCATCGAGCCGGTGATGGTGATCTCCTGGTTGTAGATCTTGTACGGCTCGATCACGGCGGTGGTCGCGTAGTCGGCGACCCCGAACTGGAGGAAGGTGCCGCCCTTGGCGACCCGGCCGAGACCGTCCTGGATGGCGCGCGCGTTGCCCGTGGCGTCCACGACGACGTCCCAGCCGCGCCGGGTCTCCAGCTCGTCGGCGCTCGCCGCGGAGCGCGAGCAGCCGAGCTTGACCGCGGTGGCGAGGCGGTCCGGGTTGACGTCGAGCATGTCGACCGAGGCCGCGCCGGTCCGCTTGGCGAGCTCCAGCATCATCAGGCCCATGGTGCCGGAGCCGTAGATCAGGACCTCGGCGCCGAGGGTGGAGCTGAGCACGTCGTAGCCGCGCACGGCGCAGGACAGCGGCTCGATCAGCGCGGCGTCGTGGACGTCGATGTGGTCGGGCAGCTTGACGCAGTTGGCGACCGGCGCTACGGCGAACTCGGCGGCCCCGCCGGGCTTGCTGACGCCGATGGCGTTCCACCGCTCGCAGAGGTTGCCCCGGCCGATGCGGCAGTAGTGGCACTCGTGGCAGTGCAGCGAGGGGTCGACGGCGACCCGGTCGCCCACCGAGAGCTCGGTGACGTCGGTGCCGAGCGCGACGATCTCGCCGGCGAACTCGTGGCCGGGCACGATCGGCAGGGTCGGTGCGAACTCGCCCTGGAGGATGTGCAGATCGGTGCCGCACAGGCCGCACGCCGCGACCTTGACGAGTACGTCGCGGGGGCCGGGTGTCGGGTCGGGGACCGTTTCGACGGACACCTTGCCGGGAGAGGCGATGATCGCTGCCCTCATTTGACTGCTCCAAGAGACAGGCCCTGGACGAGTTTGTCCTGGGCGGCGAAGCCGGCGGCGAGCACCGGCAGGGACACGACGACGGACGCGGCGCACAGCTGGGCGAGGAACAGGCCCTGGCTGGTGACGAATCCGGTCAGGAACACGGGCGCGGTCTCGGCGCGCACACCGGTGAGCACCCGTGCGAACAGCAGCTCGTTCCAGCTGAAGATGAAGCAGATCAGCGAGGTGGCGGCGATGCCGGGGGCGGCGACGGGCGCCACCACCCGCAGCAGCACCGTGGGCAGCCTCGCGCCGTCGACCTGCGCGGCCTCGATGATGGAGACCGGCACATCGGCGAGGAACGACTGCATCATCCACACCGCGATGGGGAGGTTCATCGAGGTGTAGAGAATGACGAGCAGCCAGACGTTGTCCAGGAAGCCGGTGTTGCGCGCGAAGAGGTACACCGGCAGCAGGCCCGCCACGATGGGCAGCATCTTCGTGGACAGGAAGAAGAACATCACGTCCGTCCACTTCTCGACGCGCCTGATGGACAGCGCGTACGCGGCGGGCAGCGCGAGCACCAGCACCAAAGCCGTGGAGACCACCGACGTGGTCACCGAGTTGATCAGTGGGGGCCAGGGGCTCGCGCCGCCGCCCGAGCCGAAGAAGACGCGGTAGGCGGAGAGCGTCAGGGGCGCGCCGGGCGACGGCGGGTTGGTCGCGGCGTCCGACTCGGAGTGGAAGGACGTCAGCAGCATCCACAGCGCGGGCGCGCAGAAGAGGATGCCGACGATCCAGGCCACGAGACCGGTCCAGGCGTTCCTGCGCCGCTCCTTGCGGGAGCGCGCGGTGTGCGGGGAGGCGGGCCTCGCGGGCGCCGCCGCGGTCGCCGGAGTGATGGTGGTGGTCATGCCCGTCCCGCCTCCTCGGTGAACAGGGACGAGACGACGCGCAGCGCGAAGGTCGCGATGATGATCGTGCCGATCACCACGACGACGCCTTCCGCGGAGGCGAGTCCGTACTCGTGGGCCTGGTAGAAGGTCTGGTAGATGGTGTAGGGGAGGTTGGCGCTGCCGAGTCCGCCCGCGGTGATGGTGAACACGGCGTCGAAGTTCTGGACGATGTTGATCGAGCCGAGCAGGATGCCGAGTTCGAGGTAGCGGCGCAGGTGCGGCAGGGTGATGAAGCGGAACATCTGCCAGGGTCCCGCGCCGTCGAGGCGGGCGGCCTCGATCGCCTCGGCCGGCCTGCTCTGGAGCCCGGCGAGCAGGATCAGCATCATGAACGGGGTCCACTGCCACACCAGCGCGATCTCCACCGCGGTCAGCGGCATGTCGGAGATCCAGTCGGGCTGGGCGGCGGAGTGGTCGCCGAAGAGGGAGGCGATCCAGCTCCAGGCGCCGTTGAGGAGGCCGTACTCGGGGTTGTACAGGACGTGCTTCCACAGCAGTGCGGCGGAGACGGGCACCAGCAGGAACGGTGTGATCAGCAAGGTGCGCACCACGCCGCGGCCGAAGAACTTGCGGTCGAGCAGGAGCGCGAGCAGCAGCCCGACGACGACGCTGGCGACCACGACCGCGACGGTGAGCAGGATCGTGGTGAAGACCGCGTCGCGCAGGTCGGGGTCGGTGAAGACGGTGGCGTAGTTGCCGAGGCCGTGGAAGGTGCGGCCCCGGGGGGAGAGCTGGTTCCAGTCGAAGAGGGAGATCACCAGGGTTGCCACGAAGGGCAGCTGGGTGACCGCGATGAGGAAGATCAGGGCGGGCATCAGCGGTGCCCTGGTGGCCCAGGCGCGCGCCCTGCCGGGGGTGCGTCCTGGGCGGGCCGCGCGGCCCCCGGACGCGGGGGCGTCCGGCGCGGTGGGGGCGGTTGTCGTGGTCATCGCTGCTCCTGTGCGACCTTGTCGGCGAGATCCTGCGAGCGCTTCAGCGCGGTGCCCACGGACTGCTTGCCCGCGATGGCCGAGCTGATCTCCTGGGACACCTTGGTGCCCAGGTCGGTGAAGTCGGGGATGTCCACGAACTGGATGCCGGGCGTGGGGCGCTTCTGCACGCCGGGGTTGCGCGGGTCGACGCCGGCGATGGACGACTTGGTGACGGCGGCGAACGCCTTCGCGCTGTTCAGGTAGTCGGGGTCGGAGTAGGTGGACGCCCGCTTGCCCGCGGGCACGTTGGACCAGCCGAAGGTCTGACCCGCGAGCCGCTCGTAGTCCTTGCTCGACGCCCAGGAGATGAACTTCCAGGCGGCGTCCTTGTTGCGCGACGCCTTCTGGAGGCCCCATGCCCACGTGTAGAGCCAGCCGGAGTGCTGGGTCTTGTCGACGGGGGCGGGCACGTAGCCGATCTTGCCCTTGACCGGGGAGCCGGAGCCTTCGAGGGAGCCGGCGCCTGCCGTCGAGTCGTACCACATGGCGGTCTTGCCCTGGGTCATGTTGTTGAGGCACTCGGCGTAACCGGACTGGGCCGCGCCCGCCTCACCGTGCTTGCGCACCAGGTCGTGGTAGAACTTGACGGCCTTCTCGAAGGCGGGCGAGGTCAGCCTGGCGTTCCAGTCCTTGTCGAACCAGGTGCCGCCCATGGTGTTGACGACCGTGGTGAGGGGCGCGATCATCTCGCCCCAGCCGGGCAGGCCGCGCAGACATATCCCCTTCACTCCGGGCGAGGCGCCGTCCGCCTTGGCGGCGAGGTCGGCGACCTGCTGCCAGGTGGGGTGGGCGGGCATCGTCAGGTGCTTCTTGGCGAAGAGGTCCTTGCGGTACATGAGGAACGACGACTCGCCGTAGAAGGGCTCCGCGTACAGGTGCCCGTCGGTGCCGCTCAGCGACTCGCGCATGGGCGGGAGGATGTCCTGCTGGTCGAAGGCGGCGTCCTTGGCGGCGTAGCCGTCGAGCGGGGCGAGCCAGCCGTACTTGGCGTAGAAGGGCACCTCGTAGTTGCTGATGGTGGCGATGTCGTACTGGCCCGCCTGGTTGGAGAAGTCCTGGGTGAACTTGTCGCGGGCGTCGTTCTCGGGGAGCACGGTGAAGCGGACCGTGATGCCGGTCTTCTTGGTGAAGTACTTGGCCGTGAGCTTCTGCAGGTCCGTCATCTGCGGGTTGTTCACCATGAGGATGTTGAGGGAGGGCCCGCCGCCGGAGCCGAGTCCCCCGCCGCCCGCTCCCGCGCACCCGGCGAGGAGCACGAGAGCCGTCGTACTCGCGCCAAGACGTACGTACCTTCGACGGCCTCGTCGCTTGAGTGCCATGGGGGTTCCTTAAGAATGTGAGGCGGTCCGGGAGGGCCGGGTGTGGCTGATGGGGTGTCTG
>NZ_BAABEP010000083.1:0-24021 GCF_039540215.1 Streptomyces tremellae
GGCGCCGCAGGGGCGGGTGGCGCCCCGGGTGCGGCAGGGGCCGCTGGAGCCGCGGGTGCGGCGGGCCGGGCCGGGGGTGCGGCGTCCGGCTGTGCGGGGCCCTGCGCGGGCGCCGCCGACCAGTCGGCGGGCAGCGGCGCGGGACCGCCGGGCTCGTACCCCGCGGGCAGGCCGGGCACCGAGAGCGGCGCCCCGGTCGGCGGCGGGGGAGTGACACCGCCGGCGGCCGTGCCCTGCTCGGCCGCCGCGGCGCCCGACGCGTCCCCCGAGGCGCTCTGCGTGTACCAGGCGGGCGGGGTGTAGTCGATGGTGAACTCACCCGTCAGCTCGGGCTCCGCGTCGGACTGATCGTCCGCGGGCGGCACGCTCCAGCCGCCGCGGAACTCGTCCCGATCGCCGTTCACTTTGCCTCCTGGTGTGGTCGAGCACCCTTGTGCCGTCATGGGTGGGGGGCGACGGATGTCCTGCCCGATGTCCGGTTCGCCCGGCTCTCCCCCGGTGACGCGACCGGCCTGCCCGCAGGTTCCTGCCGCGCTTCACCCACCCTAATCATCACGGGCGCCCGAGTGGCAGGGCAGACCTCCCGCAGGACGCCTACCCGTCACGTCACGGTGTGCGTTCAACTGGGCGCCACCCGGCGCCCGATGGATACGGGTGGGGCGCAAATCCGGATATCCACTGACACAGGCGGCGCCCCACCGGGCCTCTCGGCGGCACCGGCACGCCGTACGGCCCGGGACGGCTCCACAAAAACGGCACATGCCGCCCGGCGTCCGGGACGGGCGCCCTCAGTCCATCCGGCGCGCCGAGCCCAGCAGACCGGTCTCCGCGTCCGTCGCCTGCGTCATCACGAACTGCCGGTCCCGCTCGGTGCACCAGAGCGTGACCCCGTCGGCCAGGGTCGTCAGCGCCGCGGCCTCCGCCTGCGGCAGCCCCATGATCCGGCCGATCTGCGCGCTCTCGTCAGGCGACACCCGCTGCACCCCGACAAGACCGGACTTCCGCATCAGCCCAGGCGCCACGGGACTCAGATACGGCAGCAGCGTGACGACGGACTGCCAGGGCCCCGCCACCACGCGCCCGCGCGGCGGCCGCATCCCGCAGTCCCGCACCACCACGACCGGGCTGCCGGCCGAGGCGCCCTGCGGCGGCACCCGCCCCACGTCGTGCAGCGACATACACGGCTGCCCGCCGCCCGCGGCCTGCGCCAGCGCCGACCACGCCTGCGTACGGCCGGTCTCCACCGCGACCCGCGCCCCGGTGGCCGCCGCCCGCAGGGCGAGCACCTGCGCGGTCCACAGCCCGCCGATCAGCGTCACGTCGTACGGCGTGGGCCGGTTGATCCCGAGCACCGCGGGCCTGCCGTTGGCGTCGACGCCGACGACCACCCCGTCGTCCCCCACGGGCAGGGCGAGCGACTCCAGTTGGTCGAGGGTGAGCGCGTGGCGCTCCCTGCGCGGCCCGATCAGGCCGAAGCCGATGCGCGGCCTGCCGCCCTGCGCGGGCTGCACGGGCCGCCGGACGCGGCGCGGACCCGGCCTGCCGCCCTCCGGCCCCGCGTACTGGCCGGGGACCTGGGCCCGCGGCACGGGCTGCGCCTGGTCGAGCGGCACGGAGGCCGGCAGCGGTGTGCCGAGCACGGCCTGCTGCGGAGCCCCCGCCGGGGACCCGGGCTGCGCGGGCGGAACGGGTGCGGACATCAGCGCGTACCTCCCAGCGGCAGCGTGGCCAGCACGCCCGGCACCTGCTCCCGGTCGAGCCGCACGAGCGAGGTGCGCACCCCGCGCGCGACGCGCTCCAGCTCATGGCGCGACGCGAGCAGTTCCTCGTCGCTGCGGCCGGTGACGCGGACGTGCCCGGTCACCGTGACGCCCTGCCGCTCGCCCCGGCCCACGCACAGGCTGAACGTCGTCGCCAGCGCGGGCACCGACGTCAGCAGCGCCACCAGATTCGGCATCGACGCGCCCCCGCCGCCCAGTTCGGGCCAGCGCGCCACCCAGTACGTGGTGTGCCTGCGGTCGTCGCACCGCCAGGTCCGCGACGTCTCCCTGGTGCGCCGCGGCTGCGCGCCCGCGCGGCCCGCCTGCGCGATCGCCAGCGGGCTCACGCAGGCCGAGACCGCGATCGCCCCCGTGAGCTCCTGCTCACTGAGCACCGTCGCGCTGAACCCCGCCCCCGCGAGCCTGCTCGCGAGCTGGTCGGCCGCCCGCACCACGCACTTCTGCGCACCCTCGAGACCTCCGCCGCGCGCGGCCACCGCCTCGGGGCACAGCTCGGGGTCGAGCTTCAGCGCCACCCAGGTGATCCGCAGGGCGGGCGAGCCCGTCTGCGCCTGGAGCGGCCCGTAGTTGCGCGCCGCCATCGACTGCTGCGGCAGGTGCGGCGCCGGCGCGGGCTGCGTGTGCTGCACGATCTGCGCGGACTCCAGCCGTATCCCGTCGAAGTCGAGCACCTCGCGCAGCAGCGCCACCGGCAGCGGGCGCGCCCCGCGCCCCGCGCGCAGCGCCGTGCCGTCCGACTCGACCCGCACCACCGCCGTCAGGAACGTCCCGTCGCCGATCATGCCGACGGGCCGACGGTCGCGCGCGCCGTACGCGTACGTGCGCAGCGCCGGGTCGCACTCGACCGCGGGCGCGAGGCCGGGCTCCGTGCCCTCGGGCACCGTCAGCGAGGCCGCCCTGCGGGTTCGCGCGCGCAGTGCGAGGGCCGTGCCCAGCCACTCCGGCAGCGAGCGGCGGTGCCTGCGCACCACCGCGAGCAGGACGAGCAGCACCGCGACCACCCCGGCGGGCACCAGCATCAGGGTGTCGATCACCCAGCCCACGAGCAGTACCGCCGCCGCCAGTTCGCACAGGACGACCTGGCGCATCCGCAGCGGCCCGAAGTGGCCCGGCCTCGCCGCCGCGGGCGCGGGGGCCTGCGCCAGGGGAGGCGCCGCCGCGACGGTCGGCGACTGCGTTGCGGAAGCCATGTGGTGGAACCCCCCGAATCGTCCCGATCGGCCTGCCGGGCCAGGTCATTGACGGCCGGCTCACCCTACCGGGCCCGGCCCCGCGGCGGGCCCACGGGCATCGTAGGGGCCGCGGGACGGCCGCGGGCGCCCCCGCGGCGACTGGGTAGTATCGGGCCCGGTCCGGCACCGGGCGGGCGCGGGGGGACGACGCGCCGAGGGCCCGCCGCGGCGGCCGCACCCGTGACTTCGTTGACCGATGGGGACTCATGGCATCACGGCGGGACGAACTCAACGCGTACACGTTCGCGAAGAAGCGCACGGTGGCGTCATTCCTGCAACCCTCGCCCACGGGCACCGAGGAGGGCGCGCCCCGGCCGCTGCGCGCCGTCGTGCCGAGCCTCGTCGTCGGGGCGCTCGTGCTCGCCGGGTTCGGCGCGCTCGGCATGTTCAAGCCCACCGCGCCCAAGGACTGGGACAAGCCGGGCGCCAACGTCATCGTGGGCAAGCAGTCCACCACCCGGTACGTGGTGCTGACCACCGGCACGGGCAAGGACGGGCAGACGCTGCTGCACCCCGTGCTCAACCTGGCCTCCGCGCGGCTGCTGCTCGACCCCGACCAGTTCTCCGTCGTCCAGGTCGACGACAAGGTCCTCGACGCGGGCAAGCCGCCGCGCGGCGCGATCCTCGGCATCCCCTACGCCCCCGACCGGCTGCCCAGCGCCACGGAGGCGGGCACACCGAAGCGGTGGGCGGTGTGCGAGCAGCCCGGCGGCGGCAGCGGCGGCAGTGTGCAGAAGGCCGCGTTCCTCCTCGCCCGGCGGGACTTCCACCGCACCGAGGGGCCGGACCGGCTCACCGGCGGGCAGACCCTGTACGTACGCGGGCAGGACGGCGCCCGCTACCTCGTCGGCGCCGACGGCACCAAGTACCAGGTCAAGGGGGAGCCCGACGACCACCTCACCATCTCCCTCGTCGGCGCGGGCCGCGCACCCCAGCCCGTGACCGACGACTGGCTCGCCACCCTGCACACCGGGACGCCCGTCGACTTCCCCGACCTCCCCGGCACGGTCGGCGCGCCCGCGGGCGTGGGCGGCGGCCTCACCACGCGGCAGGACCGCGTCGGCATGGTCCTCAGCGCCCAGACCGGCGCGGGCCCGCAGCAGTACGTCGTCCTGCCCGGCAGGGTCGAGCCCGTCAGCGACTTCACCGCCTGGCTGCTGATCAACTCCCCGCAGACCGACATGCTCGACATGGGCGGCCGCGCCACCACCGTCGACGCCCAGTCCTTCACCCCCCGCACCGAGTTCTTCGGCGCGGGCAACCACTGGCCGAAGCAGCGGGCCCGGCAGGTCAACGCCGTCCGGGGCGCCGGCGCGCGCGACACGGTGTGCAGCGTCCTGCGCTCCACCGGCGCCGGCGGCAGCACCACCCTGTCGGCCTGGGCGGGCCCCTCCTACCCCGCGCAGATCACCGAGGGGGACGGCACCAGCACCTACGTCACCCCCGGCAGCGGCCTCCTCTACGACGAGACGCAGGGCAACCAGTCCAAGGCCGGCGGCTCCCTGTTCCTCGTCACCGACACCGGACTGCGGTACGCGGTGCAGAGCAACGGCGACAGCGACGCCAAGCGCTCGGACATCGGCGCGGGCGACGACCAGCGGACCGAGGACGGCAGGCCCCAGCCGAGCCAGGCGCAGATACGCCTCGGCTACGCGAAGGTGACCCCGGCCGCCGTGCCGATCGCCTGGTCGTCCTTCCTGTCGAAGGGGCCGCGCCTCGACACCAACGGCGCGCGCCAGCCGCAGGGTTCATGAGAGGGACACGGGGGATGACGCACCGGCACACCACCGCACCCGTACACGCAGGGCGCCCCGGCGCAGGGCCCGCGGCGCCGCAGCCCGGCGGGACGCGCGCCCCGCTCGCCCGCGCCGTCCTCCTCGCCGCGGCCGCCGCACTCACCGGGCTCGCGGCCCTGCCGCCGAAACCTGCCGCCGCCGCACCGGCCGCGAGACCCGTTCCGGCCGCAGCCGCCCAGGCACCCGCCGCCGCACCGGCCCGGGGCCCCGCGAGCGCCCCGGCCCCCGGCCTCGACGGCAGCGGTGAGTGCACCTTCCCGATGAAGCAGCAGACACCGGGCACCCCCTGGCCGCTCCAGCGCATCCTGTTCGACGAACTCTGGAAGGACACCAAGGGCAAGGGCGTGCGCGTCGCGGTCATCGACACCGGCGTCGACACCGCCAACCGCCAGCTCAAAGGCGCGGTCGACGCCGAAGCGGGCAAGGACTACCTCGGCAGGACCCACGGCACCACCGACACCGTCGGCCACGGCACCAAGGTCGCCGGCATCATCGCGGCGCGCCCCCGCGCGGGCACCGGCTTCGTGGGCATCGCGCCCGAGGCGACGATCATCCCGATCCGGCAGAACGACGAGAAGAACAGCGGCAAGTCGGACACCATGGCCGAGGCGATCGAGTACGCAGTCGACCAGCACGCCGGCGTCATCAACATCTCCCAGGACACCTCCGAACCCCTCGGCCCCCAGTCGAAGTTGGCCAAGGCCGTGCGCTACGCGCTCGCCCACCAGGTCGTCGTGGTCGCCTCCGCGGGCAACGACGGCACCGACGGCAGGGCCCGCGACACCTACCCCGCGGCCTTCCCCGGCGTCCTCGCCGTCGCCGCGTCCGACCGCGACAACGAACGCGCCGCCTTCTCGCAGGCGGGCGCCTTCGTCGGCGTCGCGGCACCCGGCGTCGACATCGTCTCCACCGTCCCCGGCAACGGCCAGTGCCTCGACAACGGCACCAGCTTCTCCGCGCCCTACGTCGCCGGGGTCGCCGCCCTGCTGCGCGCGGAGCACCCCGGGTGGACGGCGCGCGAGGTCGTCGCGCAGATCGAGCAGACCGCCGAACGCAGCGTCAACGGGCACGACGACTTCGTCGGCTGGGGCGTCGTCGACCCGGTCGCAGCCGTCACCGGCGACAACGCCCCGCTCCAGTCACCGAGTCCGGACCCGGGGCCGCCGAAGGCGCCCGCGCCGCAGGCCGCTCCGCTCACCCTCGGCGAGAGCCCGCAGGAGCGCACCCGCCGCTACGCCACCTACACCCTGGGCATCGCCGCCGTCCTGGTCGCCGTCGTCGGCGGCACCGCGGTCGTCCTGCGCGACAGCCGCAGAAAGGCCGCCGTGCGCGCGGGCGGTGGCGCCGGACGCGGGTGACCGCCCGGTACGCGCGGCCGGCTTCCCGGTTGGAAGGGCGGAGCCGAATGACTAAAGTTGCCGTGGCTCCACGTGCGCGTGGACCGGCACAACGGGGGCGGCACCGAGCACTTCCCGCCCGTAGTGGCAGTCAGACCAGGGAGAAGAGGGGCAGGATGTCGCAAGCCGGCAAAGACCTGAACGTAACCGCGGACGACCAGACCGACCTGGCCAACCGCATCCAGAACTTCCACGAGGAGCTCCAGCGCCGCATCACCTCGCTCAACAGCGTGGTCGACCGCATCCAGGGGGGCTGGGCCGGCGCCGCGAGCAAGGCGTACGACACCGCGCAGAAGGACCTCAACATCCGTCTGCGCAAGATGCGCAGCGACCTCGTCGAACTCGAACAGATCATGCGGATGAGCGCCGACGGCTTCACCAACGAGGAGCAGGAGCGCATCAGGACGTTCCGGCAGATGGACGACACACCGGCGGGACAGAGCGCCATCCTCGGCATGGCCTGAGCCGCGCCGAGCCCGGCGCGAGCGGCCCCGGGGCCCCGCGCGCCCACCGTCGAAGCCATCACCCTGCCGTGCCGCACGGCATCGAGGAGCGAGACATGACCACAGCAGTCAACTACGACACGGTCACCACGGCCGCGAGCGACGTCCGCCGCACGGCCAGCGAGCTGACCAACGAACTCACCGACCTGATGGCCCGGGTGAAGCGGGTCGCCGAGCACTGGGACGGCCAGGCGAAGGACGCCTACCACGAGCGGCAGGCCGACCTGACCTCCCAGATGGACGGCATGAACCAGGACCTGGCCCGCATCGCGGCCCTCCTCGACGAGGCCGTCGTCGGCTACCAGGACACGGACCGGGGCAACGCCGCCCGCTTCCGCATGTCCATGGGCTGATCCGCACGCGTGAGGGGGGTGCCCGCCACCGGCGGGCACCCCCCTCACGCACGTGTCAGGCGTCCGCGGGCGGCTGGTGCGCGTCCAGGTCGAACTCCCCGTCCCGCGCGCCGAGCACGAACGCGTCCCACTCCGCCTTGGTGTAGCGGAGCACCGTCGCGTGGTCCTTCGACGACCGCATCGCCACCGCCCCCTCCGGCAGGTACGCGATCTCGACGCGCTCCTCGTCGTTCTCCGTACCGGGCGCCCCGAGCCATTCCACCCCGGAGATGTCCAGGGCGTACAGCTCCTCCTTGACGCGCTGCTTGTCCACTGCGTCGGCCATCCGCGCTTTCCTCCCGGCGCTCACTCCACTGACGTCCTGGCCCAGCCTACTTGCGGCCACCGCGCCCCGCGGCCCGTTCGCCCCGGGGCCCGTTCGCCCCGCGGCCCGTTCCACGGGCCCCCGGGTGCTCACCGCTCAGGCAGCCAGCCCGTCTGGATGAGCGGGGTGCCCCGCCTGCGGGAGACGAAGGTGCCGCGGCCCGGGGGCATGGGGCGGGCCCTGACATGGCCGAGGACGTCGCCCTCGCCGGGGTCGCCCGAGAGGACGACGCCCTGCGCGCCGAGTTCCTTCACGCGCTGCATGAACGGCTCGAAGCTGGACCGGGAGGCGCCAGCGGCGCTGCGGGCCACGATGAAGCGCACGCCCACGTCGCGGGCGAAGGGGAGGTTCTCCACCAGTCGCGCCATCGGATTGGCCGAACCCGCCGCCACCAGCTCGTAGTCGTCCACGATCACGAACAGCTGCGGCCCCGACCACCAGCTGCGGTCCCGCAGTTGCTGCGGAGTGATGTCCGGCTTCGGGGCGCGCTTGCCCATCACCGTGGCGATCGCGTCCATGTGCACGTCCATCGCGGACGCCATCGGCGCGTACTCCAGCAGGTGCGACTCGGGCACCGCCTCCAGCAGGGAGCGCCGGTAGTCGCCCACCACGATCCGTGCCTGCTCCGGCGTGTAGCGCTCGGCGAGCTGCTTGGCGATGAGCCGCAGCAGCGACGTCTTGCCCGACTCGCTCTCCCCGAAGACCACGAAGAACGGGTCGGTCTCGAAGTCGACGAACACCGGCTCCAGACCGGTCTCGTCGATGCCGATGGCGATGCCCTGCTGCGGGAACTCGAAGCCCTTCGGCAGTTGCTCCGCGGGCAGCCTGCGCGGCAGCAGCCGCACCTGCGGAGCCTCGGGCCCCGGCCAGTGGCCCCGCACCAACGCCACGAGCGCCGCCGTGCCGTCCGACAGGTCCGCCGCGTCGCTCACGCCGTCCATCCGCGGCAGCGCCGTCATGAAGTGCAGCTTCTCCGGGACCTGCCCGCGGCCCGGCACGCCCGCCGGCACGTTCGCCGCGACCTTGCGGTCGAACTCCGAGTCCATCACGTCGCCGAGGCGCAGTTCCAGGCGGCCGAGCATCTGGTCCTTGAGCGCCGAGCGGACCTCCATGTACCGCGCGGCCGTGACCACGATGTGCACGCCGTAGCCGAGGCCGCGCGCCGCGATGTCCGCGATCACCGGCTCCAGCATGTCGTACTCGTTCTTGAAGCCGCCCCAGCCGTCGATCAGCAGGAAGACGTCGCCCCACTGCTCGCCCTCGAAATCGCCCGCGGCACGCCTGCGCCGGTACGTGCCGATCGAGTCGATGCCCTGCGAACGGAACAGCTCCTCGCGGCGGTTGAGCACTCCCAGCACCTCGGCGACCGTCCGCCGCACCCGCTCGGGGTCGAGCCGTGACGCCACCCCGCCGACATGCGGGAGGCCGGCCAGCGACGCCAGGCCGCCACCGCCGAAGTCGAGCCCGTAGAACTGCACTTCGGCGGGCGTGTGGGTGAGCGCGAACGACGCGACCAGCGTCCGCAGCAGCGTCGACTTGCCGGACTGCGGGCCGCCGACCACCAGCATGTGGCCCGCCGCGCCGGCGAAGTCCCGGTAGAGCACCTCGCGCCGCTGCTCGAAGGGCTTGTCGATCAGGCCGAGCGGCACCACGAGACCGCCGGGGCGCGTGTACTCGACGGCCGTCAGACCGCGCCGCTCGGTGGGCGCGATCCCCGGCAGCAGGTAGTCGAGCGTCGGCGCCCGGTCGAGCGGCGGCAGCCACACCTGGTGCGCGGGCACCCCCTGCCCGTCGAGCCGCCGCACGATCACGTCGAGCACGGTGTCCGCGAGCGCCTCGTCCTCGCGCTCCACCGGCGCGGCCGCCACCGCTGGGCCCGCGTACACCACCGGCACCGGGGTCGCGGTGAACACCGCGGGCCGCCGGTCCACCGGCAGCTGCCCCGCCGGCACCTCGGGTCCGCCGGAGCGGTACGTGCCCGACACGTACGCCGCCTTGAACCGCGTCATCTCGTCCGTGCCGAACTTCAGATACCCGGAGCCGGGCACCGCGGGCAGGTGGTAGGCGTCCGGCACCCCGAGCGCCGTCCGCGACTCCGCCGCGGAGAACGTCCGCAGCCCGATCCGGTACGAGAGGTACGTGTCGAGCCCGCGCAGCCTGCCCTCCTCAAGGCGCTGCGACGCCAGCAGCAGATGCACGCCGAGCGAGCGGCCGATCCGGCCGATCTGGATGAACATGTCGATGAAGTCGGGCTTAGCGGTGAGGAGTTCGGAGAACTCGTCGATCACGAGGACCAGCGAGGCCAGCGGTTCGAGGGCCGCGCCCGCCGCCCGCGCCTTCTCGTAGTCGTGGATGTTCGCGTAGTTGCCCGCGGCCCGCAGCAGCTCCTGCCGCCGCTGCAGCTCGCCCCGGATCGCGTCGCCCATGCGGTCCACCAGCGTCAGGTCGTCCGCCAGGTTGGTGATGACCGCCGCCACGTGCGGCATCCGCGACATCCCGGCGAACGTGGCCCCGCCCTTGAAGTCCGCGAGCACGAAGTTCAGCGTCTCCGACGAGTGGGTCACCGCGAGCCCCAGCACCAGCGTGCGCAGCAGCTCCGACTTGCCTGAACCCGTCGCGCCCACGCACAGCCCGTGCGGGCCCATGCCCTCCTGCGCGGCCTCCTTCAGGTCCAGCATCACCGGGCTGCCGTCCTCGCCCACCCCGATCGGCACCCGCAGCCGCTCCGCCGTGGACCGAGGCCGCCAGGTGCGCGCCACGTCGACGGCGCCCGCGTCGCCGAGGTTCAGCAGATCCGTGAAGTCGAGGTTCGCCAGCAGCGGCTCGTCCTCGTCGCCGCCGCCCGTGCGCAGCGGGGCGAGCTGCCGTGCCAGCGCCTCGGCCGCCGGCAGTGACAGGCCGTCAGGCACCCCCTCGTACGCCATGCCGCCGCCCGACTCCAGCCGCAGCCACCCCGGGTGCACGGCCGCGGAAAGACCGCCCCGCAGCTCGTCGAGGTCGCCGCCGACCAACTCGACGACCGTCACGCCCTGCACGCCCTCCGCCGCGGCGAACAGCGAGTCGGGCGGCACCATCCCGCCGTCCAGCACCACCACGACGTGCGGCTGGTCGAGCACCGGCTGCGTGTCGCGCCCGAACCGCGGCCGCCCGTCGAGCCGCGGCCGCAGCAGCCGCTCGATCTCGCCCAGGTCGTCACCGAAGAGACGCTTCGTCCCCGCTCCGTCGAGCTGCCCTGGCACCTGCGTGTGCGGCAGCCACTTCGTCCAGTCCCACCGGCCCACCGCCTGCGGCGCCGCCACCACCGCGACCACCAGGTCCTCCGGCGAGTGCAGCGTCACCAGCTGCGCCACCAGCGCCCGCGCCGCCGCCTGCGCGGACTCCGGCTCGCCCGACACCGTCACGTGGTAGAACGCCCGCATCGACACCGCCATCGGCAGCGAGTCCAGCGAACCGTGCACCGCGAGGAAGCGCTGCATCGCGCCCGCCGTCAGCGGTTCGAGCTCGTCCACCGGCGCGGTGTCGGGGGCCACCAGCGGCGTCGCGAGCTGCTGCGCGCCGAGCCCGATCCTGACCTGCCCGAAGTCCGCGTCCCCGACCCGGCGCTCCCAGATCCTCGAACCCTCGGCGACCACCGCCCACAGCTGCTCCGGCGCCGGGTGCAGATACAGCTGCGCGTCGCGCTGCGCCCGCGCCGTCCTGCGCACCGCGCGCCGCGACTGCGACAGGTACTTGAGGTAGTCCCGCCGCACGTCGGCCATTTGCCCCTGCGTACCGCGGCGGAAGCGGAAGATCTGCGCGATCACCATGCCGACCGTCGAGACCAGCATCAGCACGCCCATGATGCGCATGAAAGGAGCGGCCTGCGGCGAGAAGAAGAACACCACGGACGAGCCCATGCCGAGCACCGGCAGGAGCTGCATCAGCATGCCCTCCTGCTGCCCCCGCGGCAGCTCCGGCGGGGCCTCCAGGGCCAGCGGTTCCGCGGGCACTTCGGGCGGAAGCGACCGCGGCGGTCGTTTGACGACGATCTGGCTCACCGACGCACCAATTCCTCAATACGGGCGGATGGTTCCGTACCGGCGCCCCCGTGGCGGCGGCTCACGTGCAGCACGCGATCCTACTGGCAGCACCCCGCGGCAGGGCCCGGTAGGGTGGCGCGCGCACCGTGCGCGACCGCGAAGCCGAAGGCGGCAGGGCAGCCGCCGCACCCGGCGCGGCGACCGGCGCGAAAACGGGCGGGAACCAGGCGTGATCAGGGGGACGGAACACGTGAGTACGAGCACGGCGTCGGGGTTCTGCCGCGTGACGGTCGTCGCCCCCGACAGCAGGATCGACGTGGCGCTCCCCGAGGACATCGCCGTCGCCGACATCTACCCGGAGATCCTCCGGCTCACCGGCCAGACCCAGCCCGCGGGCGCCCCCACCGGCTACCACCTCGTGCGCCGCGACGGCACCGTGCTCGACGGCTCCCGCACCCTCGCCGCGCAGCAGGTGCTCGACGGCGAGGTGCTCGCCCTGCGGCCGTTCGCCGAGTCCCTTCCGCCCGCCGTCTTCGACGACGTGTCCGACGCCGTCGCCGCCGCCGTGCGCCGCGACCGGCACCTGTGGAGCGACGACCTGATGCGCGGCGCGGGCCTCGCCGCCGGCGGCCTGCTCCTGGTGCTCCTCGGCTTCGTCCTCTGGTTCGCCGACCCGGTGCGCCACGACATGCACGGCCTGCCCGGCATCATCGCGGGCGGCGCGGGCGTCCTGCTCACCGCGCTGTCCGGGGTACGGGCCCGGGTCTACGCCGACCGCACCGCCGCCGTCGCCCTCGGCCTCGGCGCGCTCCCGCTGCTGCTCATCGGCGGCTCCGGGATCCTCGGCCCCGACGCAGGCCAGGGGCCGGGACGCCTGCAGTTCCTGCTCGGCTGCGTCACCGTCCTGGTCGCGTCCGTCGCGCTCGTCGCGCTCACCCCGAGCGGCGACGCCCCCTTCGTCGCCGCCACCTTCCTCGCCACCGTCGGCACCCTCGCCACCTTCGGCGCGATCCTCACGGGCGCCTCGCCCCGCGAGACCGCCGCCGTGTGCGCGCCCGTCGCGGTCGGCCTCGTCGCCTTCCTGCCGGGACTCTCCGCCCGCTTCGCCCGCCTGCCCATCGGCTACGCCGCGCCCCGCGGCGCCGCCGACGGGCCGGGCGCCGCAGAGGCCGACCCCGCCGCCGCGGCGGAACCCGTCGACACCGAGCGCATCGCCGCCCAGGCACGCCGCGGTCACGAGATGCTCCTCGGCCTCGTCGGCGGCTGCTCCGCCACCGTCGTCGGCGCCGCCGCCGTCCTCGGCTTCTCCGACAACCTGTACGGGCAGCTCCTCGCCCTCGCCTCGGGACTCGCGATGCTGCTGCGCGCCCGCCTCTTCCGCTACACCTCGCAGGTGTGCTGCGCGCTCGTCGCCGGCCTCGCCGCCGTCGCCCTCCTCGTGCTCGGCCTCTGCCTGAACCCGCCCGCGGGGCCCGTCGACCAGCTGCTCCGCTACGGCGACCACGGCCCGCTCGACCTGCGTACCGTCTGGCTCGCGGCGAGCGTCGCGGTCGGCGCGGCCCTGCTCACCGCCATCGGCCTGATCATCCCGCGCAAGGGGCTCTCACCGTTCTGGGGCCGCCTCCTCGACCTCGCGGAGGGCGCCGTCCTGCTCTCCCTCGTACCGCTGTGCCTCGCCGTCCTCGACGTCTTCGCCAGGGCCCGCGCCCTCACCGGCTGACCCGCGGCCCGGGGGTCCCGCGGGGGACGGGGGAGCGCGGTCGGGGGCGCCCCGACCGGCTGGTAGGCTGACCACTACCCGTACGTCCGCCCACCTCCACGGTGCGGCAGCCGCCGCGCACCCCGCGGCCGGCGCCCCAGGACGCACGGGACGGCCTCCCGAGTCACGGAAGTCCCCCGGAGAATACGACCCGGGGCACTCGGCGGCCCACGAAGACCACGAGGAGTACGCGTGTCGCTCGACACCGCCACCAAGAAGCAGATCATGGACGAGTTCGGCACCAAGGAAGGTGACACCGGCTCTCCCGAGGTCCAGGTCGCCCTCCTTTCGCGCCGGATCTCGGACCTGACCGAGCACCTCAAGACCCACAAGCACGACCACCACTCCCGGCGTGGTCTGCTGATCCTGGTGGGCCAGCGCCGCCGTCTGCTCCAGTACCTGGCCAAGAAGGACATCCAGCGCTTCCGTACGCTGGTCGATCGCCTCGGCATCCGCCGCGGCGCCGCGGGCGCCAAGTAGCAGCGCGCGAAGGGAGCGGTTCCCGCCCGGGAACCGCTCCCTTCGCCGTATGCACGGCCCGGCCGGAATGTCGTCCCGGGCCGCGGCTCAGTACTCTGGCTGACGAGCACGTGGAAAAACAGCACAACAGAACACAGAAGTGAGCGAGGAGGAGCGCCCTCCGCCGCCGCCGGTCCTCGGTAGTGGCATCCGGAAGACGCGCCCGCGCCAGGGAGTACCCCCGAGGGAAGCCCCGCCGCGCGTGCGCACCGGCTGCTTCGATCGAAGACCGGCAAGCACCAAGGAGCGCCCCTCCCAGCGTCCGCCGCCACACGGGCGGCAGACGAAGACGAGGAGAAAACACTGGTGGAGAACGAGACCCACTACGCCGAGGCCGTCATCGACAACGGCTCCTTCGGCACCCGCACCATCCGCTTCGAGACGGGCCGTCTGGCCAAGCAGGCCGCCGGGTCCGCCGTCGCGTACCTGGACGACGACACCATGGTGCTGTCGGCCACCACCGCCTCGAAGAACCCCAAGGACCAGCTCGACTTCTTCCCCCTCACGGTGGACGTCGAGGAGCGCATGTACTCGGCCGGCAAGATCCCCGGCTCCTTCTTCCGCAGGGAGGGCCGCCCCTCCGAGGACGCCATCCTCACCTGCCGCCTGATCGACCGGCCGCTGCGCCCCTCGTTCAAGAAGGGCCTGCGCAACGAGATCCAGATCGTCGAGACGATCATGGCGCTCAACCCCGACCACCTCTACGACGTGGTCGCCATCAACGCCGCCTCCTGCTCCACGCAGCTGGCCGGCCTGCCCTTCTCCGGCCCCATCGGCGGCACCCGCGTCGCCCTCATCAAGGGCCAGTGGGTCGCCTTCCCGACCCACACCGAGCTGGAGGACGCCGTCTTCGACATGGTCGTCGCCGGCCGGGTCCTCGAAGACGGCGACGTCGCGATCATGATGGTCGAGGCCGAGGCCACCGAGAAGACCATCCAGCTCGTGAAGAACGGCGCCGAGGCCCCCACCGAGGAGGTCGTCGCCGCAGGACTCGAAGCCGCGAAGCCCTTCATCAAGGTCCTCTGCCGCGCCCAGGCCGACCTCGCCGCCAAGGCAGCCAAGCCCACCGGCGAGTTCCCGATCTTCCTCGACTACCAGGACGACGTCCTTGAGGCGCTCACCGCCGCCGTCAGGGACGAGCTCGCCCAGGCCCTCACCATCGCGGGCAAGCAGGACAGGGAGGCCGAGCTCGACCGCGTCAAGGGCCTCGCCGCCGAGAAGCTGCTCCCGCAGTTCGAAGGCCGCGAGAAGGAGATCTCCGCCGCCTACCGCGCCCTCACGAAGTCCCTGGTGCGCCAGCGCGTCATCAAGGACAAGGTCCGCATCGACGGCCGCGGCGTCACCGACATCCGCACCCTCGCCGCCGAGGTCGAGGCCATCCCGCGGGTGCACGGCTCCGCCCTGTTCGAGCGCGGCGAGACCCAGATCCTGGGCGTCACCACGCTCAACATGCTCCGCATGGAGCAGCAGCTCGACACCCTCTCCCCGGTGACGCGCAAGCGCTACATGCACAACTACAACTTCCCGCCGTACTCCACCGGCGAGACCGGCCGCGTGGGCTCCCCGAAGCGCCGCGAGATCGGCCACGGCGCCCTCGCCGAGCGTGCCCTCGTCCCGGTCCTGCCGACCCGCGAGGAGTTCCCCTACGCGATCCGCCAGGTCTCCGAGGCCCTCGGCTCCAACGGCTCCACGTCGATGGGCTCCGTCTGCGCCTCCACCATGTCGCTGCTGAACGCGGGCGTGCCCCTCAAGGCCCCCGTCGCCGGCATCGCCATGGGCCTCATCTCCCAGGAGATCGAGGGCGAGACCCACTACGTCACCCTCACCGACATCCTCGGTGCGGAGGACGCCTTCGGCGACATGGACTTCAAGGTCGCCGGCACCAAGACGTTCGTCACCGCGCTCCAGCTCGACACCAAGCTCGACGGCATCCCCGCCTCCGTGCTCGCCGCCGCGCTGAAGCAGGCAAGGGACGCGCGCCTGCACATCCTCGACGTGATGAACGAGGCCATCGACGTCCCCGACGAGATGTCCCCGAACGCGCCGCGCATCATCACCGTCAAGATCCCGGTGGACAAGATCGGCGAGGTCATCGGCCCCAAGGGCAAGATGATCAACCAGATCCAGGAGGACACCGGCGCCGACATCACCATCGAGGACGACGGCACCATCTACATCGGCGCCGCCGACGGCCCCTCCGCCGAGGCCGCCCGCACCACGATCAACGGCATCGCCAACCCGACCATGCCCGAGGTGGGCGAGCGCTACCTCGGCACGGTCGTCAAGACGACCACCTTCGGCGCGTTCGTCTCCCTGCTCCCCGGCAAGGACGGCCTGCTCCACATCTCGCAGATCCGCAAGCTCGCCGGCGGCAAGCGCGTGGAGAACGTCGAGGACGTCCTCGGCGTCGGCCAGAAGGTCCAGGTCGAGATCGCCGAGATCGACCAGCGCGGCAAGCTCTCCCTCATCCCCGTCATCGAGGGCGAGGGCGGCGAAGACGACAGCAAGACCGACGAGGCGAAGGACGCAGACGCCAAGTGACGTCCCCCGGCCTCAAGGCGACGGCCCGCACCTCATCCGAGGCGCGGGCCGTCGCCCGTACCCGAACCCTCGTCAAGGGCGAGAACGGCGTCGGCACCGTACGCCGCACCACCCTCCCCGGCGGCCTCCGCGTCGTCACCGAAACTCTCCCGTCCGTGCGTTCCGCGACCTTCGGCATCTGGGTCCAGGCAGGCTCACGCGACGAGACCCCCGCACTCGGCGGCGCCACCCACTACCTCGAACACCTCCTCTTCAAGGGCACCGAGCGGCGCAGCGCCCTCGACATCTCGTCCGCCATCGACGCGGTCGGCGGCGAGATGAACGCCTTCACGGCGAAGGAGTACACCTGCTACTACGCGCGGGTCCTCGACACCGACCTGCCGCTCGCCGTCGACATCGTCTGCGACATGCTCACCGGCTCCCTCATCGAGCCCGCCGACGTCGAGGCGGAGCGCGGGGTCATCCTCGAAGAGATCGCCATGACCGACGACGACCCCGGCGACATCGTCCACGACCTGTTCGCGCAGACCATGTTCGGGGACACCCCGCTCGGCCGCCCCGTCCTCGGCACCGTCGACACCGTCGAGGCCCTCGACCGCGACCGCATCGCCCGCTACTACCGCAAGCACTACGACCCGCGGCACCTGATCGTCGCCGCCGCGGGCAACGTCGACCACACCGCCCTCGTACGGCAGGTGCGCACCGCCTTCGAGAGGGCGGGCGCCCTCACCCGCACCGACGCGGCACCCCTGCCCCCGCGCTCCGGCCGGCGCGCCCTTCGCACCGCGGGCAAGGTCGACGTCCTCGACCGCTCCACAGAACAGGCCCACCTCATCCTCGGCATGCCGGGACTCGCCCGCACCGACGAACGCCGCTGGGCCCTCGGCGTCCTCAACACCGCCCTCGGCGGCGGCATGAGCTCCCGCCTCTTCCAGGAGGTACGGGAGAAGCGCGGCCTCGCCTACAGCGTCTACTCGTACACCTCGGGCTTCGCCGACTGCGGCCTCTTCGGTGTCTACGCGGGCTGCCGCCCCGCCCAGGTCGCCGACGTCCTGGGGATCTGCCGCGACGAACTCCACCGCGCGGCCACCGAGGGGCTCGACGACGACGAACTCGCCCGCGCCGTCGGCCAGCTCTCCGGCGCCACCGTCCTCGGCCTCGAAGACACCGGCGCCCTCATGAACCGCGTCGGCAAGAGCGAACTGTGCTGGGGCGACCACCTCTCCACCGACGACCTCCTCGCGAGGATCGCCGCGGTCACCCCGGACGACGTCCGCGAGGTCGCCCGCGATGTACTGGGACAGCGCCCCTCGCTCGCGGTCATCGGACCGCTCGGCGACAAGGACGCCGCCCACCTCGACGAAGCGGTCTCCTGACCCGGCACCACCACGGACGCTCCCGCACCCCGGCGGACACCCGCACCGCCCCGCAGACCCGCACCACCACGAAACCGGAGGAACACCGAGCGATGAGCAAGCTGCGCGTGGCCGTACTCGGCGCCAGGGGCCGCATCGGCTCCGAGGCGGTACGGGCCGTCGAGGCCGCCGACGACATGGAACTGGTCGCCGCGCTCGGCCGGGGCGACACGCTGGACACCCTCACCGAGACCGGCGCCCAGGTCGCCGTCGAGCTCACCACCCCCGCCTCCGTCATGGGCAACCTCGACTTCCTCGTACGGCACGGCATCCACGCCGTCGTCGGCACCACGGGCTGGACCGAAGAACGCCTCGCCGAACTCGGCACCTCGCTCGCCGCCTCGCCCGCGACCGGCGTGCTCATCGCACCGAACTTCTCCATCGGCGCCGTCCTCACCATGAAGTTCTCCGAGATCGCCGCCCGCATGTTCGAGTCCGTCGAGATCGTGGAACTCCACCACCCCGGCAAGGCCGACGCCCCCTCGGGCACCGCCGCCAGGACCGCTCAGCTCGTCGCAGGAGCCCGGGCCGCCGCAGGACTCGGCGCCCAGCCCGACGCCACGAAAACCGCACTCGACGGCGCCCGCGGCGCCGACATCGACGGCGTCCCCGTGCACTCCGTACGCCTGCGCGGCCTCCTCGCCCACCAGGAGGTCATCCTCGGCGGCGAGGGCGAGACACTCACCATCCGCCACGACTCCCTGCACCACAGCAGCTTCATGCCGGGCATCCTGCTCGGCGTACGGCGCGTCACCACCACCCCGGGCCTCACCTTCGGCCTGGAACACTTCCTCGACCTCGCCTGAGCGGACCGGACCCCACCACACCCATGAGCGCGAAGATCACCTACGTCGTCGGCGCCGTCGTCCTCGTCTTCTACTTCGTCCTGGCGGGGACACGCGGCGTCTGGCTCATCCAGGCAGGCACCCCCGTCACGGTCGTCTTCGGCGTCGCAGTCCTGATCCTGCCGCTCATCGGGGCCTGGTTCCTCTGGCAGAACACCCGTTTCGTCACCCGCGCCAACGCCCTCGCCGCCGAACTCGACGCCGAGGGCGGCCTGCCCGTAGACGAACTCGCCCGCACCCCGGACGGCCGCATCGACCGCGACTCGGCCGACGCCGTCTTCGCACGCCGCCGCGCCGAGACCGAGGACGCCCCCGACGACTGGCGCTGCTGGTTCCGCCTCGCCGTCGCCTACCGCGACGCCCGCGACACACCGAGGGCCCGCAAGGCGATGCAGCGTGCCATAGCGCTCCACGACGGGCGACCCGTGCGCGCCTGACCCCCGCACCACCCCGCGGGCCCCTGAAGACCGCGAAGGAGCGCCTGCGGCCTCAGCGGGCGCGCCCGTACTCCGCGCCCCACGCCTCCACCGTGTCCGCCGCCCGGTCGAAGGCGTCACCGCTCGCCAGGAAGTCCGCGCTGTGCGTCGTCAGCAGCGCCACCCGCTCACCCCGGTGCCGTTCGAGCACCAGCGCCTGGCCCTGCACCGTACGCGGCAGCCCCAGCCAGCGCACCGGCTGCTGCACCGTACGCACCGCCGCGGCCTGCTCCCACGCCACGGTCGACGTGCGCAGCAGACCCACCCTGCGCACACCGTGCCTGCTCACCCACGTCCCCATCCGCAGCATCCGCAGGGCCACCGCGATCACCACCACGGAGACCACGGCGCACACCACGGCACCGGACCCGCCCGCGGCCAGCGCGGTCACCACGGTCGCGAACAGGATGAACGACGAGAGCAGCAGCAGAACCGCGGCGACCCCCACCCGCCAGGGACCCGGCCGGTAGGGGCGCCGCCAATGATCGTGGTCGTCGTACGGCAACGCGGCATCCGCCGCGTCGAACGCACGATCGGCCGTCAGGAAGGACAAGGGCACGACTGATCCTCACTCACAAGCACGCTCGATTGCTGTGCCCGGTGAGGCTACCGAGACCCGTGCGCCCGGACCACCCGAGGGGCCGGGCGCACGGCCCCGACGCTCAGCGGTGCTGCGCCGCCTCCGACTGCTGCGCGTGGTGCAGCGCCGGGTTGTCCTGGAGCGCCGGCATCCCGAACAGCAGGGAACCCGCGAACGCCGCGGCGATGACCAGCCCGGTCAGCACCCGCCCCGCCAGCTCGCCGCGGGCCGGCCGCTGCTTCGGCGGCGGCTCGACATGGCTGCGGAAGCGCTCGGCCTCGGCGAGAAAGCTGAACGGTACGTCCTCACGTCGGCGGAACATGGGTCGGCCTCCTCTGGTACCTCGGTGCCCGTACTCGGCAGTCCTGCTGTTCAGACAGACGCAGAACAAACCGCTCAGGTGCCCGAATTCCCCGAAAGAGGGAGAACGACCTGGCGGCGGGCGCACCCGCACCGCCCTCTACAGTGGGCCCGCACGTGTACAGAAACGGGAGGATCCCGCAGGTGAGCACCGACACGACCGGGCCTGAGCCGAGTTTCCGCAGCGACGTCACCGTCGAGCTGGTGAAGCACAGCGCCGCCGACTCCGACGTCCTGTGGGCGGCCCGCGTCTCCACAGCGGGCGAGCAGTCCCTCGACGAGCTGACGAAGGATCCCGAGCGCTCCAAGGGCCTGATCAACTACCTCATGCGGGACCGCCACGGCAGCCCCTTCGAGCACAACTCGATGACCTTCTTCGTCAGCGCCCCCATCTTCGTCTTCCGCGAATTCATGCGCCACAGGGTCGGATGGTCTTACAACGAGGAGTCAGGGAGGTACCGGGAGCTGCTGCCGGTGTTCTACGTGCCGGCCGCCGAGCGCAAGCTCGTGCAGCAGGGGCGGCCCGGCAAGTACGAGTTCGTGCACGGGACCGAGGAGCAGCGCGCCACGGTCACCGCGGCGATGGAGGAGTCGTACCGGCGCTCGTACGGGGCGTACCGGGAGATGCTGGCGGCGGGCGTCGCGCGGGAGGTGGCGCGGGCGACGCTGCCCGTGGGGCTGTTCTCGTCGATGTACGCGACGTGCAACGCGCGGTCGCTGATGCACTTCCTCGGCCTGCGCACGCAGCACGAGCTGGCGAAGGTGCCCTCGTTCCCGCAGCGGGAGATCGAGATGGTGGGGGAGCGGATGGAGGAGCACTGGCGCACCCTGATGCCGCTCACCCACGCCGCCTTCAACGCCAACGGCCGGGTCGCCCCCTGACCTGCGGCTCCGTCCCACGGGACACGGCCGCAGCCGGGGCCGGGGCACAAAGGTACGGTCCCGGGAGAGCAGTGTCCGTATTGCGGGGTTTCGAGAAGTTCATCTAGGCTGATCAAACGGACCCGGCACTGCTTGAACCCCCGAGCAGGCAGTGCCGGGCTCCTCCTGTCCGGAGCCCCGAGACCACACGGCGGGCTGAGCAGCGAGTAGCGTGTTACCCATGGCTCTGACCTCTACTCCGCAGACCCCCTTCGGGAGGGTCCTCACCGCCATGGTCACGCCCTTCACGGCGGACGGCGCGCTCGACGTCGACGGTGCCCAGCGGCTCGCCGCCCACCTGGTGGACGCAGGCAACGACGGCCTGGTCATCAGCGGCACCACCGGCGAGTCCCCGACCACCACGGACGCGGAGAAAGAGCAGCTGGTGCGGGCCGTGGTGGAGGCGGTAGGAGACCGCGCCCACGTCATCGCGGGCGTCGGCACCAACGACACCCGGCACAGCCTGGAACTCGCGCGCGCCGCAGAACAGGCCGGCGCGCACGGGCTGCTCGCGGTCACCCCGTACTACAGCAAGCCGCCCCAGGAGGGCCTCCACCAGCACTTCACGGCGATCGCGGACGCCACGGAGCTGCCGGTCATGCTGTACGACATCCCCGGGCGCAGCGGCATCCCGATCGACACCGAGACCATGATCCGTCTCGGGCAGCACCCGCGGATCGTCGCGAACAAGGACGCCAAGGGCGACCTCGGCAGGGCCAGCCTCGCGATCGCCGAGTCCGGGCTCGCCTGGTACTCGGGCGACGACATGCTCAACCTGCCGCTGCTCTCCGTCGGAGCCGTCGGCTTCGTCTCGGTCGTGGGCCATGTCGCCACGCCCGAGCTGCGCGAGCTCGTCACGGCGTTCAGCCACGGCGACGTGCAGAAGGCGGCGGAGATCCACCAGAAGCTGCTCCCGGTCTTCATCGGGATGTTCCGCACGCAGGGCGTCATCACGTCGAAGGCGGCCCTCGCCCTGCGGAACCTCCCGGCGGGCCCCCTGCGTCTTCCGCTGGTCGGGCTCACCGAGCAGGAGACCGCTCAGCTCAAGCACGACCTCGCCGCGGGCGGGGTACAGCTCTGACAACCAGACTTCACAACTGAATAGCTGAAGACGTTACGTCGGCGACGACGAACGGAACACGACCGGGAGCCGCTCCCGGACCACTCCAACTGCACCTGCACGAATGTCATGCGCGCCACGTGCCCCAGCGGCACGTGGCGCGTGTGGTGAGGAGAGTCTTTTGAGTCATCCGCATCCTGAACTCGGTGCCCCGCCGAAGCTGCCCAAGGGCGGCCTGCGCGTCACCCCGCTCGGTGGCCTCGGCGAGATCGGCCGCAACATGACGGTCTTCGAGTACGGCGGACGCCTGCTCATCGTCGACTGCGGCGTCCTCTTCCCCGAGGAGGAGCAGCCCGGTGTCGACCTGATCCTGCCCGACTTCACCATCCTCAAGGACCGGCTGAACGACATCGAGGGTGTCGTCCTCACGCACGGACACGAGGACCACATCGGCGGGGTGCCCTATCTGCTCCGCCTGAAGCCCGACATCCCGCTCATCGGCTCCAAGCTGACGCTGGCCCTGATCGAGGCCAAGCTCCAGGAGCACCGGATCCGCCCGTACACGCTGGAGGTGGAGGAGGGGCACCGCGAGCGCATCGGCCCCTTCGACTGCCAGTTCGTCGCGGTGAACCACTCCATCCCCGACGCCCTCGCGGTCGCCATCCGCACCCCCGCGGGCATGGCCGTGCACACCGGCGACTTCAAGATGGACCAGCTGCCGCTGGACCGCAGGCTCACCGACCTGCCCACCTTCGCCAAGCTCGGCGAGGAGGGCATCGACCTGCTCCTGGTGGACTCCACCAACGCCGAGGTCCCCGGTTTCGTCCCGCCGGAGCGCGACATCTCCGGGGTACTGCGCCAGGTCTTCGCGAACGCGCGCAAGCGCATCATCGTGGCGAGCTTCGCGAGCCACGTCCACCGCATCCAGCAGATCCTCGACGCGGCGCACGAGTACGGCCGGCGTGTGGCCTTCGTCGGCCGCTCCATGGTCCGCAACATGGGCATCGCCCGAGACCTCGGCTACCTGAAGGTGCCGCCGGGCCTCGTGGTGGACGTCAAGACGCTGGACGACCTGCCGGACGAAGAGGTCGTGCTGGTCTGCACGGGCTCGCAGGGCGAGCCGATGGCCGCGCTGTCCCGCATGGCCAACCGCGACCACCAGATCCGCATCGTCCAGGGCGACACGGTGATCCTCGCGTCGTCCCTGATCCCCGGCAACGAGAACGCGGTGTACCGCGTGATCAACGGCCTGACGCGCTGGGGCGCGGACGTCGTGCACAAGGGCAACGCCAAGGTGCACGTCTCGGGGCACGCCTCGGCGGGCGAACTCCTGTACTTCTACAACATCTGCAAGCCGAAGAACCTCATGCCGGTCCACGGCGAGTGGCGCCACCTGCGCGCCAACGCCGAACTCGGAGCGCTGACGGGGGTCCCCAAGGACCACATCGTCATCGCGGAGGACGGCGTGGTGGTCGACCTGGTCGACGGCAAGGCCAGGATCACCGGCAAGGTCCAGGCGGGGTACGTGTACGTGGACGGCCTCTCGGTCGGAGACGTGGACGAGACCTCCCTGAAAGACCGCCGCATCCTCGGCGACGAGGGCATCGTGTCGGTGTTCGTGGTGGTGGACTCCACCACGGGCAAGGTGGTCGGCGGCCCGCACTTCAACGCGCGCGGCTCCGGCATCGACGACGCGGCGTTCACGGCGGTCCAGTCGAAGGTGGACGAGGCGATCGCGAGATCGGCCCAGGACGGCGTCTCGGACCCGCACCAGCTCCAGCAGCTGGTGCGGCGCACGGTGGGCAAGTGGGTGTCCGACACCTACCGCAGGCGCCCGATGATCCTTCCTGTGGTCGTCGAGGTCTGACGGCCCGTCGGTACATCTCCGGAGCGGGGGGCCCGATTTGCATCGGGGCCCCCCGCTCCAGTACGTTTCAGTCTCCACCGGAACGCAGCAGCGGGTACGTATGTGCCCGGCGAAGCGGCGAGAGAGTGGAAAACAGCCCGGAAATCTTCTGATAAAGTCGGGCACACGCCGAAAGGCAAGAAACACCGAAGGGAAAGCCCGGAGGAGCCCTGGGAGGGGGTCCGATGGAAGCG